>JALYVS010000657.1 GCA_030853115.1 Actinomycetota bacterium
GCCCCGCCCGGCCGGGCCCGCCGGGCGGCGGTCACGGCCCAGCGGGCCGATCCCGGCCTGCTCCGGGTGGCCACGGCCCTCGACCACATTCCGGTGCTCCTGCTCGGCCAGCGCGGCGAGGTGCTGGCGCGCAACGCCCTGCTAAGGGCGGTGCTCGGTCACCCGCTGCCGCCCGGCTCGTCATTCACCGACTACTTGTTCCGCGAGCCGCTGGCCCGCGAGCGGATCGCCAACTGGGCCGACTTCGCCGCGGCCGCCGTCGCGACCATGCGCATGGAGCTAGGCAGGCACCCCGACGACACGCGCCTCGCGGCCTCCGTCGAACGGCTGCGCTGCACCGATCCAGACGTGGCCCGCTGGTGGGATGACCACACTGTGCGCGACTACGCCTCCGTTCGCAAGCGGATCTCCCATCCCGCAGCGGGTCCCCTCGACTTCCACATCGAAGTGATCACCGCGCCGCACGTCCCGGACCAGCACCTCGTGGTTTACGCGATCGAACCGGATTCGGCGACCGAACGCGCACTGCCTTTCCTGGCCAGCTGGGCAACCGCCGAAACGCCATAGCCCGCCCGCGCCGGCCAGCACTACACCAGGGCCGATCTCGACCATCTGCTCGCCCGGGTTGATGCACGAGGCGGCTGCCTGCCTCCGACCGCCCGCAGAATGTCGCCTCCGCCCTACTAACCAGGATGAGCGCCCGGGACCGCATCGTCCGCGCCACCCCAGCCAGCCCCCGGACCAGCCGCCCACATCACTGGGAGCCCGTCGGAGACCGTGGGCCGGGCCGGTCAGCCTTGGCGAGCGCGGCGGCAATTTTGGTCGGTCACGGCGCCGATTCCGGTCACGTCAGGGACCTGATAACGAGCAGGCTGTGCTACGCCAGGTAGGCGGCGACGGTGTAGGCGGCGTTGCGGTCGAGGCTGTCGCGGGAGTGGTCGTACCGGCGGGTGGTGCGGGGATCTTTATGGCCGGCATAGTCCTGGACGTCGCGCCGGAAGGCTCCGGCGTCCAGGGCGAAGGTGATCACTGAATGCCACAGGCTGCGCACCAGCCGCGTGTCACCTGAGTTTGGTCACTCAGTCTCGCTGGCGAAGATCTCGGCTTCCTGACCTGGAGTGATGTCGTCGGCGAAGGCGAGTTTCAGGCACTAATTGGTGCCCTAAGGTCGATGCCGTGGCGTGGATTCGGCGGGTGCGGACGGCGTCCGGGGCGACGGCCGTGCAGATCGCCGAGTACGACGGCGGGCGGCGGAAGATCGTGGCGCACGTGGGATCTGCCCATACCGAGGCCGAGCTGGGGATCCTGCTGGAGCGGGCGCGGAAGATGCTGGCCGATCCCGCCCAGGGCGCGTTTGACCTGGGAATCAAGCCTTCCGTGCCGCGGGCCCGGCTCGTGACGCGGGAGGCTAGCCCGGCACTGTTCGGCACGGAGCCTCCTGGCGAGGCCCCGGCGGTCACAGGGGCGGCACGGGTGGTGTCGACCGACTCGCGGCTCCTGTTCGAGGCGCTGGACAGCGTCTACAACGGCCTGGGATTCGGCACCCTGGGCGATGACGCGTTCCGGGACCTGGTCCTGGCCCGGGTCGTCGAGCCGACCTCGATCCTGGACACCGGGCGGGTCCTGGCCGAACTGGGCCGCAAGGCCGCCAGCGACAAGACCATGCGCCGCACCCTGGCCCGCTGCGCGGGACGCGGCTACCGGGACAAGGTCGCCGAACTGTGCTTCGCGCACGCGCTGGCCAGCGGCGATATCTCCCTCGTCCTCTACGACGTGACAACGCTGTATTTCGAGGCGGAGCACGAGGACGCCCTGCGCAAGGTCGGCTACTCGAAAGAACGGCGGGTCGACCCGCAGGTCGTGGTCGGGCTGCTCGTCGACCGGCACGGCTTCCCCCTCGAGATCGGCTGCTTCGAGGGCAGCAAGGCGGAGAAGCTCACGATCCTGCCGGTGATCCGGCAGTTCCAGGCCCGGCACGGGCTCGAGGCCATGGTCGTGGTCGCCGACGCGGGCATGCTGTCGGCCGCGAACCTGGCCGGCCTGGACGAGGCGGGGCTGGGGTTCATCGTCGGCTCGCGGGTCACCAAGGCCCCGGTCGACCTGGAGTCGCATTTCCGCTGGCACGGCGACGCCTTCACCGACGGGCAGGTCATCGACACCGTCACCCCGAAGACCGGGAAGAACAAGGACAACGACCCCGCCCTGCGGGCCGAGCCCGCCTGGGGACGGCAAGACCACCCCAAATCCTGGCGGGCGGTCTGGGCGTTCTCCGCGAAACGGTTCGCGCGGGACAACAGGACCCTCACTGCCCAGGAGAACCGCGCCCGCGACGTCATCAGCGGCGCGAAGTCCGCCCGCACGCCCCGGTTCGTCAAGAACGCCGGCGGAACCCCGGCCCTGGACGAGAAGTCGCTCGCCCGCGCGAGGAAGCTGGCCGGGCTGAAGGGCTACGTCACGAACCTGCCCGCCTCCGTCATGCCCCCCGGCGAGGTCATCAGCCGCTACCACGACCTCTGGCACGTAGAGATGGTCTTTACGCAACTGGCAAAAAGGGCGGTGCGGTCCCTCGGGGGAGGTGGGGAGGACGTAGCGGATCTCGACCTGGTCGTCGGTGACGATCACGCGGTCGATGAGCAGCTC
>JALYVS010000022.1 GCA_030853115.1 Actinomycetota bacterium
GGCCCGGGCCGCGCTGGCGCACGCCGGGCCATGCCGCTTCGTGGCCGTTCAGGACCGGCGCGGTGCCGCCGGGCTGGCCAAGACGCTGCACCTGGAAGCGCCGGCCGTGCCGGTCACTATCGTCACCTTCCCGCTGCCTGCGACGATTCCCGCGGCGCGGGCCGCGGAACTCGCGGACGCGGTCGTGGGTGACGTCGCCGCGACCGCCGGATTCAGCGAGGTGAACTATGACGCGGCGGGCACCCGGCGGGTGCCGTTGCTCAGGCCCGTCACGTATCTGGCCGACCGCGCCGCCGAACTGCCGCTCGGGCCCAGTGACGTGCTGCTGGTCAGCGGCGGCGGAAAGGGCATTACGGCCGAATGCGCGCTGACGCTGGCGACCGAGACCGGCGCGGCTATCGCTCTGCTCGGGCGATCCGATCCCGCCACCGACACCGAGCTCGCGGCTAACCTGCGCCGGATCGACGCCGCCGGAGTCAGGCATGCCTACATCCGGGCCGACGTCACCTCGCCCAGCGAGGTGGCGGCGGCGGTCGCGCGGGTCGACATCGATCTAGGTCCGGTCACGGCCGTCCTGCACGGTGCCGGGCGGAACGCGCCGGCCCCGCTGGCCAGCCTGGACGAGGCGGCCTTCCGGGCCACGCTGGCACCGAAGATCGGCGGCCTGCAGGCGCTGCTCGCCGCGGTGGATCCGGGCGCGCTCAAGCTGGTGATCACGTTCGGCAGCATCATCGGGCGAGCCGGGCTGCGCGGCCAGGCGGACTACGCCACCGCCAATGACTGGCTCACCGACATGACCAAGGGGCTGCAGGAAACTCACCCGGACTGCCGGTACGTGGCCCTGGAGTGGTCTGTCTGGTCCGGGGCCGGGATGGGCGAGAAACTCGGGGTCCTTGAGTCCCTGATCAGGGACGGGATCAGCCCCATCTCACTCGACGCCGGCATCGAGATGCTGCACCGGGTCCTCGCCACCCCGGCGGTACCGGCCAGCCTGGTGGTGATGAGCCGGGCCGGTAACCTGCCGACGATTACGCTGGAGCCGCGCGAGCTGCCGCTGACCCGGTTCATCGACTCACCGCGCGTCTACTACCCGGGCATCGAGCTGATCGCCGACGCCCAGCTTTCCGCGGACGGTGACCCTTACCTGGTCGATCACCTGCTCGACGGCGACCTGCTGTTTCCCGCGGTGCTCGGCATGGAGGCCATGGCCCAGGCGGCGGTGCTGGCCGCCCCCGGCCGACCGGTCGTGCTGGAAAACGTGGAGTTCCTCCGGCCGATCGTGGTGCCGCCGGACGGCCAGGTGACGATCCGGATCGCCGCGCTCAACCGGGGTGGCAGCGTCGATGTCGCCATCCGCAGCGGCGACACTGGCTTCCAGGCCGATCATTTCCGCGCGACGCTGCGGCACACGGGCGAGCGCCCGTTTGCCGCGGACCGGGTGGTGTCTGCGCTCGGTAAGTCCCGGATTCCGCTGGATGCCGCGACCGACCTGTACGGCGGCATCTTCTTCCAGGGCAAGCGCTTCCAGCGGGTCCAGGGCTACCGCAGGCTCGCGGCCACCTCGTGTGCGGTGGAGATCTCGGCCGGCTCCGGCGATGAATGGTTCGGCTCGTACTTCTCCCGGACCCTGGTCCTGGGGGACCCGGGCGCTCGTGACGCGTTCATGCACGGCATCCAGTGCTGTGTCCCGAACGCGACGCTGCTTCCGGCCGGGGTCGAGCGGATCTATCCGGCCGGACCGGACCAGCTCACCGGGCCGGTCATCCTGCACGCGGTGGAGCGGCACCGGGACGGCGACACCTATACCTACGACCTGGAGGTCTGCGCCGAAGACGGGCAGATCCTGGAGCGCTGGGAGGGGCTGCGGCTGCAGGCCGTGCGCAAGAACGACGGCCGCGGACCGTGGATTGCGCCGCTGCTCGGGCCCTTCCTGGAACGGCAGGCCGCCGAGCTCGCCGGCAGCGGAGTGCGGGTGGCGGTGGAACCGGATCCTCCGTCGGGCGCGAAGGGCCGTGACGCCCGGCGCAGGCAGACCAAGGTCGCGGTGGGGCGGATGCTGGACCGGCCCGTGGTGGTCACCTACCGCGGTGACGGGAAACCGGCGATTGCCGACGAAGACATCGCTATCTCCGCCTCGCACGGGGCCGGGGTGACGCTCGCCGTGGCCGGCCACGGCAGTGTGGCCTGCGATGTCGAGAACGTCCAGCATCGGCTGCCGGAGGACTGGCAGCTGCTCCTGACGACCGAGCAGTTCGCGCTGGCCGAGCTGATCCAGCGCGAGCAGGAAGAGGGTCCCTCCGTCGCGGCCACCAGGGTCTGGAGCGCCGTGGAATGTCTCCGCAAGGCCGGACGGACTTTGTCCGGACCTATCACGCTGGCCCCGGGCGGCCCGCCCGGGTGGGTACTGCTCGAGTCCGGGGCGGCGAAGATCGTCACCTTCGTCACATCTGTGCTGGACCAACCGGACCTTGTGATCTTCACGATCCTGACAGAAGAGGACGGAAATGGAACAGTATTACGAATACCGGCATGTGGTGGGTTTTGAGGAGACAAACCTCGTCGGGAACGTCTACTACGCCAACTACGTGCGCTGGCAGGGACGCTGCCGGGAAATGTTCCTGCTCGAGCACGCGCCCAGCGTGCTGGACGAGCTGCGCGACGGGCTGAAGCTCTTCACCATCAAAGCAGAGTGCGAGTACCTGTCCGAGGCCACGGCCTTTGACGAGCTGGCGATCAGGATGCGCCTGGAAGAACTGACCCAGTCGCAGATAAGTTTCGCCTTCGATTACGTGCGCATCGCCTCCGACGGCCGGGAGGAGCTCGTGGCCCGCGGCCGGCAGCGGATCGCGTGCATGAAGGGCGCCAACGGAGCCACCTCCCCGACGCGGGTGCCGGAGCAGCTGCGGCGGGCCCTGGAGGGCTACACGATCAAGGTGCCGCAGCAGCGGGCGCCCGCCGTCGGCACCGGAGGCAGGGCGTGAGCGTGCCGTTCCCAGTCAGCACGGTCTCGGGCAGAACCGCGCTGCGGTCGGTCCTCGGGCGATTCGCGACCGGCGTCATGGTGGTGGCCGCCGGCCGGGAGACCCCCTGCGGCATGACGGCGAACGCGTTCACGTCAGTGTCGCTCGACCCGCCGCTCATCTTGGTCTGCGTGGACCGCAGCGCCGCGATCTACCAGACGGTGCTCGCTGCCGGCAGCTTCGCCGTCTCGATGCTGTCCGCCCGCCAGGAGCCGTTGGCGAGGTACTTCGCCGATCACTCCAGGCCGCGCGGCGGCGACGAGTTCAGCTCGGTCGAGTGGTCACCCGGGCCGAGCACCGGAGCGCCCATCCTGCACGGCGCTCTAGCCTGGCTCGACTGTGCCCTGACTGACTCCTACGTCGGCGGGGACCACGAGATCTTCATCGGCTCCGTACTGGCCAGCGGCTCCGGGCCGGAAGACGACGCCCTGCTCTTCTTCTGCGGTGACTTCCATCAGCCGCGGCTCACCAAGTCCCGGGCTATCGAGGAGTCCGCATGACCGTTACCGAGCCTGCTCCGCCCGGTTCAGCGTCGCCCGTGTCCTCGGCCCGCGGGCGTGAATATCCCGGGCCGTCGATGCTCGCGGTGCCCGGCCTGCTGCGCAAGCTCTGGTTCGACCGGCTGAGCCTGCTCACGGACGCGGCCAGCGAGTTCGGCGATGTGGTCCGGTTCGCCATGGGCCCGAAGACCATTTACTTCTTCAACCATCCCGACCACGCCAAGCACGTCCTGTCGGACAACGCGAGTAACTATCACAAGGGCATGGGCCTGGCCGAAGCGCGGCGGCGGATACTCGGCGATGGTCTGCTCACCAGCGAGGACGAGGTGTGGAAGCGCCAGCGCCGGATCATCGCGCCCGCGTTCCGCCGCGATCGCCTCGCCGGGTTCACCAGTGTGGTCACCGACGCCGGCGAAGCCCTGGTCGGCAGGCTCAACGCGCGGGTGGGCGGCACCGTCGACCTAGCCGAGGAGATGACCCAGCTGACGATGAGCGTCCTGGGCAAGACGCTGCTCGCCGCCGATCTGTCCCCGCTGCGCATGCTCGGGCCGGCGTTCGAGGTCGCGCAGGATCAGGCCATGTTCGAGATGGTGACGCTCGGCGCTCTCCCGATCTGGCTGCCGCTGCCGCGCAACTACCGGTTCCGGCGGGCCAGGGGCCAGCTCGAGGAGGCCGTTGAGGTGCTGGTGTCGTCCCGGACGCAGGCCGGCGCACGGGACGGGACTGACCTGCTCTCGCTGCTGTCGGCCGCCTACGCCAGCGAGCCGGACGCGCGGGCGCGGTGGCGGGTGCTGCGGGACGAGCTCGTGACCATCCTGCTCGCGGGGCACGAGACCACCGCGAGCACGTTGTCCTGGACCTGGTACCTGCTCAGCCGTCATCCGGAAGCCGCCGCGGCCCTGCACGCGGAGGCAGTCGAGGTGCTCGGTGACCGTACGCCAGGCCATGAGGACCTGGCCCGCCTGCCGTACACCACGACGGTGATCCAGGAGGCCATGCGGCTCTATCCTCCGGTCTGGGGGCTGACGCGCAAGTCGGTCGCCGCCGACGAGATCGACGGTTACCGGATCCCGGCGGGCGCCGACGTCATGATCTGCCCGTACACGCTGCACCGCCATCCAGGCTTCTGGCCGGAGCCCGACGAGTTCCGGCCGGAGCGGTTCGCGACCTCGGCCGCGGTCACCACGCACAGGTATGCCTATATCCCGTTCGGGGCTGGGCCGCGGGTTTGCGTCGGGAGCCACCTCGGCATGATGGAGGCGACCCTGATCGCGGCCATGGTCGCGCGTGACTTCCGGTTCGAGCTGGCCGCGGGCGCCCGCCCGCAACCCGAAGCCATGCTGGCGCTCCGGGTGCGCGGCGGGCTGCCGGTCAGGGTGTGCCGCGCGTGACCGCCGAGGCGACTCCGCAACCCGCCGGGGACGCAGCGCACGAACTTCTGCACCGCATCGAGGTGGAGCGCGAGGCGGCCATGCGCGGCGACGAGCTCGCGACCGCGCGTCAGCATGCCAAGGGGAAGCTGACCGCGCGGGAACGGCTGGAGCGCCTGCTCGACCAGGGATCCTTCATCGAGCTTGATCTCTTCCGGCGGCGCGAAGGCGGCGCTGGCCCGGCCGGCGGTGCCGGCGGGGCGCGAACGGACGGCGTCGTGACCGGGGCCGGCACCGTGTACGGCCGCAGCGTATTCGTCTACGCGCAGGACTTCCGGATCCTGGGCGGCTCCCTGGGAGAAGCCCACGCCGCCAAGATCGCCAAGGTGATGGACCTCGCGCTCGCCGCCGGCGCGCCGCTGATCGCCCTCAATGACAGCGGTGGCGCGCGGATCCAGGAAGGGGTCACGGCGCTTGCCGGGTATGGCGGCATCTTCCGCCGCAACGTACGCGCCTCCGGGGTGATACCGCAGATCAGCGTCATCCTGGGGCCGTGCGCGGGCGGGGCGGCCTACTCACCGGCCTTGACCGACTTCGTCTTCATGGTCCGCGGTACCTCCTACATGTTCATCACGGGGCCCGATGTCGTGAAGGCGGTGACGGGGGAGTCGATAACGCACGAGGACCTGGGCGGGGCCCAGGTGCACGGCAGGCAGTCGGGGGTAGCCACGTTCACCTATGACGACGAGGAGTCGTGCCTGGCGGACGTCCGGTATCTCGTCTCGCTGCTGCCCGCCAACAGCCACGATCTCCCGCCCGTGGTCCCGGCCGACGACGCCCCGGACCGCAAGTGCCCGCGGCTGCTTGACATCGTGCCCGCGTCGCCGCGAAAGCCTTACGACATGCGCGCGGTGATCGCCGAGATCACCGATCACGGCGAGGCCCTGGAACTGCACGCCGACTGGGGACGGACCATCGTGTGCGCGCTCGCCCGCTTCGGCGGCCGGACCGCGGGCATCGTGGCGAACCAGCCGCTGGTCCGGGCCGGGGTGCTTGACATTGACGCGTCGCAGAAGGCGGCCAGGTTCGTTCAGTTCTGTGACGCGTTCAACATCCCGCTGGTCACGCTGGTCGACGTGCCAGGATTCCTCCCCGGTGTGGGGCAGGAGCACCACGGCATCATCCGCCACGGCGCCAGGCTGCTGTACGCGTACTGCGACGCGACCGTGCCGCGGGTCCAGGTCATCCTGCGCAAGGCTTACGGGGGCGCCTACATCGTGATGGATTCCCGGTCCGTCGGCGCGGACCTGTCCTTTGCCTGGCCCACGAACGAGATCGCCGTCATGGGGGCCGCGGCGGCGGTCGGCATCTTGCACCGCAGGGAACTTTCCGCCGCCGCCCACCCGGATCAGCTCAGGGAGCAGCTCGCGGCCGAGTACCAGGAGGAGCTGATGCATTCCCTGTACGCGGCCGAGCGAGGCCTCGTCGACGACGTGATCGATCCGGCGGATACTCGTGCCGTGATCTCACGGGCGCTGGATCTGCTCAGCCAGAAGCGTCCGGAGATGGCGCCGCGCAAGCACGGCAATCCGCCGGCGTAGCCCGCGGCTGGTCAGCCCCCGGCTTTTTATGAGCCAGGCCCGCCGGGCTCGCCATTACCCAGGACCTCGCGATGCCATCTTCAAAGGTTCCCCTCAAGCCGCCCGTTTAAGATCACAAAATATTTTACGTTCGCGGGCGTTTGAAGATGATCGCTATCATCTCGCGGTCGGCTTGCCTATCTCGCTGATTGCTTTAGTGAGCTCATAAATGCGCGGGTCAAGTCAGATTCTAGCGGAGCGCGAGATGGGCTCGACCGGCACGCGAGGGGCATGATGCATTGTAATCGTAAGGGCTTGATCAAACACGTTGATCAATGAAACTCGCTCCACCCGTACTGCTATCTGACCGTAGGTGACCATGCTACCCGAGGGAGAGCAAACAAGTGAGCAGCCCCGAGGAACGTGCGATCAGATTCCTCTACGAGAGATATAGCGAGCCGCTGTCTCTCGCCGATATCGCCAAAAGCGCGATATTGAGCCGGTTTCACTTCTGCCGTACCTTCAGGGATGCCACTGGCGTCACCCCTGGGAGATTTCTTTCCGCTATCCGCATCTACCAGGCGAAGCGACTGCTGCTGAATACCCGGATGAACGTAACGGAGATCGCGTTCGCCGTCGGTTACAATAGCCTGGGCTCGTTCAGCAACCACTTCACCGACAGCGTCGGCATCGCGCCTGGTCGTTTCCGCCGCATATCGCGTAGCGAAGGATTGGAGCTGCCGCGCCCGCAGCGGTCATCGTCCGCACCGCAGGCGACGGTAACCGGCACCATTGTGTTTCCGCGGGGCTACGCCTGCGGGCGGGTGTACCTGGGGGCTTTCGATACCCCTATCGTGCAGCGGCAGCCTGCCGCCGCGGGCATCATCGAGGCGCCGGTCGCGGCCGTGCCCTGCTCATTTGAGCTGGCGGGGGTGCCCGAGGGCACGTGGTTCCTCCGTGCGGTAGCAATAGCGGACAACACGGACCCCGAGCCGTGGACCCGCCGGACGCTGCTTGTCGGCGGAGACGGCCCGGTGACGGTCGACGCCGGCACCGTCATCTCCGCCAGGATCGAGTTGCGCCCCCGACGTCCGACGGACCTGCCGATTCTCCTCGCCCTGCCCGACTTTGAGCCTCAGCCCGCCGACGTGACGCCAGCTCAGGCCGAATTTGCCAACGCGCAGACCATGAGATCCGCCTAGCTCATGACCGCTGTGGTCCCGCTGAGGCCCGGTTCATCGGGGCGGCCGCGGCGCTGCGGTCCGGGTCGGGCGGTGCTTCCTGCGCGGGGACCTTGGCCAGCAGGCTGAACTGATCATCGCGGCTGGCCCCGGTGCTCAGCTCCCCGCCGAGGGCTTCCAGCCGCCAGGCCAGGTTCCGCAGGCCGTGACCGGCCGGGCCGGACGTCACCCGCCGTGGTACGCCGTCGTTGGTCACACTCAGCGTGATCATCTTGTCAACCCGGTTCGCCTCGATAGCGCAGTTCCGCGCCGCGCTGTGCCGCAAGATGTTGGTGACCGCCTCACGGAGCACCGTCGCCAGCACGGCGTCGACCTGGTCGTCAAGCGCCCCGCAGTCGATCTCGACCCGGGGCGTGATGCACGCCGCGGAAAGCAGGGAAGCGACCGATGCCGCCTCCCGCGCCAGCGAGATGTTGTAGTAGCCGCCAGCCATCAGCCGCACGTCCGTCGCCGCCTGCCGTGCGAGTTCAACCACCTCGGCCAGCTCGTCCTGAGCCAGGGCGGGTTCGCTGCCGACGAGCGTCCTGGTGAGCTCGGCCTTGAGCGTGATGGCCGACAGGCTATATCCGAGGATGTCGTGCAGATCTCTGGAGAAACGCTCGCGTTCCCGCACTGACCGGAGCTGCGCGAGCTGCGCACTTGCTCCATGCGCACGCTTGGAAGCCAGCCGTAGCTGGTAGATGGCGAACACCGTCAGCCCGCTGCTCAAGCTGGCCAGCATGAGGTAGATGGCGTCGCGGGCGCCCATCCCTAGCTCCAGCGGCGCCGCCAGCATGCTCGCCATGACCAGAGCGAACAGAACCCAGGAAGTCCCGGCCGACCTGAGGATCAGGATCGAGCCGGCGAAAAATCCCGCCATACCCGGCCACTGCACGCCGAGCGCTGCTAGCGGCAGGTAAGTGAGGGCTCCTAGAGCCAGCAGCGTTCCCAGCCGGCGCCACTGGGGCCAGCCCGCGGCTCCCCGCCAGGCCACGCCGACCTGCAGGGTGAACAGCAGCCCGGCGGTGATCAGGGTCAGGCTCAGGCCGAAGCCATGTCGCGGAATGGTGGTGGCGTAGATGCCCGCGAGCTGGGCCAGCAAGAGGCCGGACAGGACCAGGAGCGAGCTTGTGCGCGGTGTCCACATACTGTCCCGCGGCTCACCGGCGGACGGTACAGGTGGGCCAGGTCCGGCACTGGCCGCGACGTTGCCGCCGATGAGACCTTTTGACCGTGACGTGGGCTCGCTCCACAGCCAGCCAGGTATCTGCTGGCGGCGAGGCATACTGCAACCCCTCAGTTCTCTTAGCGGCCCCGGCTTCAGGCACCCAGGTACCTGGGAGCTGATGACCACTTATGTGGGCATGTTAATGGGTCCGATAAAGGTGGGTGTGACATGTTCCGGTAAATTTGATGTGACTTTTCGTATTTCGCTGTTATGTAACGAGGTCCTTGGCCAGGTGAACCCGGCAGACGGCGCGTAGCGGGACGTCGAGGCAGACACGAGGACATGGGCGGAGCTCCCGCGGGAGAGGTCTCGCTGCTCGGCGGCTTGGCTGCGGGGCCGGCCCGCCCGGCCCGCCGGTACCTGCGATGCCGGGGCTTCGGATCTTTTGCCGGCCACCGGCGTGTCGCGTTGATCGTGGCGGGCAATCTATGGTCAAGTGCGGGCTTGTATCCGATATACGACCTGTCTGCTAATGCACCTGCCTCGCCTCGAAATCTCTGGCGCGCTATCGCCGCCTGACCTCATGTGCCCGGCATTCCCATAGCAGCCGCGCGACCCGCGCGCAGCGTGAAAGAGGGCATATGCCGAGAGGAGATTGCTAGTGCGTGATGGCATTACCAGCATGCTGACGTGGTTTAAGGGGCGGATATGCTCTCGCTGAGGATACTGCTCGCCGAAGATGTCGCCATGGTCCGCGGTGCATTGGTCGCGCTTATCGAACTGCAACCCGATATGAAGGTAGTCGCCGCCCTCGACCGCGGGGACTATATCGTTTCCCAAGCGCTGGCTCACCATCCGGATGTCGCGATCATCGATATCGACCTGCCTGGCCTGGACGGGCTGACCGCGGCCGCTCAGCTGCACGCCGAGCTTCCGTCGTGCCCGACCCTGATCTTGACCAACCTGGGCCGGGCGGGCAACCTTCGGCGCGCGCTGGCCGCTCACGTGTCCGGGTTCCTGCTCAAGGATGCCCCGCCCGAGCATCTGGCCTGGGCGATCCGCAATGTCGTCGCGGGCCGGCGGGTGATCGACCCTCATCTGGCCGTGTCGACCTGGGAGGGAGGGGAGAATCCGCTGTCCGCGCGGGAGCACGAGGTTCTCCGGATCGCCGCGGGCGGCGCCGAGCCCGCCGAGATCGCGACCGTCCTGCACCTGTCGGTGGGCACGGTGCGAAACTACCTCACCAATGTCGTGACCAAGATGAACGCGCGGAATCGGGTAGACGCCATCAGGGCCGCGCGTGAGGCGGGCTGGCTGCCGTAGCGCGTCACGCTGGCCTCCGATACCGCAACCATGAGGGTGCGTACGGCTTCTGGTCGCCCCAAGATGATTAACGCGGCGATCCGTCGCGTCGCCATCGAGGGACTGAACGACAGGAGAAGCTATGCCGACCAGCCTCGGATCGGTACGCAGGCGGCTGCTCACGCCTCAGCTCAAGGAAGTCACGTTTGCCGAGCGTGGCTTCCCGGCCACGCCGTCGGCCGCCACCCAGCGGCTGGAGGCGATTCCGCAGGCGGTTATCTGCGGTTTCGAGTGGGGAATTGACGCACGTAGCCAATGGGAGGTGGAGCGGCGGCTGGATCTGGTGGACGCCGAACAACGCGGCTTCGCGTACGAAGGCGTGACGATGGCGTTCACCGTTCTCGACGCGATGGGCCGCCGCGGGCACCGTACCCGTGACCTGCTGACCGGGCCCGGAAGCCGGCATATCTTCCTGGCGTACATCGGGATGGGTTTTGCGATGGCCAGGCTGCCCAGGCCCTTGTGGAAGAAGGTCGTCCCCGACCTGACCCCCGATCCCTATTACCCGACGATGAGCTGGCTCGCGGTCGATGGCTATGGCTTCGACCGCGCCTACTTTGACACCCGGCGCTGGGTCGACGCGCAGAAGGTTCCCGCGCCGTACCGCTGGGAGGGTTCGCCGGACTACTTTCTCCGCGCGGTGGACCAGGGTATCGGGCGTGCCCTCTGGTTCATCTGCGGCGCTCACGCACCGGACGTCGCCGCCGCGGCCGGACGTTTCGCCAGCCACCGCCAGCCGGATCTGTGGAGCGGTATCGGCCTGGCCGCGACGTTCGCCGGCGGATGCGACGAGGACGGCCTGGCCGCGCTGCGACGTGCGGCGGGCGATGACTGGACGCAGCTCGCTCTTGGCTCGGTGTTCGCCACGAAGGCGCGCGTCTACTCCGGCCTGGTGCCAGATCACACCCAGACCACCTGCTCGGCACTGACGGATATGTCGGTGGATAAGGCGGTCTCGCTCGCCGATGATACCGCCGGGGCGCCATCCGGCCCGGGATCTGAGCCTGCCTACGAGCTGTGGCGGCAGCGTATCCGGGCGCACTTCACGACGGAATAACGGGATTACCGGCCGCGCCTACGGCAGGCCCGGCCGGGTGGCCGGCCACCACAGCACCGTCCCGAACCGCTCGCGCCGCGTGCCGCTTCGATAACGGCTGATATATCGCCGGCCTCTCCGGCCGCCGGCGGTCACTTTCGTGCAATCCGCCGGTCCGCTGTCCTTCTTGCTGCTTGCTTTCCGCCAAATATGGCAGAACAGGAGAAGTTATCCAGCGTCTTGCGTTGCATACTGTTTAGGGATGGATGTGCCGGACTGGCGGGAGGAAACATTGGATACCTCGGCCGAAACAGCCTATAGGACCCTAACCCTGGAGGCATTCGCTGACACGTTTGTTCCGGGGGAAAAACGCATGCCTGACGATGTCGCGATCGCGGGTGCGGCGGCCGGCCCGGGAGCGGTCGCGGCGGGCGCTATTGAACTACTCGAGACGCCCGCGGCCGGCATCGCTGACGGCCTGGACGACATCGTCGCCACCTTGAACGATCACGCCAGCAGCTATGCCACGGAGCATGGGATATCAGCAGATGGCGCCGTACCGCCGTTCGTCGCACTTGATTACGAACACCGCTCGGCGCTGATGCGGGTGCTGACGGCGCCCGATCATCCGGAGAAAGAATTCTGGATCCTCACCGCACTGTTCTGCTTCATGGCTTTCGACACAGCTGCCCATACGGACACGGTGCGCGCTATGAAGGACGACCACCCGGGCTTGCGGATGATGGGTTTCGCGGAACCCGATCCCGACGGTCTGTGGCGGTTTCCCGATTACACCTATGGCCGTCAGCTCGCTCGTCCGCACCCGGACACGACACCGAACGGAGACCCGGCATGACAAACGCCAGGGCAACCGGCAGCACAAACGTAGAGCGCACCGACATCCTGGTGATCGGCAGCGGCTTCGGCGGCGCCATCACGGCCTATCACCTGGCGGCGGGCGGGGCCAAGGTGGTGATTCTCGAGCGCGGGCCGTGGGTGCCGAGCGACGAGTTTGACCACGGCTTCGAGCTCGGCACGTCCAGCACGCGAATCTTCGACTTCGTCGCGGGCGACGGCATGAGCGTGCTCGGCGGCAACTGCGTCGGCGGCGGCAGCGTGGTGTACTTCGCCACGATGCCGCGCGCGCCGCGTTTCGTCTTTGACCGCCAGGGCAGCATCGGCAGGCGAATGTGGCCGTCGGTCATCACCCGTGACGCGTTGGACCCCTGGTACGACCGGGTCGCCGAATCCTTGCCGCTCAGCAGCCAGTCCTGGGAGCAGGTCCCTTACCCGGGTGGCCTGTGGGCGGCCGCCTGCAATCACGCCGGGCGGACCGCCAACCTGCCCAACGTCGCGATCGACGTCTCCAAGTGCACCAACTGCAACTGGATGATGGCCGGCTGCCGCTTCGACGCGAAACGGTCCCTGCTGCTGAACTACCTGCCGGCGGCGGTCTCGCACGGGGCGCAGATCAGGCCGCTGCACGAGGTGCAGAAGATATCGAAGGCGGATGACCTGTACCGGGTGCACTACAACGTGATGGACGACGAGGACTACCGGGAAACCACCGGAAGTGGCACGATCGACGCCAAAATCGTGATCGTGGCGGCTGGCGCGGGAGCCACGCCGGTCATCCTGCAGCGCTCGGAGGCTGACCTCGGCAAGATGCCGCACGGCGTCGGCCGGTACTTCTCCGGCAACGGCGAGCGGCTCAATACGGCCGTCATCGACGAGGACAAGGCCCGCGAGGTGCTGGGCCTGTCCCGCCCCGACGGCCGGGCCTACGCGGCGAACCAGATCGGCCGCGGCCCGACCGTGGTGTGCTGGGATCACCTTGACGGCTCGTTGCCCGAGCACTCCCGGTTCGCCCTCGAGCAGCTGTACTTCCCGCCGGGCCTGGGCACCATCTTGGCGCAGGCGCCGGGCGTCGAGGGCCCGGGCTGGTTCGGGCCGGAGAAAAAGGAGATGCTCCGGCACTGGCAGTCGTGGCTGACCATCTTCATCCTGTCGGAGGACAACAACGAGGGCGTGTTCGGGCCGCCGCCGCCCACCGGCAACGCCGTCCGTATCTCCCAGCAGATGCTGGGCCGCGGCGCCCTGTCCTACGATCCCACCAAGGAAACCCTGCGCGGCTGGGCCGAGGCCGACGCGGAGATCAAGGACATTCTGGAACGCGACGGCCTGGCGAAGGTGCGGCCGTGGACGAACGACCTGGTCGGCGCCTACACGGTGCACCCGCTTTCGTCGTGCCGCATCGGCGACGACCCGGCCACCTCGGCCCTGGATGACCGGCATGAGCTGCGCAATCACCCGGGCATCTTCGTCACTGACGGCTCCGCCGTACCGGGCGCGCTTACCGTCAACCCGGCGCTGACCATCGCGGCGCTGGCCGAGCGTGCCGTCCCGGGAATCGTCCGAGCCGCGCAGGAACGGGGCGTACCGGTCAAGTACGGTGCCCCCGCGCCGGACGGCGCGACGAGCGCCGCCCGCGCGGTCTCGTCCCTGCTACCCACGCTGGTCGCCCGATGAAAAGCGCGATCATGGCCAACGGGCTCCGTAGGTCCCTAGCCCAGATCCGGTACGTTTCCCCGGTCATGCCGCCAGCCGCTAGCGGCCTGGTCGCCAGCGTCTACGCTCAGGCCGAGGGCGACTTCGGTATGGTCGCGCCGCCCCTGGCCCTGCACTCGCCTGCCCCGCCCCTGCTGGCCGCGGCCTGGGCCATGCTGCGCGAAACCCTGCTGGTCACCGGCCAGGCGGACCGGGTGGAGAAGGAGGTGGTGGCGGCCGCGGTGTCGGCGGCGAACACCTGCCCGTACTGCGTCGCGGTCCACACCGCCGCCGCCCAGGACCTGATCCCGGACCTCGACGCGGCCGGGATCGCCGCCGGGGACCTGGCGAACCCGCGGCTCAAGGAGATAGCCGGATGGGCCCGGTCGAGCGGCCTGCCCGGGGCCGGCCAGTCCGCGCCCCGGGGCTGTTTCGCTGAGCTCGCCGGGGTGGCAGTCACCTTCCAGTACCTGAACCGCATGGTCACCATATTCCTCCCCGAGTCGCCGCTGCCTCCCATGACACCGAAGGCCGTGGGCGGCTGGGTCATGGGCATGCTGGCCTCGGCCATGGTCTCGGCCCGGCCGGTCCCCGGTGCCTCGCTGGACCTGCTGCCCGATGCGCCGCTGCCGGGCGAGTTCTCCTGGGCTGCTCGTGATGCCCGCATCGCGGCGGCTCTCGGCGGTGCGGCCGCGGCCATCGAGCAAGCGGCGGCCAAGGTCGTCACGCCGCCCGTTCGCGAGCTGGTCACCGACCGGTTGCTTACCTGGGACGGACGGCCGCCAGGTCCGAGCCGGGCCTGGGCCGATGAAGCGATCGCGCCGCTGGACGAGCCTGACCGCCCGGCGGGCCGGCTGGCGGTCCTCACGGCGTTCGCCCCGTACCAGGTCGGCAAGGCCGACATCGACGGCTTCCGGTCGGCCGCCAAGGCCGGGGATGAGGCGGTGATCAGCCTCACGTCCTGGGCGAGTATGGCGGCGGCCCGCACGGTCGGCTCGTGGCTGCGCGAGCAGTCCCCGGACCCAGCTGGACAGCCGTAACAGGCCAAGGCACACGTCGTCCGCCAGACGGGGGATTCGTCGAGCGACGGGCGCCGAAGCCAACCCGCCTGACGTTGGATCGCTGACGGCCGGCCAGACCTGACGGACCTCGCGAGCTTGCCGCGCGCGGCCGTCCCGGCGCCGATCCTGCCCGGCCCGGGACGCTGGTCGCCGAGCGGCCCTTAGGCAAGTCGAGCCCCGCAGCCATCCTGCGGGGCTCGACTCCTCACGATCTGACCCTGCTCGGAGACGACAGGGGTGAACCGCAAAATCCCTTTTTTCCGAACGGGCCGTGGCCCCAGGTCCCAGCCAGCCACCGGCCGGCACCAGCTGGTGCGCGCCGTCCCGGTGCTTGCCGTCTCGGTGCTTGCTCGTCAGGACTTGCTGAACTGGCCGGGTTCCCGGCCGGGGCCAGGAGAGCCGCGGTACGCCTGGGCGATATCCATCCAGTGGCCAGCTTCCGGGCCGGTGGCCACCAGAGCGAGATCGGCGCGGTTCCGGCGCCGCGTGATGAGCATGCAGAAGTCCACCGCCGGACCCGTTATCCGGTTCTCGGCCTCAGCTGGACCGAACTCCCACTGGATCCCCGAAGGCGCCGTGAGCTCGTACCGGAACTCGACATCGGGAGGCGTGAGGCCGTTCACCAGGTAGCCGAAATCGCGATTGCGCGTGCCGAACCAGGCTAGGTGCCCGATCCTGTCGGTGTACTCACGGGGCGCGCCGACGGTATCGGCGATGTCCTGACCGTGCGCGAACAGTTCCATCAGCCCGGCGCAGGCCAGGGCGCTGGCCGGGATCTGCCGGGCCACCCACGGCACCATCTGAGCGGGCGGCAGGGCGGAGAGCGCCTTGTTGGCTTCGTCGCGTTCGGTGCGCCAGCGGGCCAGCAGGTCCGCGGGCGAGGCATCGAGGTACGGCGCCAGCAAAGCCGCTACCGCCCCGTCGAAATCCTTGTCGGCCCCTGCGGTCACCTTGGCGAACAGCTCCGGATCCGACGCTGAGATGGCGGCGAGACGAGCGGTGGAGGAGAGGTGAGCAACCTGGTGCTTGACCGTCCACCCGGGCGCCGGAGTCGGCAGTTCCCACTGTGCGGCATCAAGGCCCGCCACTATCTGGTCGAGGACCTCACCTTCTGTTTTCAGGTCGGCATACACATCGGTCGAAGCACTCACGGCGCTACCTCTCGCTGGGTCATGACGCGGTCTCTCCTCGGCATCATCACCTGCGCCCAGGCGGGGAGCCACCTCCTAGGTTGCCTGCCCGAGCCTGCCGCCCAGACCGTCATCGGAGCCGTCGCCGAAACCGGTATCAAAGCGGCTTCCCGAGGCCGTGACGGATTTGGCGGCGCTCACCGGATCGTCCCCGGCTCCGATCATCAGGCCGACGAGCTGCGACTCGAAGCACAGGCTCACGTCATACGGCGGAACGAGGTAACCCCCGAGGTCAAGGAGCACGGTCCCGTGCACGGCGAGCCACATGTGATGGGCCATGAGCACCGGGTCCTCTCGCCGGAAGCGCCCGGCGGCCACGCAGCGGTGCGCGCAGGTGACCACGGTGGTCAGGGTGTACCGGCCATGCTGCCGGTCGTTCTCGGTAAGCGCGAAGCCCGCGAGAGATGAGCCGCCGAACATCACCTCGAAGACGTGCCGGTTGGTAATGGCGTTGTGCCGGTAGATCCGTCCCAGCAGGGCCATATCGGCGACCGGATCGTCGGTGGGGTCGACGAGATCGAACAACCCCTGAAGACGCGCGAACCCGTCGTGCACGATCTCTCGCACGATCGCGCTCATGCTGCCGAAGTACGTATACACGGCCATGGTCGACGTGCCCGCCTCCGTGGCGAGCCGGCGAGCGGACAGGCTGCGCGGACCTCCCTCGGCGACCAGCCTCGCGGCGGCATCGATCAGGGTGCTGCGGTTGTCCGGGTTCTGGCGACGCGGGCTCACCCTTGACAGGGTGCCATGACACGGCTAATGTTCATAACAGAACAGTGTTATGCAACGGGTCGGCTTCGCTGGCGAGACCAACGCGGGGGAATCGCATGAACAGTGCCGTAGACCAGGCGGTTAAGTGCATATGGGAGCGTTACAGCGATCCGCTGTCGCTCGCTGAGATGGCTCGCAGCGCCATGCTGAGCCGCTTTCATTTTGCCCGCGTCTTCAAGGATCAGACCGGTGTCTCGCCCGGGCAGTTCCTCGCCGCGGTCCGCATCTACCAGGCCAAACGCCTGCTTCTCATCAGCTCGATGAGCGTCGCCGGGGTCTCGTCCGCGGTGGGCTACGGCAGCCTCGGCTCCTTCACGAGCCATTTCACCGACAGCGTGGGCATCTCCCCGAGCCGGTTCCGCCGTGCCTCGCAAAGCGATGCCTCACACAGCGATGCCTCACAAAGCGACGCCTCGCGCAACCATGCCTACGACGGCAATGCGCCGTACCTGGGCGGCGTCAGCGCGTGCGGCCTGCCGCCGGATTCTCCGGTACCAGCAGGTGCGATGACGGGTACCGTCCGGCTCCCGGAAGGGTACGCCGGGGCTCGCGTGTACCTCGGGGTCTTCGATACACGGATCTTGCAACACCGGCCGCAGTCGGCCGCCATGCTCGATGTGACGTCACAGCGGTCGCACCCGTACTGGCTGCCAGATGTCCCGGATGGCCGGTGGTTCCTGCATATGGTGGCGGTGGCCGACACCGATGAGCCCGAACCCTGGACCCAGCGGCACCTGCTGGTCGGCGGCGGGGGCCAGGTGCGGGGGACCCTGGGCGCGGTCACCTTGCGCCCCAGAACCCTGACAGATCTGCCCGTCCTGCTGGCCTTGCCCGATCTTGAAGCTGAGCTGGACGGCCTGGCCCATTCGGTGGAGCACGCGGCCGGCTGGTAACGATTCCGCGCCGCCGGCGATCGGTGTAACGCTAGCTTCACTCCGGACGATGACCTAGTGGAAGCGGCTGGCGCGGGTACCCCCGAGCTCGCGTCAGCCGTCCTTCCTTCTGGCGGGCGGTGGCCAGGGCGGGGAACGGGCGGGTGGGCAGCGAGATCACCGCTTCCAGCGTGGCCAGCCGCCGCAAGAACGCGTAGGCGAACCAGGTCGGCAGCCACAAGATGCTGCCCCAGTACCGGTGCTTGATGGCCAGCGGCAAGCTGACGGCCAGCGGGACTGCGCCGCCCGCGGCGTACAGCATCAGGAACGTGATCACGTTCTGCCGGTAGCTCGGATGCGTCAGCACCAGCTCGAGCATGAAGACCGGCGCGACCAAGCCTGCTTGCAGCGAGAACCAGGAGAAGCCGCGGCGTACCGTCCAGAACCACACGCGCGGCCCGGCCAGGCCGCTGCGCAGCGGCACGTGCCGGGCGTAGACATGGAAGCTGGCCCGGGCCCACCGGGTCCGCTGCTCCACGAACTCGCCCACGTTGCGCGGCACGTCCTCGTACGAGCGGATCCGCGGGTCGACCACGACCCGGTAGCCGAGCCGCCCGATCTGCATGGTGAGGTCGGAATCTTCGCCGTTCATGCCCTCCGGGAAGCCGCCGGCGATGGCCGCGGGCCGCCGGCGGAAGGCGGTGAACGTACCGGGAACGACGACGATGCCGTCAACCATGCTCTGTCCCAGCCGGGCGAACCGGAACTGGAACAAGGTCTCCAGGGCACGCAGCCGGTGGAACCAGGTCACGTTATCGGTCCTGGGCTCTTCCATCGCCCCCACGCAGCCGATGAGGGGATCGCGGAACCAGGGCACCGAGTAGGTCAGCGCGTCCGGCCCCATGACGCAGTCCGCGTCGATGCGGACGACGATCTCAGCCCGGGTGACCGCGAGCCCGCGGTTGAGTGCCGCCGCCTGCCGTGCGTTCGGCTCGCTCAGGACGCGGCCATGCGCGTGCCTGAAGGTCGCCATCTCGGCTCGCGAAATCCTCGCGGTGTCGTCGGTCGACCCGTCGTCGGAGACCAGGACGTGCACCGGGCCGCCGTAGCGTCCGGCGGCTACGTCGATGGAGCGGAGCAGCCTGGCGATGTTGTCCGCCTCGTTGAACGCCGGGATGATCACGTCCAGAGGCGGCCGCTCGGCGCCAGGCTCGGGAAGTTTCCTGTTCGTCCACCACAGCAGCCATAGCGGGGCGGAGAGCAGCACGAACAAGATGCTGACGGCGTAGAGCGGGACGAACACCTGCCACGCTGTGGTCAAGTTGCCCGGTTCGGCCAGGAACGCGTAGCTCATGATCAGGGCGGCCACGATGGTGATCAGCGAGCAGCAGGCCAGCACGCTGTCCCAGGCCCAGCGCGGGCGATTGCGCGGGACCGTGGTCCCGCGCGGCAGTACGTAGGTGGTGAAGGTGAGACGGGTGATGACCAGCCCGCCGACGAGCAGGTTGGCCAGCGTTGCCTCGATCCCGAACGGGGCGATCAGCCACCCGGTCGCCATGCCGGCCACGATCAGCAGTGCCTGCAGGAGCACCGAGATGCCGACGTAGAGCACGACGTGTGACAAGATCGCGGCCCGCCTGGCTAGGCTGGCCCGCGCGACGACGGTCAGCCCGACGATATAGGCCACCGCGAAGAACTGCGTGGCCGGGCGCAGCCGGGCGACGTACCCGTTGACGGTAGCGGGGTCTTTGGTGATCGCGGCGGCGACGGAGCGTACAGCCCCCTCGTAGGCCCCGGGCAGCGACGGCCGTTGCCAGCCTAGGAAGATCAGGCCCAGCCCGGCGGCCACGGCCAGGAAGATCCAGGTGCGCGGGCGGTAGGCGGGCGTCTTGACGTGCCGGGGGATAACCACGTAGCCCTTGCCGTCGCCCTCGTCCTCGGTGCCCTCCGCGCTGACGGGCAGCAGGCAGGCGGCCACCAGGGCCGCGAGAAGCCCGATCGTCTCCCCGAGAAGCGTTGTATTCATGCTTTCTCCCGCAAGTCGCCCATGTGCCGTATTCGCGTGAATACCTGGACGCTCGCCTCGATTGTAAAAGTTTATCGGTTTCCGGGTCTTCCGCACTTTTAAGCCCTAGCCGGGAATATGCCGCCGACCTGTCACTAGGCTGCGGCCTGTATTATCTTGGCTTGGGCCTCTCATCGTCTGGCCGACCATAGGACCTGGTCGGAGGCGGTGTTCAGGTCAGTTTCGGGAAATTCTGCCAGACGCGGCCAGCGTCACCAGAAAAGTCTGCGTTTTACGCCTCCGCGGTCTTGTCATGTCTGTAATTTAGCTTTAGTCTTGCGAATTTATCCTTGGGCCTGCGGCCACTTTAGTGAAATACTTACTGATCCGGATGGGGAACGCGGTGCATCCTGAGGACGAGAAACATGAGCGGCTTGGCCGGGCGGGGTTGCTGGCTGACAGAGCGGGGGCGTTCACCTTGGAACCGCCCCAGGTCGCTGCGTTTAACCGGGGCCAGCCGCGGCCTCGGCTGGTACGCGACCCGCCGCCGCCTGCGCCGCCGGTCGGCCAGTATGCGATCCGGCTCGCGCGAACCTGGCCGCAGCGGTGCGGCGGGATCCTCATCGCCGCCGCCATGGCCGCCGCCGCTGTCTGGTACATACCGAGTGTCCTGGACGATAACCGCCGGCTGCTCACCGGTACAGTGGCCAGCAGCGGGGTGATCACCCTGAACTTCTCCAGTGCGGGAGTGATCGCCGCGATCAGCGCCGTGGTGAACAAGCCCGTGCGTAAGGGACAGGTTCTGGCTAGGGAGTATGCCCCTGAATCCGCCTCCGTGGTGACCGCGGACAAGGCGGCTATCGCTGCCGATGACGCGAAGATCGCGCAGGTGAAAACCATCGAAGCCGCCGACCCGGCCAACGCGGCGGTGGAGAACGCGCAGCTCCTCGCGGCTCAGGCTCAGCTCGACCTGGACCAAGCTCAGCTGGCCACCGATCGCACGAAGATTACGACGACGGAGATCATCGCCCCGTCCTCCGGTGTCATCGTGGCCGCGAACGGGCAGCCAGGCCAGACCGTCACCGCCTCGGGCATCCGGGATTACGTGACCGACTCGCAGGAGCAGTCCGCCGCCGAGGGGCCGGCCTTCTCGCTCCTGCCCGAAGGCCCGCAGACCGTCCGCCGGATCAGCGCGAGCGCATCGGCGGTACCGGTGGTTGCCCTGCGTACCTCGGATAACTGGCAGGTCATCGTGCTGGTCCCGGAGTCCGCCGTCGCTCGGGTCCGGACCGGGCAGCGGGTCAGCATCAGCGTGCCCGCGGACCACATCAAAGATGTCCCTGGTCTGGTCAGCTCCATCCAGAACAACCCGACGCCGACGTCGGCCGGGGTCTTCTACCAGACGGTCGTCAACATCACCGGCCACGCGGCGATCGTGCCGCTGAACGGCATGACGGCCGATATCGAGTTCGGATCCTAGGCCGCCGTCTTCCCGTCGGCCGCCTGTCAGGAGGCATGGTGGAAATCCATCCAGACCAGCGCCCGACGGGCCCGCGGCGCCGGGTCGGGCTGCGTCCGACCGGCCCGCAGCGCCCGCTCCGCGTACAGCGCCGCGCGGGCACCGTGGTGACGGCCGCCGTGGCGGCGGCCGTGGCGATGCTGGCCGGCTGCTCAGCGGCGTCCGCGACCAGTGCCAGCTCACCGCGGTCGAGCGCCGCCGTCCTTTCCGCCTTGCCGCGGCCTGCCCATCCCGCCTGGCTGCTGACCCGGTCAGTGCTGGCCCAGATGATCCACGACCCGGCCGCGGTGGGCCAGCTGCGCGGCAAGCTCGTATACGAGATCCTGCGGCCGGGCCAGCCGCCGCTGCCGGGCGTGGTCGCGGAGCCGGTTGTCACCTTCGCCTCCGCGGCCGCACTGGAGGCCGCGATCCGCGCCCGGCAGCTCCCGGCCGGGGTCTTCGGTGTCCTGTACGACCCGGAGGCGTGGACCTTCACGCCCCAGACCGAACAAGAGCACCCGGTTCAAGCGGCCGCCGCGGCGGCCGCCGTGGCGCATGCCCACGGGTTGCGGCTGATCGTGGCGCCCGCGATCGACCTGACCACGGTCCTGAGCGCAGGCGGTACGGCCCCGCGCTGGCGCCAGTTCCTGGGCCTGGGCCTGATCCGCCGCCTGGCCAAGGTGGCCGACGTCGTCGAGCTTCAGGCCCAGAGCCTGGAGCAGGACACCAGTGTCTACCGCGCTTTCATCAAGGCGGCCGCGGCGCAAGCCAGCGCGGGCCGCCCGGGCATCGACCTGCTGGCCGGGCTGTCCACCAACCCGCCCGGTGTGCCGGTCGATGCCCGGCAGCTGACGGCGGCCATCCAGGCCACCCGGTCGGTAGTCGGCGGCTACTGGCTCAACGTTCCTGCCCCCGGCTCCCGCTGTCCGTCCTGTCATGCCCCGCGGCCGGACATCGCGGTCCAGGCTCTGCAGGCGCAGCCGTGACCGTGGCGGGATTTCCCGCCGCGGTGACGGTAAGCCGGCTACTTTGCCCACCTGGTTGCGGGTAGCGTTCACGTATGACGATCCAAGCGCCGTTCGGTTCAATGATCACGGCGATGATTACCCCGATGACCCCCGACGGGACCGTCGACTATGACGGGGCCGCCCGCCTGGCCGACTACCTCGTCACCGACATGCGCAATGACGGGCTCGTGCTGAACGGGACCACGGGGGAGGCGCCGACCACCACCGACGCGGAGAAGGAGCAACTGCTCCGGGTGGTGCTCGAGACGGTGGGCACCCGCGCCCAGGTGGTCGCCGGGGTCGGCACCAACGACACCGCGCACACGATCGAGCTGGCCCGTTCCGCCGAGCGGGCCGGGGTCAACGGCCTGCTGGTCGTCACTCCGTATTACAGCAAGCCGCCCCAGGCCGCGCTCGAGGCCCACTTCACTGCGGTCGCCGACGCGACCGCGCTGCCCGTGCTCATTTACGACATTCCCGGCCGTACCGGCGCGGCCGTCGCCTCCGAGACCCTGGTCCGGCTGGCCGCCCACCCTCAGATCATCGGCGTCAAGGACGCCAAGGACGACCCGGGTGCCACCTCGCACGTGCTGGCCAAGACCGGCCTGATCTACTACTGCGGCACGGACATGCTGAACCTGCCGTGGCTCGCCCTCGGCGCCGTCGGCTTCATCAGCGTGGTCGGCCACGTGGTGGGGGACCGGCTCCGTGAGATGATCGAATCGTTCGGCGCGGGCGACGTGACCCGGGCCCGGCAGATTCACTACGAGCTCGTCCCGGTGTATGACGGGATGTTCCGAAACCAGGGAGCGGTCATGACCAAAGCAGCGCTTGACCTGCTCGGCCACCCAGGAGGCGCGGTTCGCGCCCCGCTGCTGGCGGCCACCGACGCGGAACGGGACCAGCTGACGCTGGACCTGACCGCGGGCGGCGTGAAGCTGCCGGGGACCGCCGCGTGAGCCACCCGCATCCGGACCTCGCTCCGCCCGCCAGGCTGGCCCGAGACGGCTTGCGCATCGTCCCGCTCGGCGGGCTGGGTGAGATCGGCCGCAACATGACGGTCTTCGAGTACCGCGGCCGGCTGCTCATCGTCGACTGCGGCGTGCTGTTCCCCGATCCCGACCAGCCTGGCGTGGACCTGATCCTGCCGGACTTCGGGTACCTGAGGGGCAGGCTCGACAAGGTCGAAGCGGTCGTCATCACGCACGCTCACGAGGACCACATAGGCGCCATCCCGTACCTGCTCCGAGAGCGCCCGGACATTCCGCTCGCGGGCTCCAAGCTGACCCTGGCCCTGGTCAAGAGCAAGCTGACCGAGCACCGTCTGGATCCCAGCACGGTCCAGGTGGTGGAGGGGAGCCACAGTTCGTTCGGGCCGTTCGACTGTGAGTTCTTCGCGGTCAACCACTCGATCCCCGACGCGCTCGCGGTGGCCATCCGGACCCCGGCCGGCCTGGTCCTGCATACCGGCGACTTCAAGATGGACCAGCTGCCGCTGGACGGCAGGCTCACCGACCTGGCCGGATTCGCGCGGCTCGGCGGCGAGGGCGTCGACCTGCTGATGGCCGACTCGACTAACGCCGAAGTACCCGGCGTGGTGACCTCCGAGCGCGACATCGCTCCCGTCCTGGACGAGATCTTCACCAACACCAAGCAGCGCATCATCGTGGCCTGTTTCGCGTCCCACGTGCACCGGGTGCAGCAGGTGCTCAATGCCGCCGTGACGCACCACCGCAAGGTCGCATTCGTCGGGCGCTCCATGGTGCGGAACATGGGCGTCGCGCGCGAGCTCGGCTACCTGCGGGTTCCCGGAGGACTGCTGGTCGACCTGCGCGAGGCGGAGGAGATGCCGCCCGGCGAGGTGGTGCTGATCTCCACTGGCTCGCAGGGCGAGCCGATGTCGGCGCTGTCCCGGATGGCCAGCCGCGATCATCCGATCAGGATCGCCGCCGACGACACCGTGATTCTCGCCTCGTCGCTGATCCCCGGCAACGAAACCGCGGTCTACCGGGTGATCAACGGACTCACCCGGCTCGGCGCCCGCGTCGTGCACCGCAGCTCCGCCCTGGTGCACGTCTCCGGCCACGCCCCGGCCGGCGAGCTGCTCTACGTGTTGAACCTGGTACGGCCACGCAACTTCATGCCAATCCACGGGGAGTGGCGGCACTTGCGGGCGCATGCTCGCCTCGCATCGCTGGCGGGCGTCCCCGACAAGAACATCGTGATCGCCGAGGACGGCGTGGTCGTCGACCTCGTGGCCGGTCAGGCTTCGGTGGCCGGCGCGGTGCCGTGCGGGTACGTCTACGTCGACGGGCTCACCGTCGGCGAGGTCACCGAGTCGCAGCTGAAAGACCGGCGCATCCTCGGCGAGGAAGGCTTCGTCTCGATCGTGATCGTGGTCGACGCCAGTTCCGGCAAGATGGTCGCTGGCCCGGAGATTCACGGCCGGGGGTCCGGCATCGACGACGCGGCCTTCCACCAGTTGCTGCCGAAGATCGAGGAAGCCCTGGCCCTAGCCGCCGCCGACGGTATCGTCGACAAGCACCAGATCAGCCAGCTCGCCCGCCGCATCGTCGGCAAGTGGGTCAGCGACAACTACCGCCGCCGCCCCATGATCATCCCCGTGGTAGTCGAGGCCTAACCCGCCCCGCCCTCGGCCTGCGTAGCGCATGGGCGGCACCCCTAGAGTGGCGGTGAAGTCACGGGTCAGGTGGGCCTGGTCGGCGTAGCCGAGGCCGGCCGCCAGCTCGGCCCAGTCGACCAGCGCCCCGCTGTCGGCCCGTTCCGCGGCCTCGTGCAGCCTGACCCGCCGCATCACCCATTTCGGGCTGACCCCGACGTAATCCGAGAAGAGCCGCTGCAGGCTACGCGCGGTCACCCCCGCGGCGGCGGCCAGCTCGTCCACCCTGCGTAGGGCCGGATCAGCGGTGATGTGTCCGACTAGCTCCGCGGCCTGCTCCGCCGCCGGATCGCGTTCGGGCCGCACCGAACACAGCAGGGCTTCGGCGTGCGCGGTCATCGCCGCGTCCGCGGCGGCGAGGCCCGCCGCGGGGTAGCCCTCTTCGGCCGCGGGGTCCTCCGCGGCGCCACCGGCGTCCGCCCGCATGATCGCCTGCCTGGTCTGTTCGGCCCGGGGCCCGAAGAGCCGCGAGGCGGGGATCACCCGGTCGGTGAGCTGCGAGATAGGCGCTCGCCAGAATGGCCGGAAGCAGCCGGCCCGGAACCGTACGCCGAAAGCGCGGCCCCGCCCGGCCAGCTCGCGGGTGAACAGCTTGCGGTCCACCCCGTAGATCCCGGTCCCGGACGCCTCGAAGCCCAGGTTCACGTTCGGGTGCGGCAAGATCGTCTGCTGGTACGGCGGCTGCCCGCTCAGATCCCAGCGGACAATCCAGTAGAAGTCCACGAACGGTGCGAGCTCGGCGCAGGGCTGGCTTCTGGCCAGCTGGAACCTGGTCGCCGCGAGGCTCGGGTGCAGCACGCCGCGACCCATGGCCGTGACCTCGGTATCTGGCACCTGACCAGGGTAGCCGTCGCGTTTGTTCAAGACGCCCAGCTGTCGCTGGATTATCTTAGGCGGATGGAAAAAAGGAATCTGCAAGCTGAGATGGCCGCCGCTGCGGCGCAGGCCACCCGCGTGGTGGCCGGTGCCCCCGCCGCGTCCGCTGCGCTGGACGCGGTCACCCCATGCCCGGACTGGGATCTGCGCACCCTGCTCAATCACACGATCCTGTGGACCTCCTACTCCGCCGAGCGCCGGGCGCATGGCGAGAGCGTGGCCGAAGAGCTGATGTCCAGGGACTTCACCGCCGGACCGGACTACCAGGCCGACTACGCGGCCCAGATCGCAAAGGCCGTCCAGGCCTGGTCGGACCCGAAGGCGTGGGAAGGCGACATCGGCGTGATGGGGGACGCGACCCCGGCCGCTGACGTAGCCGCGATGCTCATCATGGAGATGGTGCTGCACGGCTGGGACGTCGCGCAGGCCACCGGCCAGGAATACCTCTGCGACGACGCCGCCGCCGCCGTGCTGCTCGAAACGGTCCAGGCGCAAGGCGAGATGTTCAGGAAGTACCAGGGCTTCGCCGACATCGTCATCGTCCCGGATGACGCCCCGGTCTTCGAGCGTGCCCTGGCCCTGTCGGGCCGCGACCCGCGATGGAAGCCGCCCCGCTAGGTCAGGCGGTCAGCGCCCGCACCGGAGCACCCTGCGCGAACGCCACGATGTCCTGCGCCGCCTCGCCGTAGAAGACCCGGTAGGCGTCGTCGGTGACGTAGCCGAGGTGCGGGGTCAGCACGACGTTGCGCGCGGTGCGCAGCGGATCGGAAAGCGGCAGCGGCTCGACGTCGTATACGTCCAGGCCCGCGCCCGCGATCGACCCGGACCGCAGCGCCGCGAGCAGGGCCGCGCTGTCAACGATGGGCCCGCGCGAGGTGTTGACCAGGTACGCGGACGGCTTCATCAGGGCTAGTTCCGGTGCGCCGACCAGCCCCGTGCTGCGCTCGCTGAGCTTGTAGTGCACGGTGACGACGTCGGCCGAAGCGAACAGCTTCTCCTTGCTGACCGCTTTAGCGTGCGATTTCTTGGCCTGATCCGGATCCAGGTTCTGGCTCCAGGCCGTCAGCTTCATGCCGAACGCCCGGCCGATCTGCGCTACCCGCTGGCCCTGGCGTCCGAGCCCGACCAGGCCCAGCCGTTTGCCGGCCAGCCCGGTGCCGATCGTGTGCTGCCAGCCGCCGCCGGGCCCCAGGGCGGCCCCGCCGGCCTGCCCGGCTATCCTCATCCGCTGGTCTTCGAAGGGTAGGTGCCGGGCCAGCGCGAGGATGAGGCCCCAGGTCAGCTCGGCGGTCGAGGTGGCGCTGCCGCCGGTCCCGCACACCGTGACGCCGCGCGCCGAGGCCGCGTCGATGTCGATCGAGGAGTTCATCATGCCCGTGGTGACGAGCAACTTCAGTCGTGGCAGCTGCCTCAACCGCGACGCGTCGAAATAGGTCCGCTCCCGCATCGCCACGATGACGTCGAACGGCTCCAGGGCCCGGACCAGCGACTCAGTCCGCGCGATGTGCTCGGCGAACACCGTGATACCGGCCAGCGCGCGCACCGCGCTCCAGTCGGTGCTGGCCAGGGCCACCTGCCGATAGTCATCAAGGATCGCGACTCGCATGGGGCCGACACTACCCGCAAGACCCGGTAAAGCCCCGCGGCCAGCCTGGCTGGTAGCGTCGGGCCCGAGGAGGCCCACATGACCTGGCTTGATTCGCTCGCTGACAAGGCCCTGGCCCGGGAGCTGCCCACCCGGGACGAGGCACTGAAGGTCCTGACCAGCCCAGACGATGAGCTGATGGACGTGGTGGCGGCGGCGTTCCGGGTCCGGCTGCGGTACTTCGGCCGCCGGGTCAAGCTCAATTACCTGGTCAGCATCAAGAGCGGCCTGTGCCCCGAAGACTGCTTCTACTGCTCCCAGCGCCTCGGCTCGGCGGCCGACGTGCTCAAGTACACCTGGCTCAAGCCCGAGGAGGTGCTGCAGAGCGCGGAGGCAGGCGTCAGAGCCGGGGCCAAGCGGGTCTGCCTGGTAGCCAGCGGCCGCGGCCCGACCGATAAGGACATCGGCCGGGTATCGGACACGATCGCCGCCTTCAAGGCGAAAAACCCCGACGTCGAGGTCTGCGCTTGCCTGGGCCTGCTCTCCGACGGCCAGGCCGAGCGCCTGCATGAGGCGGGCACGACCGCCTACAACCACAACCTGAACACCGCGGAGACCAACTACCAGGACATCTGCACCACTCACTCGTTCGCCGACCGGGCCGACACCGTCAATAAGGCCAAGGACGGCGGCCTGTCTGCGTGCTCCGGGCTGATCGCCGGAATGGGCGAGACCGATGCGGAGCTGGCCGATGTCGCGTTCGCGCTGCGGGAGCTTGACCCGGACTCGGTGCCGGTCAACTTCCTGATTCCGTTCGAGGGCACCCCGCTGGGCGGGCAGTGGGCCCTGACCCCGCAGCGCTGCCTGCGCATCCTGGCCATGGTCCGGTTCCTCTGCCCGGACGCCGAGGTCCGGCTGGCGGGCGGCCGCGAAATCCACCTGCGCAGCCTGCAGCCGCTGGCCCTGCACATCGTCAACTCGATTTTCCTCGGCGACTACCTGACCAGCGAAGGCCAGCCGGGCGGCCGCGACCTGGAGATGATCGCCGACGCCGGCTTTACCGTCGAGGGCGAGCAGGAGCGGACGCTGCCCGACCACCGGGACCTGGTCCGGGTCCGCCGCCGCGGTCCGGGCACCGGACTGCCCGCCAACGCTTGACCCTGGAGGAGCTAGAGCGCGCCGCCGCTGCGCACTGGCAGGCGCCGGAGCAAGAACAGCTGGGGGAGTGGCTGCTCCGCGCGGCGCAGGGCTTCACCGGCCGGGCGAACTCGGCGCTGCCGCTGGGCGATCCCGGCCTGCCGCTGCCCGCGGCGATAGCGGCGGTCACCAGCTGGTATCGCCGTCGCGGCCTGCCGCCGATGATCGCGGTGCCGCTGGGCCCGCGTTCGGACCAAACCGCGCGCGGTCACCGGCTCGACGATTTTCTGGCCGAACGGTCCTGGGTGCTTCGTTCAAGTCCCGCCTTCGTCATGACGGCCGATATCCGGGATATCCCCGCGTCCACGCCGGATGTCGTCGTCCGGCTAGACCCCGAACCCGACCCGGGGTGGCTGGCCCTGTATCGCTATCGCGGCCAGGACCTGCCGCCGATCGCCCGGGCACTGCTGCTGTCGGCCCCCTGGCAAGCCTTCGCCAGCGTCCGTCCCGCGGGACGGACGCACGGGGGACCGGCCGGACCGCCAGCGGGGCGGCCCGCCGGGCCGGCCCTGGCTGTGGGCCGGGTCTCCGTCGCGGGCGCGTGGGGTGCGATCACCGCCGTCGAGGTCGACGC
>JALYVS010000201.1 GCA_030853115.1 Actinomycetota bacterium
GATCAGCGCAGGGCGACGATAAGGGAGCGCAGGGGAAGTGAATGAGATGCTGCCGTCCGGCGCGAAGAAACTGATGCTGGTATCTGGCCGGGCCTTTCCCGCGCTGGCCGACGAGGTGGCGGCGTGCCTGGGCATCGAGCCGACGCCGACCAAGCTCTTCGACTTCGCCAACGGCGAGATCTTTGTTCGCTTCCTGGATTCCGTCCGCGGCTGCGACGTGTTCGTGCTGCAGAGCCACACCTCGCCCATCAACGAGTGGATCATGGAGCAGCTGATCATGGTCGACGCCCTGAAGCGGGCTTCGGCCAGGCGCATCACCGTGGTGGCGCCGTTTTTCGGTTACGCGCGGCAAGACAAGAAGAACCGGGGTCGTGAGCCGATCTCGGCCCGGCTGATGACCGACCTGTTCGCCACCGCGGGCGCGGACCGGCTGATGGCGGTCGACTTGCATACCGCTCAGATCCAGGGTTTCTTCGACGGGCCGGTGGACCACCTGTTCGCGCTGGACATCCTGGCTTCGTACGTCGAGAAAAACCTTGACGTCAGCCAGGTCACCGTGGTCGCCCCGGACGCCGGCCGGGTCCGGGTGTGTGAACGGTGGACCGACCGGCTTGGCTGCCCGCTGGCCATCATCCATAAGCGGCGTGACCCCGACATGGCGAACCAGGTCCGGATGTTCGAGGTGGTCGGCCAGGTGGCGGGGCGTACCTGCATCCTGGTGGACGACATGATCGACACCGGGGCGACGATCGCTAAGGCCGCCGGGGCCCTGTTCGAACAGGGCGCGGACCGGGTCATCGCGACCGCCACCCACGGCGTGCTGTCAGGCGCGGCGGTGGACATCTTGAAGAATTCGAAGATCAGCGAGATCATCATCACGAACACGCTGCCGGTCCCGCAGGAGAAGCGGTTCGACAAGCTCACGATGCTGTCGATCGCGCCGCTGCTGGCCCGGGCGATTAGCGAGGTGTTCAGCGACGGTTCAGTGACCAGCCTGTTCGACGGCCAGAGCTGAAGATCCAGACGCGGGATTGATCCAGACGCGGGACCCACGTGGTGGTGACCGTCGTCCCCGTCCCCGCCGTAGGCCCGGGGACAACGGTCAGGCTAGTGGCGGCGGGCGGTCCTGGCCCGTAAGGCCGGCCCTCGCTCCCCACCCGAGGGACCAGGACCGCTTCCCGCCGCACCCACCCCGCTAGGCGAGCGGGCGTTCTGGGCGCCGGGCGGACGACGCCCCCGTGGCCGTCCGGTCCGACTAGCTCGCCATGGCGACCTTGCCGTGGCGTTAGGCACATTGTCGGCCGTCAGGTTTACGTCCCAATTGAGTCATGGTTAAGTGGACTTCCTGACGGCCACGTTCCCATCGCCGGAGGCGAGTGATACCAGGTAATGATGAGGTTCCGGCTGCTCGGACCGCTTGAGGTCCGGGCCGGAGATGACTGGCGGGGAATCGGGGCGCCCAAGTGGCGGTCCGTTTTGGCCGCGCTGCTCATCAACGCCGGGCAGATCGTGCCGGCCGACGCGCTGATCAACGAGGTCTGGGGTGACGCTCCGCCGGCCAAGGCGGCCAACCTCATCAGCATTTACGTGCTCAGGCTGCGCCGCCTGCTAGACGACGCGGACAGCTGCCTGCTGGTCACCCGGGCCCCCGGCTATCAGCTGCGGCTGGCGGAGGCGGACACCGACGCGCGGCTATTCGAGGCCTTGGTGCGGGACGGCAGGCGGGTGTTCGGGGCCGGCGATCCCCAGGACGCGGCGAGCAAACTTACCGAGGCGCTGGCCTTGTGGCACGGCCCCCCGCTGGCCGACGTGCGGGCCACGCTGCTCGTCGGCGCCGAGGCCGAACGGCTCGCCGAACTTCACCTCGGGGCCCTCGAGCTGCGGATCACCGCCGAGCTCGCCTGCGGTGGGCATGATCAGGCCGTACCGGAAATCCGCAGGCTGCTGGCCGATCACCCGCTGCGGGAAGGCCTGTGGTTGCAGCTGATGCGGGCCCTGGACGGGGCCGGCCGCCACGCCGAGGCGCTGGAGGTTTACGGACAGGCCCGGAGCGCCATCTCCGGCCAGCTCGGCGTCGACCCTGGGGCCGAGCTGCGCCAGTTGCACGCGGATCTTCTCAGCAGAGACCACGCTGGCCTCTCGGGCAGCATCTCGGCCGGAGCAGTGACCACAGGCCCCAGGACGCTCGCCGCGGGCCGCGCCCTCCCCGCCGGCCGCGCCCTCGCCCCGGAGGCCGGCCCGGACGCCGAGCCGAAGGGTACGCGGCCAGGTAAGGGAGCCCGGTCACCGGCGCAGCCGCCGGCCCAGAAACCGGCCCAGCTTCCGGCCGACGTCGCCGACTTCACTGGCCGCGAGGAGCAGGTGAAGCGGCTGTGCGATCTGCTTTCCGGGACCGGAACGACCAGTGGCCGCGGCGCGGTGCGCATTGCGGTGGTGGCCGGGGCCGGCGGTCTCGGCAAGACCTCCCTGGCGGTGCACGCGGCCCACAATGTCCGCCGCAAGTTTCCTGACGGCCAGCTGTACGTCGATCTGCTCGGTGCGACCCCGAACGCGCTCTCACCCGCGGACGTCCTGGCCCGGTTCCTCCGTGACCTCGGCGTGGATGGCAGGCAGATCCCCGGCGACGAGGACGAGCGGGCCGGCCGGTACCGGACGATGCTGGCCAGCCGCCGGATGCTGGTCGTGCTCGACAACGCGCGTGATGCCGCGCAGGTCAGGCCCCTGCTGCCGGGCACCTCGTCCTCAGCCGTCCTGGTGACGACCAGGAGCCGGATGCCTGACCTGGCCAGCACCAGGCTCGTCGATCTCAACGTGCTCGACCACGACGAGGCGCTGACCCTGTTCATCAAGGCGGTGGGCGATGACCGCGCTACGGTCGAGCCCGAGGCCACCGCCGAACTGCTCGAGGCCTGCGCGGGGCTGCCGCTGGCGATCAGGATCTGTGCGGCGCGGCTGGCCACCCGCAGCGGCTGGACGGTCCGGTCGATGGCTAGCCGGCTGCGTGACGAGCACCACCGGCTGGACGAGCTGAGGGTTGGCGACCTCGCCGTACGCGCCAGCTTCCAGGTGAGCTTTGCCAGCCTGCCCGCCTCGGTCCAGCCGGGCGGTATCGCGCCGGCTGACGCGTTCCGCCTGCTTGGCTTGTGGCCGGGGCCCTCGATATCGGCCGTGGCGGCGGCGGCGCTGTTCGGGACGCCGGACTACCTGGCGGCCGACGCCCTGGAGACGCTGGTGGACGCGCACCTGCTGGAATCGGTGGCTCCGGACAGGTACAAGTTCCACGACCTGCTACGTGTCTACGCTTCCGAACGGGCCATGGCTGACCTGTCCACGGCACCGCGCGAGGCCGCGATCGGCCGCCTGCTCGGCTGGTACCTGCGCACGGCCGATGCGGCCGCCCAGGTCATCTTGCCGCACCGCTACCAGGTGCCGCTGGAAGCGGCCCATGCGGACTACCCCGTGCTCAGCCTCTCCGGCGTGGAGGAAGCCCTCGGCTGGTACGACAGCGAGCGGGCCAACGTGGTCGCCGCGACCCGGCAGGCGGCCGCGTGCGGCCTGCACGACATCGCCTGGCGGCTTCCCGCGCCGCTGATCAGCATGTTCAATCGCCGCGGCAACTGGGCCGACTGCATTGCCACGCACCGTATCGCGCTGCAGAGCGCGCGTCAGGCGGGTAACCGTCAGGGCGAGGCCTGGGTGCTGAACAATCTCGGCCAGGCCCTCGGATTCACCCACATGCAAGAGGCCATCGAGCTTCTGGAGCGCTCGTTCGCGATCCGGCGCGAGATCGGTGACCAGCTCGGTGCCGCGCAGGCGGCGAACAACCTGTCTGATGCCTACGTCGTTCTGGGGCGGACCGATGAGGCGCTGGAGTTGCTGCGGCGGGCTCTGGACCTGAACCGGGAGGTCGGCTACCGGTACGGCGAAGGGGTGGTCCTGAACAACCTCGGCGAGGCCTTCCTGGATCTGGGACGTCCCGACGAGGCCGTCGGCTACCTGCTGCAAGCCCGCAGCGTTTTCGCCGAGATCGAATTCCCGTACGGCGTGGGCTATGCCCTGCACAACCTGGGGCGAGCTCGGCTTTCCCTGGGTCAGGACACGGAGGCCCTCGATTGCCTGCAGCAGGCCCTGATGATGCACCGCACGGCCGGCGACCGGCACCGGCAAGCCTTCACGCTGAGATTTCTCGGCCAGGCCCAGAACCACAATGGCCTGGTGGCCGAGGCGAATGAATCATGGCGTCAAGCCGCCGCGATCTTTGATGATCTTGGTGATAGCGCGCAGGCGGTAGAGATTCGCAGCCAACTGGAATTAGCGCATATCTCACAACATTCCGGATAAGTCCGCGTTCGGGTCGATACGATGCTGCGCGTCTCCCCTGTATTTTTCCTTCCGGGGTGGGAGGAGCAGGGAAATGAGAGGAACCATCATGGGGAATATTGCCGTCATCGGAGACCGGCCGGGCGCCGATGAACTCGAGGAGATGTACACGCTAGACGGGACCGGCATCAGGCCCGAGGGGATGCCATCGGAGGACCAGCCGGCCAAGGACCGGCCGGCCGGGATGCCCTCGGAAAACCAGCCTGGGTCCCCGTCCGGGGGCGAGCCGTCCGGGGATCAGCCGTCCGGGGACGAGCCGTCCGGGGACGAGCCGTCCGGGGACGAGCCGTCCGGGGACGAGCCGTCGGGGGATCAGCCGTCGGGGGATCAGCCGTCCGGGGACGAGCCGTCCGGGGATCAGCCGTCGGGGGATCAGCCGTCGGGGGATCAGCCGTCCGGGGATCAGCCGTCCGGGGACGAGCCGTCCGGGGATCAGCCGTCGGGGGATCAGCCGGCCGGTATGCCGTCCGAGGCCCGGCCTGAGGGGATGCCGTCCGAGTTACCGAGTCGCAGGAGACCATCTAGAAACAATGATCTTCTGAAGGCTCAAGCGTATCAATATCAACCAGATCGGAGGCTGGCCGTCTTAAATCGGCCGGCACGGAAAAGGATCATGACTTCCGGGCAGCGAATAGCGAGAGCAACCGAGTCGATATCCGAATAGAAAACAGCCAAGCCGATATCCCGGTGCCCGGTGCCCGGAGCCGGAGCCCGGAGCCCGGAGCCCGGAGCCCGGTGCCCGGTGCCCGGTGCCCGGTGCCCGGAGCCGGAGCCCGGAGCCCGGAGCCCGGAGCCCGGTATTGCGGTGGATGGTGCCTGGGGGATGATGAACGGGACGGGCGGGCACTGGCTCGGCGGGACAGTGACCAGCGGCGGATGACCTGCCGGTCGGCGGCCGGGCTCGGAATGATCGTGCCCGCACGCATGATTTTTGTCGGCTACACTTCGTACGCGCATCGCATGTTGAGCTGAGGAGAGAGACAGTGCCCGAGGTTAAGATCGCCGCCGAGACTCGTGAAGATTTCGGTAAGGGCGCTTCCCGTCGTACCCGCCGCGAAGGCCGGGTACCCGCTGTGCTGTACGGACACGGCACGGAGACTCGTCACCTGAGCCTGCCCGGGCATGACCTGATGCGGGCCCTGCGGACGCCGAACGTGCTGCTGCGCCTCGAACTCAAGAATGGCAGTGAGATCGCCCTGCCCAAGGCGGTGCAGCGGGACCCGATCAGGGACATCATCGAGCACGTCGACCTGATCCTGGTCCGGAGCGGCGAAAAGGTCACCATTGAGGTGCCGATCCGGGTAACGGGCGATATCTTCCCCGGCGGGGTGCTTAACCAGCAGCTCATCCAGATTTCGCTGGAGGCCGAGGCCACCCACATCCCGCAGGCCATCGAGGTCGACGTGGAGGGCATGGAGATGGGTAAGGCGGTCTACGCCAGTGACCTGAAGCTGCCCGAAGGCGTCAGCCTGCAGGTCGAGCCGGACACGCTGGTGCTGCACGTCATCGCGCAGCAGACCGCGGAAGAGGCCGGCGAAGAGACCGCTGAGGCGGCCCCGGAGGTGCCTGAGTCGCTGACTGACCCGGCGTCCGACACCGACAAGGAGTAGGCCGGCTGACCGCGGAGCGCTGGATTATCGCCGGTCTCGGAAATCCGGGGCCGGAGTACGCGGGCAACAGGCACAACGCGGGGCACATGGTGACGGCCCTGCTGGCCGAGCGAGCTTGCGGGCCCGGAGCGCGCTTCAAGGCCCACCGGTCGGGCAATGCCATCGCCGAGGGGCGGCTGGCGGGAGCGCCGGTTACCGTAGCGCGGCCGCACTCGTACATGAACCTGTCCGGCGGGCCGGTCGCCGCCCTGGCTGCCTTCTACAAGGTTCCGCCCGAACGGCTAATGGTGATCCACGACGAGCTGGATATCCCGTTCGGCGCGCTGCGGCTCAAGCTCGGCGGCGGCGACAATGGCCATAACGGGCTCCGTTCCATCACCGGGGCCCTCGGGACCCGCGACTATTATCGCGTCAGGTTCGGTATCGGCCGGCCGCCCGGCCGGATGGACGCCGCCGCCTACGTCCTGCGTGACTTCAGCGTCGTCGAGCGCAAGGACCTGCCGTTGTGGGTCGACCGCTGCGCCGACGCCGCGGAGACCCTGATCGCCAAGGGGCTGCCCGCCGCCCAGAATGAGTACCACACCGAATAAGGCCGAGGAGATCGCCCCCGATGACAGACGACGACCACGCGCTCGCCCGCGAGCTAGCTGAAGCCGCCGGGCGGCGGCTGCTCGAGCTGCGCGCATCCGGCGGCGAGCCGGACGCGCTGCGCCAGGCGGGCGACCGGCTGTCGCACGAGTTCCTGGTCGCTCAGCTCGCGGACCGGCGGCCGGGCGACGTCGTGCTGTCCGAGGAGGCCGCCGACGACCCGGCCCGGCTCGCGGCCGAGCGGGTCTGGATCGTCGACCCGCTCGACGGCACCAGGGAGTTCGGCGAACCGGGACGTAGCGACTGGGCGGTCCACGTGGCCCTGTGGGAGCGCGACGATGCCGGGGGAGGCGGCGAGCTCACCGCGGGCGCGGTCGCCCTGCCCGGCCAGGGCTACGTCCTGTCCACCGCCGACGACCAGACGGGCGCGGCTCCGGGGGCTGGACGCGGGCGGGGAAACCAGCGGCTGCGGGTGGTCGTGAGCCGGACGCGCGCACCACGGTTCGTTCAGAATATTTCCGGCCTTATTGATGTGGAACTAGTACCCTTGGGATCGGCTGGCGCGAAAGTGGCGGCTGTGGTCAGCGGGGAGGCTGACGCGTATATCCATGGGGGCGGGTTTTATGAATGGGACACGGCTGCGCCCGTGGCGGTGGCCCGGGCGTCCGGATTCCACGCATCCCGCGTCGACGGATCCGCGCTGGCCTATAACCAGGCTGATCTCCTGATGCCCGATATCCTGGTGTGCCGGCCCGCGCTTGCGGGTTCGCTACTGCAAGCAATCAGGGAAGTAACGCATGAGGCCTGATTATCAGATCTCTCAGCTCGACGCCCTCGAGGCGGAGGGCATCCACATCATGCGCGAGGTCGGCGCCGAGTTCGAGCGGCCGGTGCTGTTGTTCTCCGGGGGCAAGGACTCGGTCGTCATGCTGGCGCTCGCGGAGAAGGCCTTCTGGCCGGCCCGGATCCCGTTCCCCGTGATGCACGTGGACACCGGGCATAACTTCCCCGAAGTGATCGAGTTCCGCGACCGGCGGGTGTCCGAGCTCAGCATCCGGCTGATCGTCGCGTCCGTGCAGGAATCCATCGACGCGGGCCGGGTCGCCGAGGAGAGCGGCAGGCACGCCAGCCGGAACCGGCTGCAGACGGTCACCTTGCTCGACGCGATCGAGGAGCACCGGTTCGACGCCCTGTTCGGCGGGGCGCGGCGGGACGAGGAGAAGGCCAGGGCCAAGGAGCGGGTGTTCTCGTTCCGGGACGAGTTCGGCCAGTGGGATCCGAAAAACCAGCGGCCGGAACTGTGGAACCTGTACAACACGCGGCTGCGCCGGGGGGAGCATATCCGCGTGTTCCCGCTGTCCAACTGGACCGAGCTGGACGTCTGGGCGTACATCGAGCGGGAGAAGCTGGACATCCCGTCCATCTACTACGCGCACGAGCGGCAGGTGTTCGAGCGGGACGGCCTGCTGCTGGCCGACAACCCCTACCTGCCGCGGGGTGCGGACGAGCCGCTGTTCACCGCCACGGTGCGGTACCGGACGGTGGGCGACATGACCGGCACCGGGGCAGTATCCTCCTCGGCCGCCACGGTGGCCGAGGTCATCACGGAGGTGGCGGCGACCCGGATCACCGAGCGCGGCCAGACCCGGGGCGACGACCGGGTCAGCGAGGCGGCGATGGAAGACCGCAAGCGCGAGGGGTACTTCTGATGGACATCCTGAGATTCGCGACGGCCGGCTCGGTGGATGACGGCAAGTCGACGCTGATCGGGCGGCTGCTCTACGACTCCAAGTCGATCTTCGCCGATCAGCTGGAGGCGGTCGAGCGGACCAGCCGGGACCGGGGCGAGGATTACACCAACCTGGCGTTGCTCACCGACGGGCTGCGAGCCGAGCGGGAACAGGGCATCACGATCGACGTGGCCTACCGCTATTTCGCCACGCCCCGGCGCAAGTTCATCATCGCCGACACGCCGGGCCACATCCAGTACACCCGCAACATGGTCACCGGCGCCTCCACGGCCGACCTCGCGGTGGTGCTCGTCGACGCCCGCAACGGGCTCACCGAGCAGTCCCGGCGGCACGCGTTCCTGACCACGTTGCTGCGAGTACCGCACATGGTGCTCGCGGTGAACAAGATGGACCTGGTGGACTACCAGGCCGGGGTGTTCGAGCGCATCCGCGCGGAGTTCTCCGCGTTCGCGGCCCGGCTCGACATCGGCGACCTGACCTTCATCCCGCTGTCCGCGCTGCACGGCGACAACGTGGTCGACCGGTCGGCCAACATGCCCTGGTACGACGGGCCCTCGCTGCTGCACCACCTGGAGCACGTGCACATCGCGTCGGACCGCAACCTGATCGACGTACGGTTCCCGGTGCAGTACGTCATCCGGCCGCATGCCGCCACCGACGCCGAGCTGCACGATTATCGCGGCTACGCGGGTCAGGTGGCCGGCGGCGTGCTCAAGCCAGGCGATGAGGTGATGCACCTGCCGTCCGGCTTCAGCACCCACGTGCGGCGCATCGAGGCGGCCGGAGTCGAGGTGCCGGAGGCGTTCGCGCCGATGTCGGTGACGCTGCTGCTCGACGACGACGTGGACATCTCCCGGGGTGACATGATCTGCCGCCCGCACAACAGGCCGGCCGGCGCCCAGGACATCGAGGCGATGATCTGCTGGATGTCCTCCGACCAGGTGCTGACGCCACGCAGCCGGCTGGTCGTCAAGCACACCTCGCGGACGGTCAAGGCGATCGTCACCAACCTGCACTACCGGATCGACGTGAACACCCTGCACCGCGACGAGTCCGCGGTATCACTTGGCCTGAACGAGGTCGGCCGGGTCCGGCTCCGCACCACCCAGCCCCTCTTCTGCGATCCCTACGCCAGGAACCGCACCACCGGCGGCCTCATCCTCATCGACGAGACCACCAACGCCACCGTCGGCGCCGCCATGATCACCGAGGCCAGCTAGACCGGGTCGCTACCCGGTCTCGCTGCTTGTTCTCGTGGCCGGTTCCGGGGCCTGCACCGCCCGAAGCCGGCCACCTCATGCCCTCCGGGCATGGGTCGCGGAGGAACGCCTGGGGTATGGTCCGGATCGCGGCTTATCGACGTTAACCAGGAGCAAATGTGACCGCTGATATTCCTGCCGAGGCCGACCGGACGACGAACCCGCTGGCCCCGTTTGGTGACCTAGCCGACTTCGCGGCGGTGCCGCGGGTCGCCGGGCTGCGGCTATCCCCGGACGGGAGCTGGCTGGCGGCTACGGTCCAGACGCTGAGCGCGGACCGCAAGAGGTACCTGACCAGCATCTGGCGGATCGACACCCAGGGCGGCCCGTCGCGGCGGCTGACCAGGTCCGCCGAAGGCGAGGGCAGCCCGCGGTTCCTGCCGGACGGGTCGCTGCTGTTCATCTCGAAGCGGTCCGGCCCCGGCGCGTCCGCACCAGGCTCCTCCGGGGCGACCGTCAGCTCCCTGTGGCTGCTCCCGGCCGCCGGCGGGGAGGCCAGGGTGGTCGCCGCGCTGCCCGGCGGGGTCGCGGCCACCGAAGTGGCCAGCGGCAGCGGAGCCGTCGTCGTCGCC
>JALYVS010000202.1 GCA_030853115.1 Actinomycetota bacterium
GTGCTGGCCGGCGCGCCGCCCTGGGCCGCCGCGGTGCCGTGCGCGGCCGCCTGCGTGGCCGTGTTCGCGTGGCAGCAGCGCCAGGACCTGGCCTGGTCGCTGCTGCCCTGGCGGCTCGTGATCCTGACCGAGGGCCTGTTCCTGCTCGTGGCCCTCGATACTGGAACGGAAAGTCCCGCTAAGCGGCTGAGTTGATCAAGCGGCGTCGCTGGGGGCGCCGGGTCCAGTGCTCCTCACGCCGCTCTGGCCTTGGCGTGGCCGCCCGGCCCCGGCCACGCCGCCCAAGCCGGGCAGTGCCATTGTCAAGGCAGCCTGATTCGCCGCGCTGGCTGTGATGCGATGCGATGCGATGCGAGTCTTCTCGCGTTCATTGTCCTGCTCCCGGCCGCTTCCAGGGCGCTGGCGGCGTCGCGCTGCGATCGGCTTACGCCCAGCCCGGTGGCCCGGGCTAGCTGTTGCCCAGCCTTGCTCACATTGTCACAGGCGCAGGCCCTGCCCATGTCCTGTCCCTGTCCGGGCAGCCCGTTGCGCACTGGGCAACGGGCAACGTCGCCGGAGCTTCAGGCTGTCACGCCGAGTGGCTGGCCAGCTGAGGCATAATAAGAGTCTATGCAACGGATCTCGCTCGCCGCCCTGGCCACCCAGCAACTCGAACTCGCCGCGGCCCATGGCGGCCGGCCGGCCGCCGATACCGTCGTGGGCGGTCACGAGCGGGTTCTGCGTCAGACGGTGGTCGGCATGATCGCCGGATCCGAGCTGGGGGAGCACGAGAACCCTGGGGAGGCGACGGTGCACGTCTTGCGCGGACGTGTCCGGCTGTCATCCGGAAGCGCGTCGTGGGAAGGCCGGGCCGGGGACCTGCTGAAAGTGCCCGATGCCCGTCACAGCCTGCACGCACTGGAAGACTCGGCGATCTTGCTGACCGTGGCCAAGCTGCCCTGACCGGTCGCTCGCGCCCGCCAGTCCGCTGCGTCTCCCGGAAATCACCGGATGGCGTGCCCGGAAGGGAAGAACTGCGCCCGCCGCAGCGCCGGCTCTCCGCCCCGGCAGCAATGGCGCCAGCAGCTCCCGGCCGTTCACCTCGGCGGGAGATCGCGGGCCGGGCCGGCAGACCCGCCCGCCTGCCGTGCGGCCCGTTCCGTCACGTGACCACCTCGCCGAATCGACTGGCGCTGCGGCTTGTGATCATAGGCGTCCTTCCCATCAGGGTGGCGCGGGCCACTGGCAAGGGCCCTGAAATTTCGCCTTCCCCGGTGGTGCTGACTGAGGTGCCTGACTAGGTGAGACTGCACCGGCCTGGGTCGCGGGATGCGCGGGCCGGCTGATGTTGTCCGCTGATCCGGGGTCGCGGCGCAGCCGAGTGATGAAGAAGGAGCTGGTGTCATGGCGCATGACGATTTGACCTGGGCCGCCCTGTCGGCGATCGAGGGTCCGCTACCCGTTGAATGGCTGGAGGATTCTTCGTGCGGCCCGCACGTTAAAGCAATCGCGGTGCGGGCGGTACACGCGCGCGCCAAGGGCCTCAGCGCCGCTCAATGGCGCCACGGGCTGCTGGCCGAGCACCCGGGTGTTCCGGCCCTGCTGGCTTAGGCCGGGGAGTGCATGCGCACCTCAGTATTGTGGCCCTGGCACGACTAGACGCGATCGAGCGGCATGGTACATAGGCGCCCTACAGGTTCGCCGGTCATCGGCAGCAGCGGCAGCCGCCTGCGCATCGCACGTCTTCGGAGCTGGCCCGCGGCTCACTGGCTGCCGCCGGCCACGCGAGCAGCCGGGGCAGGCGGGCGTGCACCGCGTTCTATGTGGCATATCCGCACCCGCCCAGCATGAGCGGCGCGGACGGGCGGGTCAGGGCCGGGCCGCGCGGGCACCGGCCCGGCCCTGCTCGTCTGCGCCGCTACCTGGCCGGGAACGAGCTGCTCAGCCGGGTTCACCCCACCCTGCTTTATTGACCTAGATCCCGGCCCGGAGCAGACACGGCGGCGGGCTCCGGCAGCACCAGAGAGGGCACCTCATGGCCAGCAAGCACACAGTGAAAGTCGGGCGGCCCTACGACCCGCGGAAGCGCGGAGATGGCGCGCGGGTGCTGGTCGACCGGATCTGGCCGCGGGGACTGAGCAAGGAGAAAGCGGACCTGGACGAGTGGTGCAAGCAAATCGCGCCGTCCACAACGCTCCGCCAGTGGTACGGCCACGATCCGGAACGTTTCGAGGAATTCGGCCGCCGCTACCGGACCGAACTCGAGGACCCCGAGCGCGCCGAGGCGCTCGCGCATCTGCGCGAGCTGGCCGGGCGCCGCCCCCTGACCCTGCTCACCGCGAGCAGGCGCGCCGACATCAGCGAGGCCGCCGTGCTGGCCGGCCTGCTCCGAGGCTGACTCCGGGCCGGGGATCACTGACCGGCTGCGAGCACGCCGGGCCGCCCGGAACGGGGGAGAACGCTCTGGCCGCGGTCGAACCGCGGCAGGTCCGCCGGCACTGCGCCGGTGCGGCGGCCATGCAACGTCAGGACCGGGTCCGCTCCGCCGAGGTTATGCGCGAGACCCCGGCGGTCGGGGAACAGCCAGCCTCCGGCCTTCATGCCAGAACCTACTTCCGCGCGTCCGAGATAGCCGGGATCGTCTGCTCGATCCCGCGTGACGCAAGACCCCACTTGATATCGGGATAGTGCGCCTCGAACGCGGGCCGCTCGGACCTGATCCGGGGGATCCGGTAGAAATTGTGCCGCGGCGGCGGGCAGGAGGTCGCCCACTCCAGCGAGCTGGCGTAACCCCACGGGTCCTCCTCTTCCACTTTCACCCCGTGCCGCCAGGTCACGTAAATGTTCCAGAAGAACATCAGGATGGACAGGGCGAGGATCTACAATCCGACGCTCGAGATGATGTTGAGCGTGGTCACGTTCCCGGGCAGGTCGGGATAGTTGGCGACGCGCCGCGACATCCCCTCGACGCCCATCCAGTGCTGGACCAGGAACGTCATGTGGAACCCGATGAACAGCAGCCAGAACTGGATCTTGCCGATCCGGCTGTTCAGCATCTTGCCGGTCATCTTCGGCCACCAGAAGTAGAAGCCGGCGAACATCGCGAACAGCACCGTGCCGGCCAGCACGTAGTGGAAGTGCGCGACGATGAAATAGGAGTCGGACACCGCGAAGTTCAGCGGCGGCGAGGCCAGGATGACGCCGGTGATGCCGCCGAACAGGAACGTGACCAAGAACCCGATCGTGTACAGCATCGGCGGCTCGAAGGTGAGCTGGCCATGCCACATCGTGCCGGTCCAGTTGAAGAACTTCACCCCGGTGGGCAACGCGATCAGGAAGGACATGAACGAGAAGAACGGCAGCAGCACGGCGCCGGTGGTGAACATGTGGTGCGCCCACACGGTCATCGACAGGCCCGCGATCGCGATCGTCGCGGCGATCAGCGTCTTGTAGCCGAACAGCGGCTTGCGGCTGAACACCGGGATGATCTCGGTCGCGATGCCGAAGAACGGCAGCGCGAGGATGTAGACCTCGGGATGGCCGAAGAACCAGAACAGGTTCTGCCACAAGATCGCCCCGCCGCTGGCGGCGTCGAAGACGTGCGCGCCGAGCCGCCGGTCGACCTCCAGCACCAGCAGCGCGGCGGCCAGCACCGGGAACGCCAGCAGCACCATCATCGAGGTGAGCAGCGCGTTCCAGGTGAAGATCGGCATCCGGAACATCGTCATGCCGGGCGCGCGCATGCAGAAGATCGTGGTGACGAAGTTCACCCCGCCCAGGATGGTGCCGAAACTGGACAGCACCAGCCCCATGATCCACATGTCGGCGCCGACGCCGGGTGAGTAAATCGCGCTGGTTAGCGGGGAGTACGCGTACCAGCCGAACGACGCCGAGCCGCCTGGGGTGAGGAAGCTGGCCAGCAGGATCAGGCCGCCGAAGGTGAACAGGTAGAAGCTCAGCAGGTTCAGCCGCGGGAACGCCACGTCGGGCGCGCCGATCTGCAGCGGTATCAGCTCGTTGGTGAACCCGATGAACAGCGGGGTGGCGAACAGCAGCAGCATCAGCGTGCCGTGCATGGTGAACAGCTCGTTGTACTGCTGGTCCGACACGAACCTCTGGTCCGGGCCAAGGAGCTGGATCCGCATGATCAGCGCCATGACCCCGGCGCACAGGAAGAAGAGGAACGAGGTGATCAGGTACATGTGCCCGATGATCTTGTGATCAGTCGAGGACAGCCAGGACGCGAGAATCGATCCCTTGCGCTCGGTCCGTGGCGTTTGCATGCCGGCCGGCCGTTCGACCGTGCTCACTGCGTGCTCCCGCAGATGAACTCCGTGCCGCCTTCTGGGCGGCCGTGTGCGGACCCTTCGCTGACCATGGCCCCGCACTCGGGGCATACCAGATGCGCCCAGCAGGCTGCCTCTCCGCCTTCGGCTGAGTCTGCGGCTGTTACGGCCTCGCCCGTCCGCGGACCGGTTCGGGGGCCGGCGCCTTCCTGGCGCTGCGGAAGCTGCCCTTTTATATGCCGTTCTTTCACAGGCTTTTCCTCCTGCCCGGATCCCGCTGTCCGGAGGTGGGCGCCTGGGCGGTCGCCGGCTGGGCCGGACCGGCGCCTTGATCCGTTCGTGCCGGAGTCCCTGTCGCGGCTGGTGCCCGCCGCATGATCAGGCGGCAGCCGGCGCGGCGGGCGTCCCTCGCCATGAGCTGCTCCACTGCCAGCCCGCCCAGCCCGTCGGCCAGCCCCTCGGCCAGCCCGAGATGCAGCCCGCAGATCGTGCCCGGATCGATGACCGCGACCTCGGCGAACGGGCAGCGCCCGAGCACGAAGCTGATCCGCCGGCCGCGCTCGGCGCGGGCCGGGCGGAAGCCGCGGCGTGCCATCTCCTGCTCCAGCAGGTCAGCCGGGTCACCCGGGCCGGCCAGCTCGGCGGCTCGCTGGTGCCCGTGCTGACGGCCCGCCTGACGCGGCTCCTGCTTGCGGCGGATGGCCCCGGACAGCACGGCGGCGAGCCAGGCATAGGCGCCCGCAGTTCCCCACCTTCCGGCCACCTCCGGGTGCAGGCGGTACAGCAGCCGGGGCCGGCCCGGCCGGGACCGGTCCTCGGTTTCCTCGGTCACCAGCCCGGCGTCCCGGAGCACCGCCAGGTGCTGACGTACCGCGTTGTGGTGGAGATGCAGGTAGCCTGTTAGCTCGGCCACGCCGACCGGCTGCGGCGCGTCCGCGATGTAGCAGAATAGGCGATGGCGCGCCGGGTCGCCCAGCGCCCGGCCCTCACGCTGCACGTCTCCTTCCACTGCCGCCCGCTCCTCCCGGCAATCTTCATAACGCAGGGCAGGACCACTTTTCAGCAGCACCCGCTCGCCGGTCAGGTCACCGCACCACCCAGGCGCCCCGGGTCACGGCCGGCCCGCGAGGCCGGCCCGGCGCAGCCAGGGCGCCGGCCGTCATCGTGAGCCGATCCGCAATCCGGCAGCCGCCGCCGCGATCTGGTCGATCATCGAGGGATCCCACGGCGGATCCCACACGACGCGCACCTCCGCCTCCCGGCCGCCCACGGCACCCGCGACCGCCGTCTTCGCCATCTCCGGGAGATCCTCCGCAGCCAGGCCGCCGGGCCTGGTGAGCGTCATCTCCACGGCAACGGCGCCCTCCCGGGCGTGCACGCCGTAGACCAGGCCGAGCGAGACCACATCCAGGCCCAGCTCCGGGTCGCAGACGTAGGTGAGCGCGTTCCATGCCGCATTGACCGCGCAGGCCAGCGCGAGATCGGCGGCCGCCGGCTCTGCCTGGTCCGGGAAAGCAGACCCCGCCGTCCCGCCCATCACCCCACACCGGGCCGCTGCGGCCCTGGCCCCCCGCAGCCGGATGGCTCGCCGCCAGGGCCAGTGACCGGGCGCGCGGCAACCTGCCGCCATGTGCCACCGTCCTTCCTGCAGCACTACTTCTTTTTTCTGTCACTCACTGGATTTATAACATGAACGGCGGGCTAAGGCCACAGCCAGGACATGCGAGAACGTGACCGGGCCGGGGTCCCCGCGCCTGCGGTGCGGGCACCTGCCCGGGGACTTTACGGCTCCGCGGCCTCCCGCGCGCCAGCGGCGAGGACGAGGGACTGGCGGCGCTGGTGAACGGTGAGATATCCCAGCCCGTCCGGGCCGGCGGCGAACTGCCGCCGGGACCGGCGGGGCAGCCACACGAGGGCACCGGGATCCAGCTCGAGCGTGCCGCGCTCGGTGGTGAGATGCCCGCTGCCGGCCAGGACGATCACGAGCACGTCCAGGCCAGGCCCAATGTGGGCCTCGATGCCGGCGCCGGGCGGCAGCCGGATGATGTTGGCGTCCAGGTCCCGCTGGCGTACCGGCAGCTTCCACACCGCGCCTGCCGCGCCGGGGTCGCCGCCTGCTGCCACCGCGGCGGCGTCACAGAGAATGCGGGGGAGCGCGGCGGCGAGCTTGCGGATCCGGATCCGCCACGCTTCCGGCCCTGCGGCGAGGTAGTCCCAGCCGTGGCTGCCGGGGTACTCGATGTCGAACTCGTCGTGCAGGTGCCGGGGGTCGTGATTACTGATCAGCACCAGCGACTCGCCGGCGGTGAGGGCATCGTAGGCCTGGAAGACGGCCGGGTGCCTGTCGGGCTTGCGCAGCGGGCGCACGTCGAGTTCCAGCTCGGGCATGGCGTTCCTCTCATCAGAGACCTATTTATACATGTCATTATTGTGTAAAATAACACCAGTGACGTACGTGATCGGGTTTCCCTGCGTGGACGTGAAGGACCGGGCGTGCGTGGATGAGTGCCCGGTCGACTGCATCTACGAGGGGCAGCGGTCGCTGTACATCCATCCGGACGAGTGCGTCGACTGCGGCGCGTGCGAGCCGGCCTGCCCGGTGGAGGCAATCTTCTATGAGGAGGATGTGCCAGGCGAGTGGAAGGACTACACGCGAGCGAACGCGGAGTTCTTCGGCGAGCTCGGATCGCCGGGCGGTGCCGCCAGGCTGGGCCTCATCGAAACTGACCACCCGCTGATTGCCGCCCTGCCGCCGCAACGCGACGAAGGATGACCGTCAGGGGCGGAGCGCAGGAGCGGCCGCGGCGGGCGGAGGTGCTGCAGGTCCTGCGGAACGCGGATGCGCCGCTGGGCGTGGCTGATGTCGCGGAACGGATCGGCATCCACGTCAACACCGCGCGTTTCCACCTGGATGCCCTGGTGGCCGTCGGCGCGGTCGCGCGGACGCTGGGACAGCCGTCGGGGCCGGGACGCCCGCGCACCGTCTACGCCCCCCGGCCAGGGATGGACCGCGGCGGCACCCGCAGCTACCGGCTGCTGGCCCAGATCCTGCTCAGCCAGCTGTCTTCGGCCGGCCCGGAAGCGGGAAAGACCGCGACGCAGGCCGGCCGCGCCTGGGGCCGCTTCCTGGCCGGCCCGCCACCACCGTTCCAGCAGCTCACCGACGAACAGGTCACCACCCGGCTCATCACCCTCCTGGCCGGCCTGGGCTTCGCACCGGAGGCCGGGGACGACGTTCCCGTACCGGCGGTGATCCGGCTGCGGCACTGCCCGTTCCTCGAACTGGCCGAGGGATATGACCAGCTCGTCTGCCGCATCCACCTGGGCCTGATGCAAGGAGCGCTCGCCGAGCTGCACACGCCGGTGACAGCCACCCGGCTGGAGCCCTTCGCCGAGCCCGGCGCCTGCCTGGCCCACCTGGAACATGCCGGCGCCGCCTAGCTCACATCCCCAGACCGTCTGGTCCGCACGAACCCCAAGGAGAACCCCGTGCTCGTCACCGGTATCAGTACAACGCCCCGCCGCCGGGCCCCCATCCTCGGCGGACCGGCCGTGGCCACGCTCCCGCCTGCCAGCCGCTCCGGCCAGGTCGCCGCCGTCCACGTGGAGATCCCCGCCGCCGGCGGCATGCCCGGACACGACCACGGAGCTTCTGAGATCATCCTGATCCCGCTGTCCGGGACGACCGAAGGGCGCCACGACGGGCAGACCCGGACCCTGTCCGCCGGCCTGGCCGCCCATATCGCCGCCGGCGAGCGCGTCAGTCTCGCCAACCCCGGGCCCGGACCGGCCGCTGTCATGGTCGTGGCCTCGCCACCGGAGTTCGCCAGGCGCCTCGCGAAATGGTCCGCCGCCTGAACAGGAACGCGGGCGAGGATCGTGCCCGGATCCTCTCCCGTGCCCTTAGCGGAAAGGCCAGGCCCAGGCGATGAATGCGACGGCGGCCGCGATAGCCGCTGCGGTGACCTTCGTATGGCTCGGGATGGTGGTGGCGATCTCTTTCCTCGAAGCGCCGCTGAAGTTCCGCGCCCCGGGAGTGACCATCCCCATCGGGCTGGGCATCGGCCGTCTCGTCTTCCGGGCCCTGAACCTGGCCGAGACCGTCCTGGCCGTCACCGTGATCGGCGCCGTGGCCGCCGGGAACCCCCCGGCTGCGGTCACGGTGCTCACTGTCGTCGCTGCCATATTGCTCGCCACCCAGCTCACGGTGATCCGCCCCCGTCTCAGCCGGCGATCCGACCGGGTGCTCACCGGAGCAGACCTGCCACCCTCGCGGGCGCACCTGTCCTACGTGGCGTTCGAGGCCGCCAAGGTCATCACCCTGATCAGCCTCGGCATCAGCGTCCTGTCCCGGTAGCGCAGCGGACAATGAACCAAGAGCATCCCGGCAGAAACCCGACGCGCCGACGCAGCACCCACCTGGATCATGGAAGGGTACCGGCGACCGGTACGGATAGGACGGGTTTACGATGACCCCGGCGAAGTGCCCGTACGGCTGCAGGACGGCCGCGACGGGACGAAGATGATCGTCAGTGTTTCGGCCCTGCTGGCTGAGGCTGAGGAGTGCATGCGCACCTCCGGATTGTGGCCCTGGCAGAACTAGACGCGCTCGGGGCGGCATGGTAAAAAGTCGCCCCACGGATTCGTCGATCGTCGGCAGCCGCGGCAGGCACCTGCGCATCGCACGTCTTCGGAACTGGCCCGCGGCTCACTGGCTGCCGCCGGCCACGCGAGCAGCCGGGGCAGGCGGGCGTGCACCGCGTTCCATGTGGCATATCCGCACCCGCCCAGAATGAACGGCACGGACGGGCAGGTCAGGGCCTGGCAGTCCGGTGCGGGACCTGCCCAATGTGCTCCTCAGCCCGCACACCCCGGGGCTGTCGCGGCATGAGAACGAGCGGATCATGGCCCTGTTCAGCGAGAACCTGCGCCGCTACCTGGCCGGGACGAGCTGCTCTCCCGGCCGCGTCATCGTGCAGCTCGCCCCGGCCGCGCGGGAACCGGCCGAACGGCCGTAGACTTCAGCAGCAACGCGAACCCGAACCCGGTATCTCCGTGCTTGCTGACAGGCAGGTCCTCGGCGCAACCAGGGTCCAATGCTCAACCAGGTCGCCGAGACTCAAGGGGTGGGTCACAGCCGAACATCATTCCGGCAAATCGACCACCCGGAACTAGATCAACTACTTGGCGGCCGGTGGCACGTTCCTTACCAGGGCCTAAGCTAATTTTAACGGTGTAACTTCCGAGACGGAGGAGACACCAGATGACTGACGTGACACAGGACCGGGACCAGGCTAGGACGGATCTGCCGGCGGCTGATGACCATCTGGGCTATGGCAAGCACGAGCCGGAAGGCCGCGACGGCGGTAATTCCCGTAACGGCCGGCGGGCCAAGACCGTGCTTACCGATACCGGACCGGTGGAAATCAGCGTGCCGCGGGACCGTGATTCGAGCTTCGAGCCGAGAATCGTCGCGAAAAGGCAGCGCCGGCTCACCGGGGTCGATGATATGGTGATTTCCCTGTCGGCGAAAGTTATCTCCAGCCTCAGCTGAGGTGTCTTTAACGTCCATCACGAGCGTTCTCACCTGCCCGGATGAGGGCTGGTCTGTGGTTATCTCCTGCCTTGTCCATGACGTGGTTCAAGGAGGAGACGATGCTCGTGCATCCGGTTGTTGTCCCTGGTTCGGGGACGCGATCGTGGACGGTCCTGGGGGACGACGACGTGCCGGTCGTCCCGGTGGACCGGTTCCTGGCTTATCTCACCGACACCGGCCGGCCGCCGAACACGGTGAAGGCGTACTCGCACGATCTGAAGGATTACTGGGAGTTCCTCGGTTTCCGGGGCCTGGACTGGCGGGCGGCGAGGCTGGAGGACGTCGGCGAGTTCGT
>JALYVS010000203.1 GCA_030853115.1 Actinomycetota bacterium
GCTCCGGCTTGCCGCCGGGACGGGCCGCCGGAGGGCGCCGCCCGGCGCCCGGCCTGTCCCCGTGGCAGAAGTCGCAGCACAGGTGGAGTCAGGCGGGGGTTCACTGGGACCAGGAGCCCGTGATGGCCCCGCCGCGTCCGCATCCGGCACCGCATTCCCTGGTTCCGCACGAGGAGCCCATCCCGCGCCCGCGCTTGCCGCAGCCCGGCCCGGCAGGCCAGCAGGCCCGTGGCCGCCACAGCAAGCCGAACTCGCTTCCGCCGGACCTCCCGCCCGACGTCTGGCCCTCCCACATGCAGCTACCCCTCGGCGCGCCCGTCTTCGCCGCGCCCGCTGCCCAGGACGACCAACTCGCCCCTAGTCAGGGCACCTGGACCAGTCAAGACACCTGGACCGAGCCGGGCACCTGGACCAGTCAAGACACCTGGACCGAGCCGGGCACCTTGACCAGTCAAGACACCTGGACCGACCAGGACACCTGGGATGAGCCCGGCGACCAGTGGGACGACGGGGAGCTGCCCATCCGCAGGCGTCCGTCCCTGCCTCTGGCCCCGGATCGGGGCTGGCCGGCCAGCGACACCATGCTGCTGGAATCCCCGAGGTCCAGCGCTCGGCCTCCCACCACCCGGCGGGGCGTGATCAGCCACCGCACGGCGGCGATCGGCGTGCCTGCCATCGTGCTCCTGGCGGTGGCCGTCCTGGCGATCGCGATGCTCACGGGTCACAGCCCGAGGTTCGGCCCGCTCGCGGCGAACCAGGGTCAGGTCCAGGGACAGAACCAGAACGCCTCCGCCCCGCAATTGCCGCTGATCACGGTGGCGCTGGCAACTTATCCCGGACAGCAGCAGCGCGGGGTGTTCCAGAGCATCGGCCGCGTCGTCGCCTCGGGGCACACGATCGTGACGACGGGCTCCCAGGCCAGCGGGGGAGTGGTGCGCCAGCAGTTCTTCGTATCCTCCGACGGCGGGGTGAGCTGGCGTCTGGCCCCGGTCCGCGGCCAGGGCGCCCAGCCGCCCCTTGGCCACCCGGCCGCACTGCTGGCCGGCGGCCCGGGCGGATGGGTGGCGGTCGGCCCGCAAGCCATCTGGACCAGCCAGACCGGCCAGTCCTGGATCCTCGCAGCCACGCACGGAATCACCCCCCAGCTACCCGGCGATTCGGTATGGGTGATCACCAAGACCGTCCGCGGGTACCTTGCCGCGGGCACCGGCCGGGCGGCCGGCGGCACCGCGCAGGCGGTGATCTGGACCTCGGCCGACGGCGTGAGCTGGCACCGGATGACGGCGCCGCAGCTGGGGCTGCCGGGCGCCGGCGAGACCGTGGGCAGCATCTCTTACGCCACCTGGCGGGGCGACGACACGGTGGTCTCCGGCCGGGTCACCAAGGGCGGCGAGGCTTACGACGCCGCGTGGCTGAGCACGGACGGCGGGTCGGCGTGGACGCGGGTGAGCATCCCGGTCGATCACGGCGCCAGCCTCGCGATCAGCGGCCTGGCGTTCGACGAGGCCGGCCTGATGGCGGTGCGGCCCGGTCGCTCGGCGAGCGGCGCCGACGATAGCATCTCGTACTTTTCCCCGAACGGACTCAGCTGGCAGTACGCGAGCACCATCGACCCCGCGGGGGGATTTAGTCCCGGGGTGGTCAAGGGCAGCAGTAACGGATTCGTGGTGACCGGCCAGACCACGGCCGGCCAGGTCGTCGCCTACACCGGCACCGGCACCGGCTGGCTGCGGACCGGGCCCCTCGGGAATGCCGGCACCGAGTCCGTGACCGGCGCGACGGTCGCTGCTGATGGCACGGTCTTCGCCGTCGGCTACATGCCCGCCAGCCGTACCGGCCAGCAGCCGGTGTTCCTGGCGGCGAACACGACCGGGAGCGTGCGCCCGGTCTCGCTGGCCGCGATCCCGGGCGGCATCATCCCCGATGTCACTGTCACCAGTACCGCGGTGGCTGACGGCGAGCAAGTCGCGGTCGGCAGCGCGGACGGGTATCCGGCGATCTGGCGCAAGTCATCCGGCGGTACCTGGGTGCTGGTCTCCTCACTGTCCCTGGCCCAGTCGCTAGCTGGGACGGACCCGGGCCTGAGCGCGCTGACCAGCGTGACGCGAGGGCCGGCCGGGTGGCTTGCGGTGGGCGCGCCCGGGCCCGTCATCGTGACCTCGGCGAATGGTACGACCTGGCAGCCTGCGGCCGGCGGCATCACCAAGGGCCTGGCCGGCGTGGCCGCCGTGGCGGCGGCTTCGGGGCCGGCTGGTTACACCATCGTCGGCAAGCTGGTCGCCCCCGGCGGCGGCGCCGTCGCCGACGTCTGGTGGTCACCGAACCTGACCAGCTGGACGCGAGCGCATGACGTGAACGACGCGACTGGCTCGAGCCAGGTACTCGCGGTCGCGGCGGGCGCGCACGGATTCGTCTCGGCGGGTTCGCACGAGAGCAAGCCGGCCGTGTGGACCACCACCGACGGGCGTTCCTGGGAAACGATTGTCTTGCCGTTGCCGGCCGGTGCCGCCACCGCCGTGCTCCAGCAGATAGCGATCAACGGGAACCGGGTCGTCGTCCTGGGCCAGGCCACTAACGCGGCCGGTACCACGCCGTTCGCCGAGCTGTCCGCAGATGGCGGCACGGCCTGGCAGCCGGTGCCGTTCAGCTCGCCAGGAACCAATACGGACTTTACCGCGCTGACCGCCGACGCGGCCGGCTTCACCGCCGCGGGCCTGTTCGGCCCGCCCGGACAGCAGGATGTCGCGGTGTGGACGTCGGCCACCGGGGCCAGCTGGAAACCGTCGCAGGCCAGCGGCCTGGGCGGAGCCGGATCCTGGCGGATCACCGCGCTGGCCCGGTCCGGCTCCGTCGTAACCGGGACCGGCTCGATCGCCACCCAGCAAAACCAGCAGACCGTCACCTTGACGCTGCCCGCCCGCTGACAGCGTAACGGCGCCCGGCGCGGGCGGACTACGGGTGATAAGCCAGTGTCCGCCCTCCGATGGGAGTCCTGATGATCAGCCCGGTGCCGAGCTACGCAGATCTGAACGCGCTTTATGTCAATGGCACGCTGAAGCCGCCTGGAGAGCTCAGCAACACCCAGGGCCTGATCGAGGTCAGCGCGGCGATCATGCGCAAGCAGGGCGTGCAGGTGGAGACGATCCGCGCTATCGACCACGACATCGCGACTGGCGTCTGGCCGGACATGACCGAGCACGGCGTCGCTACCGACGCCTGGCCGGCGTTGTACCGCAAGGTGCTGGCCGCCGACATCTTGGTGATCGCGGGCCCGATCTGGCTCGGCGACAACAGCTCGGTCACCAAGCGCGTGATCGAGCGGCTCTACGCCTGCTCCCATCTGCTCAACGAGGCCGGGCAGTATGCCTACTACGGCCGCGTCGGCGGCTGCCTGATCACCGGAAACGAGGACGGAGTCAAGCACTGCGCGATGAACGTGCTGTACAGCCTGCAGCACCTCGGCTACACCATCGCCCCGCAGGCCGACGCCGGCTGGATCGGCGAGGCAGGCCCGGGCCCGTCCTACCTCGATCCCGGCTCAGGCGGCCCGGATAACGACTTCACCAATCGCAACACCACGTTCATGACCTGGAACCTGCTGCACCTCGCCCGGATACTCAAGGACGCAGGCGGCATCCCGGCCCATGGCAACCAGCGTTCGGAGTGGGACGCCGGATGCCGCTTCGACTTCGAGAACCCCGAGTACCGCTGACCGGCCGCGGGCCAGCCGTGAAGGCGGCCGGCCCGCCAGCAAATGGCTACTCCGCGGGTGTTCGGACGACAACCACGGGACAGTGGCCGTTGCGGACGCAGTACTCGGCCACCGAACCGAGGAGCATGCCGGGAAAAGCTGCGCTCCCATGGGCGCCGACGACCAGCAACGAGGCGTCTTCAGCCTGGGACAGCAACGCGGGGCCGCCGGGCCCCTCGATCACGTGCTCGCTGACTGGCACCTCGGGGAAGTCCGCGCGGATCTCAGCCGCTACTTCCGCCAGCGTGCGCCGGGTGTCGGCCTCGAGGTCGACACCCGGCGGTATCCGGGTGATGTAATTCGGCCACCGCCAGCTGGACACCGCCCTCAGCTCCGCGCCGGTGAGCTTGCCGTACTCGGCGGCCCAGCGCACAGCGTCCCGGCTGGCGGTCGACCCGTCCACCCCGGCCACGACCACGGAGCGGGCCGGGCTGCTCACTGGCCCGCCCCGGGCTCTGGCTGGGGCTGATCCGGCTGGGACTGTTCCCGACGGAGCGGGCGGAGCCGCCACCACGCGGCGAAGAACCCCCCGATGAGGAGCATGCCGATGCCCATCCACAGGTTGATGTTGATATTGCTGGCCTTGCGAAGGTTCGCCGTCGAGGTGAAGAACCCGGCCACGGTGAGCATGACCCCGTAGAGGAGGAACAGGCCGCCGATCAGGACCCGCAGGTCGAATAGCCGTCCTGCGGCCGACTGCGGGGCGTCGGCACCCACCTCTGGCGCCTCGGACATGACCGCCTCCTTGCTAGGCGAAGATGATGGACAACACGAGGACTATGCCCAGCGCGATGGCGCCGAGCAGCTTAGGCGACGCCCACCAGGGCACCTTGGGCACGCTCGCCGGGTCGGGCGCCTTCGGGTCGTGCACGCCCCAGACCAGGCCGCCAAGCTCGGATACCGGTTTCGGCTTGGTCACCATACTGACCAGCACCGTGACCACCAGGTCAGCGACGAAGGCCGTGATCGCCCCGTAGAAGTTCAGCATCTGCGCGTTGATCGTGACGTGGGTCGGGTCCAGCACCTGGTGCGGGTAGAAATACCCGATGTGGTAGCCGGCGAAGTGCATGACGGCGGCGCCGATCGTCCCGGCGACCAGCCCGGCGATCCCGGACCACGGCGTGGTGCGCTTCCAGAACATGGCCAGGATGAACGTGGCGAAAAGGGGCGCGTTGAAGAAGGAGAACAGCAACTGGATGTAGTTCATGATGTTGCTGTAGCCCTGAGCGATGAACGCCGTGCCGATCCCGATCAAGATGCCGACCACCGTGACCACCCGGCCGACATTGAGGTAGTACCGGTCCCGCCGGCCCTTCCTGATGTAGGTCTGCCAGATGTCGTAGGTGAAGACGGTGTTGAACGAGCTGACGTTGGCCGCCATGCCGGCCATGAAGGCGGCCAGCAGGCCGGCCAGCGCCACGCCGAGCGCGCCGTTCGGCAGGTACTTGTTCATCAGCGCCGGGATGGCTTCGTTATAGGTGATCTTGGTGCCGCCCAGTTTGGGGATGACGACCAGCGCGATCAGCCCGGGGATGATGGTCAGGCCGGGAATGAAAATCTTCGGGAACGCCCCGATCAGCGGCGTCCGCTGGGCCGCGGACAGGTCCTTGGCCGACAGGGCGCGCTGAACCTCGGCGAAGTTCGTGGTCCAGTAGCCGAACGACAGGACGAAGCCCAGTCCCATCACGATGCCGATCCAGTCGCCGAGCGGGTTGGTCCAGTGCCCGAGGCCGACGCCGCCCCAGGTGGAGTAGGCGCTGGCGCCTAGCTTGGTGTGCGTGACCTTGTCCTTCAGGCCACCGTAGCCGCCGACGCTGTGCAGTCCGATGATCACCAGCGGGACCAGCCCCGCGATGATCACGAAGAACTGCAGCACCTCGTTGTAGATCGCGCCGGACAGGCCGCCCAGGGTGATGTAGGCCAGCACGAACAACGCCGAGACGATGACCGACAGCCAGATCGGCCAGCCGATCAGCAAGTTGATCACCAGCGCCAGGGCGTACAGGTTCACCCCGGCGATCAGCACTGCGGCCAGGGCGAACGACAGGGCGTTGAACAGGTGCGTGGCCGGGTTAAAGCGCCGCAGCAGGAACTCAGGCACACTGCGTACTCGGGACCCGTAGTAGAACGGCATCATCACGACGCCGAGGAATACCATGGCCGGGACCGCGCCGATCCAGTAGAAATGCACGGTCGGCAAGCCGTACTGGGCGCCGTTCGCAGCCATGCCCAGGATCTCGATCGCGCCGAGATTAGCGGAAATGAAGGCAAGGCCAGTCACCCAGGCCGGCAGGGACCGGCCGGACAGCAGGAAGTCCTCGCTGGTGGCGACGGCCCGGCGGGCGATCACCCCGATGGTTATGACCAGCGCGAAATAGATCCCCAGGATCGTGTAATCGAATGGGTTGACGTGAAGCCTGAGCAAGCCGCGTCACCTCCGTGTGAGCGGTCCAGTCCGGTCGGGCTGCGATGAACCGAGCGGCCGCCAGGACCCTTAATTCGTTCTAGCTTGGTTACCCATCCAGAAACGATTTAATGTCGAATGAATGCCCGACTTTGCCCGACGCGGCACGACGGCGGTTGCCGCTCCTCGTAGCCAGCCCGAGCCGGGCCGTCCCGGCCCGGCTGAGCTGTCGAAACGCCGGCCCACCATCCCGCCCGCTCTGCGTCCCGCCGACCATAGCGCGGACAGCGACCGGCGGGAGTCGCCGTCGCCAGGTATGTGGATTAATGTCGATCCTGTGGATCGGGCGTCGGATGAGGATGTCTCGGGTGCCTTCAGCCAAGGGCACCCGGATGCGCTCGCGCTCGTCTACGGACGCTTCGGGCCGCTCGTCTACAGCATCGCGCTTCGGTCCTTGCGGGCTAAGGCCGATGCCGAAGACGTCACCCAGCAGGTCTTCGTGTCGGCTTGGCGCAGCCGGGACCGCTTCGACCCCAAGCGCGGCACGCTGGGCGGCTGGCTGGTCACGATCACCCGCAACAAGGTCGCCGACGCGCTGCGTGAGCGGCAGCGGGAGAGCCGGGTGCTGCTGAAGGTGGCCGGCGGCGCGACGGTCAAGGCGCCCGAGGCGCCTGCCGATCAGGTGGTGGACCAGATCGTCTTGGCCGACGAACTGGCCCAGCTGCCGGAATCGCAGCGTACGGTGATGGTCTTGTCGTTCTACTCTGATCTAACCCATGAGCAGATATCCCAGGTTCTCGGGCTGCCTCTCGGCACGGTGAAGAGCCACATCCGACGCAGCCTGCTACGGCTGCGGTCCAGGCTGGAGGCCGACCGTGTCGCATACTGACCCGATGATCCTGGCCCTGCGGGCGCTCGGCGAGACGACCGGCACCGGGCACGGCGGGGAGCACGAGCTGACCTGCGTGCACTGTCGCCATGAACTGGCCCGGCTCAGCGAGGTGGTCGACCTAGCCCGGGCGGCGGGCCCGGTTCAGCCGCTCGAATCCCCGCCGCCTGCGGTGTGGGACCGGATCGCCGCCGCGGTCGGGATCGACCCCGCCTCCTCGGCCGGAAGCACCTCAGTGGCACCGGCCGTCAACGGCACCGGGCCGGCGGCCGTCAATGGCACCGGGCCGGCCGCCGGGTTCAGGCCGCCGGAGATGGCCGGTGTCAGCAACGCCCGGCGTGAGACGGCCGCGGACCCCGACCTGACCGCCCTGGCACCCGGTGCCGGTGCTCGTCGAGCCGGGATGAGGTGGCGGCGCGGACGGCTGGCGGCCACGGTCGCCGGGCTGGCCGCCGGTGTGATCATCGGCATCGGAGGGACGGCGGGAATCGTCCAGCTCATTAAGACTCCCGCTGCTCATGTGGTGGCCCAGATCGAGTTGAGCCCACTGCCCGCGTTCCCGCAGTGGAACGGGGTCACGGGCACCGCCGTGATGCGAGCCACCGCCGGTCAGCGGGTGATGGCCGTGACCTTGGACGCGCCGCAAAAGCCTGGCTTCTATGAGGTCTGGCTGCTGGCCCGCAACGGAGTCAGCATGATCTCCCTCGGCGACCTGGACGCTGACCATAACGGGACTTTTACCATTCCGTCCGGAGTCGACCTGCGTACTTACTCTCGCCTCGATATCTCGCTGCAGCCGTTCAACGGGAGCACGGTGCACGTCAAGACCAGCGTGGTGCGCGGCTCGCTGCCCGCGGTGGCCCTCGGTGCCGGTGACGGGTCCGCTTCTTCAAGCTAACCGAACGACAGCGGGTTATCTCCTCCCGCTCGCTGCATCTACCGGTGACGGCGGCATCGTATGTCAGCACGAGAGCCGCGACCGATCGCGGCGGAATGGAGTTGACATGCGAGTGTTCAAGCGCGTTGCCGTGGTGGCGATGGCGGCCGGCCTGCTCGCCGGCCTAGGAGGTGCCGCGACCGCCTCGGCCGCGACCAGTTCGCCGACGTGGGCTCCGCGGGTGTGGCTGACCGGCGGCGATACGTCGGTGACCACGGCGCCAGGCCTGGCCGCCGCGCTGCTGGGGCACGACATCGTACCGATCGCCACCCTGCCGGGCACCGAGGGAGCCCAGATCGGCGGCAGCGGGGTCTCGGTCCGGTTTACCTTCCCGGTGACCGGCGGCTGGCTGAACGCAGCGGCGCTCAGGGGCACGATCCGGCACCAGGGCGGCATCTTGTTCATCGACCCCGCGACGGGCCGTCAGATAGAGGTCAGCAACTTCATCATCAACGTGCATCAAGGCGTGCTGACCGCGGAAGTGAACGGTAACCCGAAGGTCCGGGTGCCGCTGCTGCGGCTGAGCCTGGCCCACGCCAAGATCCATGCGGGCTGGCACTACGTGCAGATCAGCGGGATCGTTCTCCGGCTGACCGCGACCGCCGCCGGCGCGCTGGACTCGACGTTCAGCACGACCCTGTTCAAGCCCGGCCTCGAGCTCGGCACCGCCAGCACGCTGGTGCGATTCTCCTGACCGGCCTTCTCTCGTCGGCGCCGTCACCATCTCGGTGGCGGCGCCGTCGTATAGGCCACTGTTTCTGCCCGGTTTCTCTCTTGCTGCCCCAAAAGACCGATCGGGGGACTTTCATACCGCTAGCAGAGGGTTGCTGCGGAAAGACCGCAGTAAGCGGGGGTGTCCTGAGGAGTAGGGCCATGGACCCTACCGCGAGGAGGCGGACACGTTGAAGACCAGACTGGGCAAGATCACTCTTGCCACCGCAATCGGAGCCGGTGCGCTGGGAGTGGGGCTCGGTGGCAGCCTGGCTGTCGCCAGCGCCGCGACGGCGCACCCGTCCTCATCGACGTCATCGACATCGGAAGCAGCCACGACGGCGGTCAACGCCGGATCTGCGAGCACGGCGGCGACTCCCTCGCCGTCGGCCTCGAGTAAGCCCGCGCATAACTGCCAGCACATGAAGGGCGGCAACCAGGGCGTCAAGGGCGCCCCCGCGAGAGGCAGTACCGGCAGCTAACGCCGCGGTCAGCGGTCGGCCCCTTCCTTCTCAGGGCCCGGGCGGGGGCCGGCCGTGGACGGCCGAGCTAATCCTGAAACAGGGTCCGCGGCAGGCCGCGGATAGAGGCGTCGAGGATCTCGGCGGTGTGCGCGACCGCCACGTGCTCACCGCGTGCGGCCAGTGCCGATGCGATCTGCATGGAGCAGCCGGGATTGGCGGAGATGAGCAACGGGGCCCCCGCGGCCAGGACCGCATCCGCCTTGCGGCCGCCGAGCTCGCCGGCGGCCTCGGGCTGGAGCAAGTTGTACACCCCGGCCGAGCCGCAGCAGGTGCCCGCGTCAGGCAGCTCGATCAGGGTCAGGTCAGGGATCGCCCGGAGCAGCTCGCGTGGCTGCCGGGTGATCCGCTGGGCGTGCGCCAGATGGCAGGCGTCGTGGTACGCGGCGGTGACCGGCAGCGAGTGCCGCCGGGCCACTGGCCCGATCTCGGCGAGGAACTCGGTGAGATCCTTGACCTTGCCGCTCATCTCGGCGGCCCGCGCGGCCCAGCCCGACCCCGGGGCGCCCGGCCCGGTTTCGCCCGGCCCAGTTCCGGCCAGCAGCCGTTCGTACTCCTTCATCGCCGAACCGCAGCCGGCCGAGTTGACCACGATCGCATCCACGCCGGCCTGCTCGAACGTGGCGATCGTGCGCTGGGCGAAGGCGACCGCTTCGGCCTCGCGGCCCGAGTGCAGCGACAGCGCGCCGCAGCAGCCCTGCCCGCGCGGGATGATCACATCGCAGCCCTCCGCCGCCAGCACCCGGGCGGTCGAGGCGTTCACCTGCGGGAAGAACACCGACTGCACGCAACCGGTGAGCATGCCGACCACCGCCCGCCTGGTCCCGGCCGCGGGCACGCGCTCCGGCAGCTTGCGCCAGGTCGCCGCGGGGGGAGTCAGCCGTAGCGCCGCGCCGAGCGCGGGGGACACGCGGTCCGGCAG
>JALYVS010000204.1 GCA_030853115.1 Actinomycetota bacterium
TCCCTGTCCGCAGTGCCGCCCGGCTCCCCGCCCGCAGTGCCGCCCGGCTCCCCGCCCGCAGTGCCGCCCGGCTCCCCGCCCGCGACGGCGGCCAGCGCTATTCGAGTCGAGTCCGGCCGGGTTGCCCCGCCTTCGATGACGTCGGTGACCTTACGGTAGCCGCCGTCGGCGAGCATGACCCTGACCTGCTCGGTGTACCCGCGTGCCATCACCACGAGGATCTCGTCGACCCCCGGCGCCTGGTCGAAGGCGGCCACGCAGCGCTCAACCAACGTCTGGCCGCCCAACGTCAGTAGCTGCTTAGGCATTCCCGCGCCCAGCCGCTGCCCCACGCCCCCGCCGAGCACCACCGCGACCATCCGCATGAGCCGGACTCTACCCGTTCGCTCCGCGGGCTCCTGCGGGCTCCCGCGGGCAATCGTGCGATGCCCCTGGTACTTCGTGCTGGGCAGGAACGGGCATACATCCTCTCCGGTCCTTGGTTTGAATCGCGATAAAAGGTTTATTTCGCCCTCACTCACGAACGCCATGCGTGATCGTGGACGTCTACCTCGTTGACGACGAGGTAGATGTCCACGATCACTCTCACAGCCGGGGACGGGGCACGGTGTCTGGTGAGGACGGTCAAGGTAGCCGCAGGCGTAAGCGCGGTGGTTCTTGAGTATTCCTGCCTAGTGGACGGCGCGTTATCGCTCCTGTGTTGGGCGGTCTCGTTTCGCGGCTGGCTGGGGTATGCGCCGGACAGCCTGTTCGGCACGGTGATGCTCCGAAGCGGCGGTGCCGGGCTGGAGAGCAAGATCTGCTGGCTTAACGGTGTGGGGCTGATGGTCGGCGTGGCCGGCCGCGCGACCGGACATGTCGGGCTGACCGGCGTGTTCCTCCCGGCCGTGAGGGTAACCGCCGGCTACATTTTGTAGCGCTCAGTCGCGACTACGGCGGCCTATTGTCGCTGGGAGGGCAGGCATGACGGTTGCGCTGGTCCTCGCGGGCGAGGCAGGCGCGGGTTTGCGCGGCCAGCTTGCGGCCCTCGGCGTACGCCGGGTGGACGCGGCGGACCAGACCGGACCGGGCCTGCTGACCGTCGCGGCCGCGGCGCGAGCCGCTGGAGAGCGCGTGCTGATCTGCGGTGCCGAAGACGCGGTGCCCGAGGAGATCCTGGCCGTGCTGCTGGCCGCGGGCGGCACCGCGGCTTTCTCCGGGGTAAACGCGGGCACGTCCCGACCGGTACCGGGCCACCTCGATCCCGGGCTCGATGAGACGCCTGGCCAGCCGGCCACCCGGCCGCCCGGCGGTCCGGCAGATGATCCAAGTCCGGCAGATGATCCAAGTCCGGCGGATGATCCAAGTCCTTCAGCCGATCCTGCTCGTTCAGCCGAACCTGCTCGTCCAGCAGGCGCTGCGGGTTTGGCGGCTCGGGCTGGCCTGGCTGGCGGCGCGCTCGTCGTGGACACGCCGGACCTGGACGCGCTCGCATCTGCCGCCGAGTCGCTCGCGGCGACCTACGCGGGGCCGGCCGTGGTGAGCGCGCTGATCAGCGAACTGACCCGCCGCGGCGTCAACGTGCGGGTGCTCGATGCCGGGCCGAACAGCGAGGGTGCCGTCACCCAGCTCATCGTCGACCCCGCCGCGCGTGACGTGGCCCTATGGGCGGCCTGGCGCGAGCTCAAGCCGTCCGCGCTCTACGGCATTTCCCTGGGCCTGGGGCTTATCTCCGCGGTGTGGTTCTCCGAGCTGGGGGTGCAGGCCAAGCTGCTGGCCGTCGTGGCGCTGGCCGGCTCGTTCCTGGTTGGCCGGGCCGGGTCCCTGCTCGCCGCCACCAGCCCGGAAGGCCGGGTCAGGCCTGCCGTCGGCTGGCTCGGCACCGCCTCCGCGCTGCTGACCGAGGTCGGCGTGTACGCCGCGCTGGCGGTCAGCTCCGCCGTGGCCAGCCGGGCACACCCCGCGGTCGGCCCTGGACTGGACGGGATCTTCGGCTCCGCGTTGCGCCACACTTTCGCCGCTAGCTGGGGCGGTACCGGCCAGGCCGCCGTCTGGCGGCTGGCCATCGCCGCTATGGTCGTCCTGGCCGTGCGCCGGATGGCCGAGCTTGGCTTCGAGTACACGGCCAGGACGCCGGGGAACCTTTTCCCCCGGTCGGTGAAGCGCACCATCGAGCAGGCCGCGACGCTTCCGGCCGGCGAACGGCTGGTGCTGATCGCGGCCACCGCCATCTTCTTCGGGCCGCGCGTCACGTTCTTGCTCCTGCTCGGCTGGGGCGTGCTGGCGGCCGGGTACGTTCTGGCCGGGCAGCTGGTCCGCTCGCTGGCCGGGGATGGGCCAGATGACAGCCTGGCTTCAGCTGGCCGGGTGGCACCAGACGGCACCCTGGCGGCTTACCGCGGTGACGGGGTGGTGTCCCGGTGGATCGGCCAGCTGGTGCAGGGCCGGCTGCCGCCGCTGCCCCCGGTGCTGGTGGGCCTGTTCGTGACGTGCGTGCTGGCGGCGCTCGGGCTGGGTAACCTGCCGGGCATTTTGGTGCTAACCCCCGTCGAGGCGATGATGCTCGCGGCGCTCGGCGCCTGCCACCCGCACGACGGTCCGCTGGACTGGACGGTACCCGCACTGCTGGAGACGGGTGAATGCATCTTCCTCGCGGCCCTCGGGTTCTCGCACCGGGTCCCGGCGGCGGTGGTCTTCGCTCTTTTGGCCGCCGTGGTCATGCGCCACCTGGACCTGGCCTACCGGGCCCGGTTCGGACGGGGTATCCCGGCCGACCGGTTCGGCCTCGGCTGGGACGGGCGGATGCTGCTGGCCGGCCTGGCGGCGGCGCTCGGCATCGCGCCGTTGGTGTACGCCGTGCTGGCAGGTTATCTTTGGTTGCTTTTCTGCTGGGAGTTCCTCAGCGGATGGCTGTTTCCCACGGTTGGAGACCACGGTTGATAGGAATGGTTCTCGCGGCCGGCGCGGGCCGCCGGCTGCGGCCGGACACCGACGGGCTGCCCAAGGCGCTGCTGCCGGTAGACGGCCAGGTCACCATCTTGGACATCGCCCTGCGCAACCTGGCCGCGGTCGGCTTGCGTGACATCGTGATCGTGGTCGGTTACGCGGCGGACGTGGTCCGGGACCGGGCCGCCGGGCTGGAGCACGAGCATGGGGTCCGGCTGACGCTGGTAGACAACGACCGAGCCGAGGAATGGAACAACGCTTACTCGCTCTGGCTCGCTCGCGAGCATTTCGCGGCGGGGGCGCTGCTCGTCAACGGCGATACGGTGCATCCGGTCTCGGTGGAGAAGACCCTGCTGGCCGCGGCTGAACCCGGCCCGGCCGGCGGGCGTCAGGCCGCTATCACGCTGGCCGTCGACGACAACAAGCGCTTGGCCGAGGAAGAGATGAAGGTCGTCATCGGCGCGGACGGCATGATCATCCGGATTACCAAACTGATGGACCCGGCGCTGGCCTACGGTGAGTACATCGGCGCCACGCTCATCGGGGCGTCCGCCGCGGCGCCGCTCGCGGACGCGCTCGAGACGACCTGGCGCCGTGACCCGTCGCTGTATTACGAGGACGGTTTCCAGGAATTCACTGACCGGGGCGGCCCGATCGCCGTTGCGCCGATCGGGGAGATCGAGTGGGTCGAGGTCGACAATCACGACGACCTGCGCCGGGCCCGCGAGATCGCCGCCCGCTGCTGACCGGCCGGGCCAAACCAACCCCGGCCCAACCAACCCGGACCGAGCCAACCCGGACCGCCGCCGGCCGACGCGCATCGTGATTCACCCTGCGCCCCCGGCGGTGATCCCCCGCTCCTGCCGGACAGCGGTTTGCCGCCAGCGGCCGGCTATCTCCTTGCCGTCGTTCGTGACCCGGTAGTCTCCCGGATAGCCGTGGTAAGCCACGGCGTGATAAATCCGTGCCGTCAGCCGCCGGAAGGAGGCCCATGCCGGTCCTGGCCCGTATCCTCACCGCGCCGCTTGTCGTGGACATCCGGCGGGGGGCGGTCGCAGACCTGGGCGTGCTGCTGGCCGACCGGAGAATCGCCACCGAGGGCCGGGTCGCGGTCGCGGTCGGACCCGGGCAAGGCGACGGCGTGGTGGCCGACCTGCACATGGAGACGGCCAAGGTCTTCCGCGTCGAGGACGGCAGCGTAGACGCAGCGATCGCGCTGGGCAAGCAGTTGCGGGCCGACGCTTACGAGGCGGTCGCGGGCATCGGCGGCGGCAAAATCCTCGACGTGACCAAGTTCGCCGCGCACATGGCCGGGATCGCGATGGTCGCGGTGGCGACCAACCTGGCCCACGACGGCCTGGCCTCGCCGGTCAGCTCGCTCGAGCATGAGTCGGGGAAGGGCTCCTACGGGGTCGTCCCGCCGGTCGCGGTGGTCGTTGACCTGGACCGGGTCCGCGCTGGCCCACCCCGGATGGTGCGGGCCGGGATCGGGGACGTGGTGAACAACCTGTCCGCGATCGCGGACTGGGAGCTGGCCGCCGCTGACCGTGGTGAGCCTATCGACGGGCTGGCCGTCACGCTGGCCAGGACCGCGGCCCAGGCGGTGCTGCACCAGCCGGGCACGGTGGCCGACGACGAGTTCCTGACCGTGCTGGCCGAGTCGCTGGTGCTGTCCGGGATCGCCATGACGGTGGCGGGTTCCAGCCGGCCGGCCAGCGGCGGCGACCACGAGATCGTGTACGCCATCGACCGGCTGTTCCCCGGCGCGGGTACGCACGGCGAGCTAGCCGGGCTGGGCGCGCTGTTCTGCACCTACCTGCGCGGCGACGAGCGGCTGTTCCCGCTGATGTCCGCCTGCCTGCGCCGGCACAAGCTGCCGCGCATCCCGGCCGACCTCGGGCTCGGCCCGGCCGAGTTCACCCAGGCGGTGCTGCACGCGCCCGCGATCCGGCCCGGCCGGTACACCATCCTCGAGCGGCTCGACCTCGACGAGCAGGCCATCGCCGAGCAGGTGGCTGGATTCACCGCGGCCGTCGGCCGCACCGGCCCGGGACCGGGCGCAGGGACGGACGCAGGAACAGGCGCAGGGACGGGCGGAGCGTGATGTCCGGACCGTCGCTGGCCGAGGTGCGCGCCAAGGGACAGCCTCCCGAGGTGCTGGCCCGGCTGAACGACGAGCACTGGTTCGGCCGCCTCTACATGCGCCGGCTGTCCCCTTATGCCACCATCGTGTTCGCCCGGCTCGGCTGGTCCCCGAACGCGGTCACCGTGTGCTTCATGGTTTCCGGTGTGGCCGCGGGCGTGCTGGCCGCCGTGCCGGGGCTGCCCGCGGCGGTCGGGGTCGCTTTGCTGATCCAGCTGTACCTGCTGTTCGACTGCTCCGACGGGGAGCTCGCCCGGCTCACCGGCCGGTTCTCCGCGACCGGTATCTACCTGGACCGGATGGGGCACTACATCGCCGAGGCACTGCTGCTGGCCGGCCTTGGCGTCCGGGCGCAGGGTCATTTCTCGCTCGCCGGCGGCTACGTGAGCGCGGGCCTGGCCGCGGCGATCTGCGCCACCTTGATCAAGGCGGAGACCGACAGCGTGGTGGTGGCCCGGGCCTCTTCCGGCCTGGACGGCACGCATGAAGACGAGGCGCTCGCGCCGAGGTCCCACGGCCTGGCCAGGGCCAGGCGGTTGGCATCGGTCCTGCGGGTGCACCGGATCACCCAGGCCGTCGAGCTCTCCGTCCTCATCCTGGCGGCGGCGATCGCGGACGCGGCGACGGGCGGCCTGACCGCGACGCGGGTCCTGGACGTGGCGGCCTTGGTCGTGGGCGCGCTCATGACGGTCGCGCACCTGGTGGCCATCGTGGCGTCGCGCCGGTTGCGATTAGAGAGGCGGTAGGGGATGGAAGAGGCCGGCGTGGTAAGTGAGGCAGGGATGACCGGCGAGGCCACCGGAGCGCCGAGCCAGCCGCTCAGTCAGCCGCCGCGCCAGCCGCTGACCCTGTCCTGCGTCATCCTTACCATGGGCAATCGCCCGGCCGAGGTCAACCGGGCCATCGACAGCGTGCTGACCCAGCGCGGTGGCCAGGTGGAACTGGTCGTGGTGGGCAACGGCGCCGAGGTGACCGGCCTGCCGGCCGGGGTGCGGACCGTCTTGCTGCCGGAGAACGTCGGCGTCGCGGCCGGACGCAACGCCGGGGTGCAGGCGTGCGGCGGTGACGTGGTGCTGTTCCTCGACGATGACGGCTGGTACCCGGACCCGGGGCTGGCGGCCCACATCGCGGACCGGTTCGCGGACCCGGCGCTGGCGGTACTGTCCATGCAGGTGGTCGACCCCGACGGCGGCCCGGGGGCGCGATGGCATGTACCGCGGCTGCGAGCCGGGGACCCGGAGCGCTCCTCGGTGGTGACTACGTTCCTCGGCGGCGCATGCGCGATCAGGCGTTCGGCGTACCTGGCGGCGGGCGGCCTGCCGGACCTGTTCTTCTACGGGCACGAGGAGACCGACCTGGCCTGGCGGCTGCTGGACCGCGGGTACCGGCTCGAGTACGACGCCGCCGCCCGGATGTGCCATCACACGCTGCCGAACGCCCGATATGACACGTTCCGCCGCCAGGACGGGCGTAACCGGGTCCTGCTGGCCCGGCGTAACCTGCCCTGGCCGCTGGCCGCGGTCTACCTAGCCGACTGGATGGCGGTCACCGTCGCCCGGGAGCGCGCCAAGCCGGCCAGCCTGCGCCCGTGGTTCACTGGCTTCGCCGAGGGCTGGCGCGCTGATCCGGGCCGGCGCCGGCCCATCTCGCTGGGGACCGCCTGGCGGATGACCCGGGCTGGCCGGCCGCCCGTCATCTAGGCCCAGGCTGTAGGCCCAGGCTGACACGCACTCCGCCCCGCGGGGGACGGCCGCTAGGCCGTCAGGCTGACATGCATATCCGCCGCGCGGGGGACGGCGGCTGGGCCTGCCGGGCGTAAGATCAGTCGCGTGGAGAGTCGCGATACTCGCGTTCTCGCGCCTGCCACGGGGGGCGGGGGTAGCGCGGGGGGCCTGCCCACCGGATGGCAGTCCGTCGCCACCATGCCCAAGGCCTGGCTGGCCGGCGGTCTGGTCACCTGCGCCCTGTTCGGCGGCGGAGTCTCGTTGTTCAGCCACGATCCGCTGCACCGGCTGTGGGGGGTATCCGCCGCCTGCGCGTACGCGCTGGCGGCCCTGGCCGTCTTGGCCTGGAAGTCACGCGGGACCCTTGGGGTCGACATCGCGCTCTGCACCATCATCGGCGGGGCCATTTTGATCCCGCTGGTATGGATGGTCGTCAGCGGCCACGGGGAGCCTGAGGTCGGCGTCGTCGCCACCTCGGCCAACTCGCTGATCCACCAGGGAACCCCGTACCGGAGTTCCCTGGCACTAGCCGCCACCACCAATCCCAACCAGTACAACCCTTACCTGCCTCTGATGGCCGTGTTTGGCGTGCCGCAGGCGCTGTTCGGCCACGGCGTGCTGACCGATCCGCGGGTGTGGTTCGGCCTGGTATTCCTGGTCGTGTTCGCGTTCGCGCTGCGCATCGCCGAGGCCAGGGACAGCGTCCGGTGGGCTGTGCTGATGACGGCGTCGCCGGTCATCGCGTTCGAACTCTGCGTCGGCGGCACCGACGTGCCCATGGTGGCGTTCATGTGCCTCGGTTTCGCCCTGCTCTGGAGGCGTCAGGGGGCGAACCCGGTCACCGCCGGGCTGGCCCTCGGCGTCGCGTCGGCGATGAAGGCCACCGCCTGGCCGGCCCTGGCGGTGGCCTTCGCCCTGCTCTACGTGCGGGACGGTCACCGGGTCGCCTGGCGGTTCACCGCGGTGGCGGTCGGCGTGGTCGCGGTCATCGTGGGTCCGTTCGCGGTCCTGCGCCCGGACTCGCTGGTGAAGAACACCGTCTTGTTCCCGCTCGGCCTGGCCAGCGTCAAGTCGCAGGCGGCCAGCCCGCTGCTCGGTCACGTGCTGGCACAGACCGGCGTCGTCGGCCATACCGCCGTGGTCATCCTGCTGATCGGCTCCGGGCTGGCCATCGCGGTGTCTCTGGTCATCCGGCCGCCCCGGGACGTGCCGACTGCCGCCGTCCGGCTGGTGATCGGGCTCTCGGCTATGTTCGTGCTCGCGCCCTCCACCAGATTCGGCTACTTCATCTACCCGGCCGCGCTGGTGCTCTGGCTACTCGTGGCCCAGGCCGGCCGCCGGCCCGCCGACCTAGCCGGGACCGAAGCGCCCGCGCCGTAACGTTCCCGGAACGGTCCGGGGGTAACGTCCGGTTTCGGGGGTGACGGCATGACAGCGTCTAGACGAGAGCCTTGACCGACGGCAGGGACTACCGATGAGAGCCCGGGTGGCCCCATGGGCGGTCGGGTGCACCGCGGCGGGATCAGTGGCACTGACCTTCGGCGCAGTGGCGCTGGCGTATGCGGACCGGCATCTGGTGCCTGCCAGCCTGAGTGGCTGGACCTTCTCCGGCGTCTCCGGCCAGGTGGTGAACGTGGCCGTCCCGGTGGCAGGCTTTGTGCTTGCTTCCCGGCGGCCGGAAAACCGGATCGGCTGGCTATTCCTGGTGGCGGGCCTGGGCCTGGGCGTGAGTGGCTTCTCGAACCAGTACGCGCTGCACGCCCTGATCGCGGACCCGGGGTCCTGGCCAGCAGGCCGGGCGTTTGCCTGGCTATCCAACTGGACGTGGCTGATCCCCATCGCTGGGCTCGCTTTTCTGTTCTTGCTCTTCCCGACGGGGTACGTGCGCTCCCGTCGGTGGCGTCGAGCCGCGTGGTTTGTCGGCGGGGCGTTCGCGCTTGCCACCGTGGGCCAGCTTATTGCCGCCACCCGGCTGTGGGCTGACCCGTTCCCTTCGTCTGACCAGCTGACCGGTCTGATAGGGATTTTGTTCCAGGCGGCCTCCTTCGTGACCGGCGCGGGGCTGCTGATCAGCGTAGCGGCGCTCGTGGTCAGGTTCGTAAAGTCCACGGGTGAGGAGCGGTTGCAGCTGAAGTGGTGCGCGACGGCCGCGGTGCTCCTGGTGGTCGTGTTCGTCGCGCAGATCTGGGTGAACTCGGCGGCCGTGAACGTGCTGCAAAGCCTGGCGTTCTTGTACCTGTGGACCGCTATCGACATCGCGGTCCTGAAGTACCGGCTGTATGACATCGACCGGATCATTTCCCGCACGCTGGCCTATGCGATTGTGACCGGGCTTCTCATCGGGGTGTACGCGGGCTTGGTGCTGCTGGCCACTGAGGTGCTCACGCTGAAGTCGCCCGTTGCGGTGGCCGGATCTACGCTGGTGGCCGCGGCTCTGTTCAGCCCGCTGCGGTCTCGGGTCCAGCGGGCAGTGGACCACCGGTTTAACCGGGCCCGCTATGACGCCGATCAGATGGTGACTGCTTTCTCCGGCCGGCTCAAGGACGCGGTGGACCTGGACGCCGTGCAAACCGACCTGGCCACCGTGGTCCAGCGAGCGCTCGAGCCCGCCCACGTCTCAATGTGGATAAACCACCGCGGGTAGGTGCCGGGCCCTGTTCGCCTTCGTCGTCTTATGCTGCCGCATCCGCTGAATTGGCGACCCGCGCGGCAGATAGGGGCAAATGGGTGGTAAGTAATAGGCGGGGGCGAGGATGCGAGCCCGCTGCCGAGACGGGTTCCAGGTCCACGGCCAGAAACGTTCAGGGCTAGGGCCTAAAGTGGGTCCGTGCGTCTTGGACCGCGTGCCTCCGAGGCCCCGAAGGTGACCGAGGCCGACCATGCTCCGGAGCCGGTTCCCGCCCCCCGTCCGGGCTCGGGACGGCTAGCCGGATCGCTGTTCGGTGCCATCACCGTTATCCCCGCCATGCTGGCCGCGGCGTGGTTGCTGCCGGGGCTTCCGCTAGTGCTCGCGAACCGGTTCACGACCCTGCCGATGGTTTTCATGTTCGCCCCGCTGGCCGTCGGGCTGTGTTACTTCGCGGTGCGTCAGCTCCCCGCGAGCTGGCCCACCTTCCGCCCGGAACGCCCGGTCCCAGCGCGCCCGGTCCCAGCGCGCCCGGCCCCAGCGCGCCCGGTCCCAGCGCGCCCGGTCCCAGCGCGCCCGGTCCCAGCGCGCCCGGTCCCGTGGTGGGCGTTGGCGGGCACGGTGGCGGTGGCAGTGGCGTTCGCGGCCTGGCAGATCGCGGAGCGGACCGAGCAGATTA
>JALYVS010000658.1 GCA_030853115.1 Actinomycetota bacterium
GCCGGGACGGGGCGGGCATCGGGGGGGACGCCGACGGGCGGGACGGGCGGGACGGGCGGCGGCTAGCCTGGGTTCCGCTCGTGGCCGGCCTGCTTTTGCCTGCTCAACCCGCGGTAGGCCGCCGACGCGGGGATCTCCCCGGCCAGGACCCGGTACACCTCCTGGCAGACGGGCATGTCTACGCCGAAGCGTTCGGCCAGCTCATGCACCGTGAAGGCGGTGCCGACGCCTTCGGCCACGGTCCTGGTCGCGCCGAGCACCTCCGCCAGCGCCCGGCCGGCGCCGAGCTGCTCGCCAAGCATCCGGTTCCGGCTCAGCGGGCTCATGCAGGTGGCCATGAGATCGCCCATCCCGGCCAGGCCGGAGAACGTGGCGGCCTCACCGCCCATGGCCACGCCGAGCCGGGTGACCTCGGCCAGGCCGCGGCAGACCACCGCCGCCCGCGTGTTGTCACCGACGCCCAGCCCCTGGGCAATGCCGGTCGCGATCGCGACCACGTTCTTCAGCGCCCCGCCGAGCTCGCATCCGATCACGTCGTGGTTGGTGTAGATCCGGAACATGCCCCGCTTCAGGGTGGACTGCAGCGCCCGGGCGACCGCGAGGTCCTGAGTCGCGATCACGCTCGCCGCGGCCTGCCCGGCCATGATCTCCTTAGCTAGGTTGGGCCCGGTCAAGGCGGCGGCGGGATGGCCGGGCAGTTCCTCGGCGATGAGCTGCGTCATCCGCAGCAGCGAACCGCGCTCGAAGCCCTTGGCCAGGCTGACGACGGGAATCCAGGGCCGCAGGTAAGGCCGGGCGTCGGCCAGGATGGGCCGGAATCCGTGCGTCGGCACGCCGACCACCAGCAGGTCGGCGTCGTGAACGACCTTCTCCAGGTCGGCGGTGGCCTTCAGCCCCGGCGGCAGCGCGAAGCCGGGCAGGTAGCGCGAGTTAGCGTCGCGTTCGTAGATTTCCCTGGCCAGTTCCGGGTCCCGGGACCAGATGGTGCAATCGTGCCGGCCAGCCAGCAGGGACGCCACCGTGGTGCCCCACGACCCGGCCCCGAGCACCGCGATCCGCATGCCAGATCACTCATCCTAGGTTCAGCCCGGCCTCCAGGATAAAGCCGCAGGCGCGCCGGTGCCATCTGCCGCCGGACGTGCGGGTGCGGCCTGGATGAGGGCGGGCGTCAGGGCGGCCATGGCCGCGACGACGGGTTCCAGGCCGGGACGGGCCGTGATGACCCGGACAATGGCTTCGTCCAGCCCGGCGCTGAGCCGGGCGAAAGCGGCCGGGGCGGCCTCGGGCGGACCGTAGTAACCCACCGCGTGCAGCAGCTGATCCGGGGCGGCGTCCACCAGCTCGGCCATCGGCGCGCCCCGGTCTCGCCGGGTTTCCAGGTCGCGCAGCACCTCGTCGAACCCCATCTGAGCGAACAGCCCCCGGTAGCCGGCGTTCTGGGGGATGCCGGGCCGCCCCAGGGCGTAGCCGAGCACCTGCTGGCCGAGGGCCCGCCGCGCCGCGGCCACGTCGTCGTCGACGCAGACCCGGATGTACATCGTGACCGGCACGGCGCCGGGGTCGCGGCCGGCCCGGGCGGCACCTTCCGCGATGCGCGCCCGGCTAACGGCGATGTGCTCGGGCGTGGCCCAGTTGAGCAGCGCGCCGTCGGCGGTCTCCCCGGCGAGCCTGAGCATCTGCGGCCCGAGCGCGGCCAGGTACACCGGAGCCGCGGGCAGGTCCTTGATCCCCAGCGATGCCGAGCGGGGCCAGCCAGGAGAGCCCCCGCCGATGTCCGTCTGACTGGCCGTGACGCTCTGGCCGGCCAGTAGCGCGCGAAGCTGGGTGACGTACTCGCGCATCACCGCGATCGGCCGGTTCGGCAGGCCGACCGAGGCCCAGAACGCGGGCCCGTAGCCGCCCGTGCCCACGCCGAGGACGAACCGGCCGGAGGAAAGCTGCGCCAGCGTGGCCGCCTGCGCCGCCAGACCCGGCGGGGTCCACATCCGCGCCGCCGGGACAACGGAGATACCGGTGCGCAGCTCGGTGTCCTGCGACCACGCCGCGCAGAGGTGGAACGAGTCTGGGACGCCCCCGGCCGGGGTCCACAAGCTGCCGAAGCCGAGCGGCCCGGCTTCCCGCGCGGCCGCGCGCAGCTGGCCGAACGGCAGGCCGAGCCGGGCATCGAGGCCGACGCCGATCAGAGCGGGCCGCTGGGCGGGGGGTTCGGAAGTAATCGGCGCGCCGGACGGTACCGGCTCGGCGGAAGTTGATTCGGCAGGCATTGAACGAGGCTAATACCTGAAGCTTTGCCGCTGCGACCAGGGCCGGCTGGCGGCACGCACCCCGGCTCGGGAGCTACAAAGGACAGCAAGCACGGATTAAGGAGCTGCGATGCGGGTTGGGCCCGGCGGCCGGAGAGCCGAGAGTGGCGGTCGAGCGCGACGGCGCTGGGTGCCGCGGCTGACGGTTTCGTGCTGCGGATCGGCTGGGGGCAGCCTCGGCAGATCTGCCGGCGTTCCTCCGCGGACGAGCAGGTCCGCGAGCTGGCGGCGGCCAGCATCCCGGTAAGGGGGCGCCGTCAAGCCGCGAACATGATCGTGGACCGTTACCTCGTTCAGAACGAGGTAACGG
>JALYVS010000205.1 GCA_030853115.1 Actinomycetota bacterium
CCTGCACCTGTCCATCTTCGACGCGCTCGGCCACGACCTGGCCGCGGGCCTGCTGGCCAGCGTCTGCCTGGCCTCGTGCCGCAGCACCCGCCGGGCCGGCGGGCCGCTGGCCGCCGTCGTGGCCCGCGCCGATCACGCCATCGCCAGCCAGTTCGGGACAGCCGGTTCGTCACCGCGCTGCTGTGCGACCTGGACCTGGCCAGCGGGCTGACGCCCCCGTCGTCCTGCTGGAATGGCAACCCAGCCAAGCCGGCCACGACCTCACACCCTGACCCCCGGAACCGCAGAATCGGAGCGCCTGTCAGGTGACCAGCTGGTCCCGCTGAGCTTTGGTCAGGCGTGCGACTACCAGGTCATAGGAATGATCGATGAGTTCCAGCACCTCCTCGCCCGGCACCGAGCCGTCGAGCGTCACGGTGTTCCAGTGCCGTTTGCTGAGGTGATAGCCGGGCGTGATCCCGGCGTAGCGGCCGCGTAGGCTCACGGCGAGATCAGGATCGCACTTGAGGCTGACGCTGCCGGGTGCTTCGCCAAGCGGCACCAGCGCGAACATCCGGTCGGCGACCTTGAATACCGCCACCTCGTCGCCGAACGGGTAGTCCTCGACCGCTCCCGGCTTGGCGCTGCAGGCAGCGATCACCCGGTCCCGTCGCGAACCGGTCATCACATGCTCACCCGCTCAAGACGTAGCCTTGTTCGTCTCTTTAGTCTGACACGATGCCGCGGCGGACAGCGCCGCACCGTCTCGGGCGTCAGCCCCCACCCACTGGCACTGCTCAACCCACATCGCGCTCGGCGGCAGATGAGTACGTCAGCCGAGCACGTGTGCGATGGACTCCAAGCCGACGGACGTGGATGCTGGCTGTTGTGGACAGGAGCCCCAGCGGTGATGGCGATGGCCCCCCCGCCGTTCCAGCTGTCTACCGCGGAACAGAGGGAAGGCCTGGGCAGGTGTTGTTCACCCTCGACGTCGATGGCGAACGGTTTGCCATTCGCCGAGCTGGAGATGACGGCACCGCTTACGACTGGCTGAGCGGGCCTAACAAGGGCTACGGATTCGGGTCGGGCGGGACACCGAATCGGTCGCTGGAGCAACACCGGGAAAGCATCCGCGCCTTCCTTACCATGATCAATCCCAATACGGGCTACGTCGGGGACGACTGAGGAGTGCCTAAGCTGCACGAATCGTCTTGCTGTGTCCTCAGGAGATCTTCCGGAATGTGCACGCATTGGTGTGATCCGGGTATTCACACAGGAACGATGGTGCGGAGGCGGGGCCTTCGACCTCCAGTCCCACCAAGGGGTAGTTTCCCAAAGTCCCGGTACCGAACTGGATGCTGATGATCCCGGCACCTGGCTGATTCTGCAGCCCCATCATCTCACCGAGGTTGGTGCCGATTTTCCAGGTGCCGTGCCCGTAGCTGGGCGGAGGTGGCCCCACGGCCCAGCTGAACACTTGCGGGACGTTGACGAAGGTGACTTTCCCGTTAAGGATGCCGTCAGGGGCGAAGCTGGCGTCGGTGAATACCATTTTCCCGCCGACCGAGTCCTGCCAGGTCCCCTGCAGGGATCTGAGCTGGGTGAACTGCTCGCCATCCTTACTCCATACCGCTGGGGGCGCCGGGAAGATCCGGTGCAGGACGAAAAGCGCTGCGCATATCAGCGTGGCGGCAGTGAGGACCAGCGCGAGCAGGACAAAAAAACATCCGCGCCGCGAGATCTGCCCCGGCCTGCTCATTTCCCCGCGAAGGTCCGCGCCGCTCACGTAGCGACCCGCCTATTCATTCCATCCCCCGCGATCAATCGAGCCATCTTGACATCTTGCACCGAACCCGGCGGGCTGCTCAGCCGATTCGTCACCTTCCCGCACAAAGCCACGCTGCCCGCGCTGAGGGCTGACGCATTACCTGATGCCGGACATATTCATGCAAGTCGGCCTTGCTGGTGCCGAGGGTAGGCCGCATCTCGGAAGGCAGCCCATCGAGAGTGATCCTATCGGACCGCTTCTCTTTCGGCGCGCAGTCGGGACTGCCCCGCCGCTACGAGCACCCGTTCTAGGCTCAAATGTATTCATTGGATTATCGTCATTGGATCCGTAGTGGCAGCAGTCCTAGTGATTAGCGCGTTGGTGTTGATGCCTGGCTGGTCGAATCTTTACTGGAGCGGAGCGGTGGATCTGGCCCAGAGCGGCGACTTTGGTGTCGCGCTTGACCGCAACCCGCCATCTTTTAACAGGAATCCCGCGCTTCGGCGAACGTCCAAATTGTCAGCGTGGACGGTTCGCGTCGTTTTCGTTCCACCAGGAGGTCACATGAGTTTCGCCGTACTCAACTTCGATCAGGCGCTGCGCAGCGTCCAGCCAAGGTGCCCGGGAAAACGGTCAGGCTCCGTCATTGGGACGTCGGCGTAGGCCTCGATCGCATACTTACTCATGTGGTACCCGCCGGCGCCGGGGGCAGCGAAGAGGCCACCGACGCTGCCTATAGTGATGATCCTGCCTGCGCCATGCTCACGCATCCCGGGGAGAAAGAGCTGGGTCATGCGTACGACTCCGACGACATTAACTTCCAGTTGGTGCCGGAGCAGGGCTGGGTCTAGTTCCTCTACCGGTCCGGCGATGGCGATTCCCGCGTTGTTCACTAGGACGTCAATCGGTTCGGATCGTCGGTGGACCTCACTAACGGCAGTAATCATCGAGTTGTCGTCTGTGACGTCGAGTTCCAGTTCGTGGGCACCGAACTCGGCGAGCTGCGGTGTGTCATTGAGTTTGCGGACCCCCGCGTAGACGGTGAATCCTGCTGAGGCCAGCGCTTTCACGCTGGCCCGGCCGAAAGAGCATGCCACCTGTCAAGCGCCCGTCCAGCCTGCACCACGGGATCTCCGCAACGCGTTGCTGGACGTCGCGTACGAGCTGGTGAACGATAAAGGTGTCGGGGGCTGGACGATGGCCGAGGTGAGCAGGCGAGCCGAGGTCAGCGTCGCCGCCCCGTACAAGCACTTTCGCGACCGAGAGGAGCTGCTGGCTGCTCTTGCTGCGCGTGGCCTTTCGCGGTTGGGTGCGGCTCTTTCAGAGTGAGCTGATCAGGCGGCGAGGATGAAGCCTTCGCGGTAGTGGGCGTGGTGGACGCGTTCGTGTTCTTTGCGCAGGTGGAAACGCCAGTACTGGTCGAAGTTGCCTTTGCTGATCAGGGCGCGGAGCTTGAGTATGGCCTCGGCGCCGTCCAGGCCCCACCGGGCGCCGGTGATGTCCATGCGGTCTTTGACCAGGTGCCGGCATGCTCCCTCGATGACCCCGGTGGCAATCGGCCAGCCAGCGGCCAGGGCGGTGGCGTAGTCCAGGTGCGGTTTCTTGGCGGTCAGGTAGTCCGCGCAGGCGTCGGCGCCCTCGCGCTCGGCCGGGGAGTAGCCGAAGGTGGTGGCGCGGCGGCGGATCCCGGCGGCGACCTGGGCGGCCTTGCCATCCAGGATTTTGGCGGCCTGGACGGCGACCCAGGGCTCTGCATCCGGGTCGCCGGGCTCGAAGAACGACCAGGCCGCTTTCCATATGTATTCCAGGGCGTGGATGAAATCGCAGATGACGGGCACGGCGACACCGCGGCGGGCGGCTTCGGCCTTGATCGCCTCGATCTGCTGGTTGTTGCCGTCCACCAAGGCGATCCAGGTGCGGCGGTGCTCGGGATCACGGCGCTCAGCCTCGCTGAACGCGGCGGCGATGACGGCGGGGATGTCATCGGTGACCGAGGCGGTCAGCCATTTCCCGGTGGCCCGCGGGCCGCGTGACCGGGCGGGCTTGTCCATGCCGGGCGGGGTGATGATGTCGCCGGCCATGCGGGGGACGGGGACGTCGTAGACGCAGGCCAGCTCGGCCATGCGCTTGCGGCCGTGCTTCTCGCCCGGTGACAGCCGGGTCGCCAGCTTGTTCCTGCCGCGGGCTGCGGCCTTCGCGGTGGCCGGGCGCAGCGCGTCCGGCCGCATCACGATCCCCTTGCCGTCGCCGGTCAGCACCAGCACGTGCTCATCGGACGCAGGACCGGGCCTGCGCCCAGCGTAGAACGCATCGACGTCAACGGCGGCCCGCCGTGCCAGCTCCTCTACCTGCCGTTTCCCGGTCTTCACCCCGGTAGCGCGGGTGATCGCCGCAGCGGCCTCCTCGAACAAGCCGCGGGCCGATTCCACGGCCGCCAGTTTCCGCAGCCCGTGGGACTGCTTTTCCTCCGGCAGGTTCAGCGCCATGTCCAGCGGGCGCACGTTCAGCGTGCCCGGCGCCCTGTAGGCCATCCGGGTCACCGTGACCTGGCCGAACACCGTCGCCAGCGGGCGGTGATGCCCCTTCTCCGCGCGCGTGCGCCTGATGCCGTCAGCTCCGGTCACGTCGTCACGGCGCTGCTCACGCGCGGCCAGCAGGTCCAGGTGGTCCTGGTGCATCCGCCGCAGCAGCTCCCGCCCGCGTGCTTGCAGCTGATCCTCCAGATCCGCATGTCGCAGCCCCGCCGCCTCCCCGCTGGACAGCCACACCTCTATCTCCGCGTGATACGTCCTGGACTGCGCGAACGCCTCGCCTTCAGGCTCCGCCGCGTACTCTTGCATCGGGCTCCTTCCTTTTGTTCCGGTCGTGAAGCAACCAGGAACGTAACGAGAAGGAGCCCCTCAAGCACTCAACGACACGGACAATCCGGGTGTAACCCCCGCAGGGTGCTATTTACCCTCATGCGCCCTCACTCCAGGACAGCACCCGTCGGTGATGACGCGCCGGATCCCCTTGCGCTGCCCACGGAAGGAGCCGTGGCCGAAGACCCGGTGCGCTGCTACCTCGTCGGGGGGTCACTTCGCGATTCTGCGAGCAGGCACGTTGGTTACGGTTTCACAGGCAAGCCGGTTACGGTTTCGCAGGCACGGAACCGGGGTGCACGGCCGGCCGTCTGAGTTGCGTGGGGACGACGAAATTCAGAAGTTTTACGACGCGATGCGTCATACCGGTGCTGGCCGTCTGCTCGCTGGGCGTGGCGGCATGCGGTACCACCCACGCCGGCACCGCTCCGGGCAGCTCACCCCGCCCGTCACGCAGCCCGCTGCTGCCCGGATGCGGCGGCCCGGTGCCGGCGCGGCACGCGTGGGCCACCGAGGTCAGCGTTGACGGCCACGTCCGCTGGCAGGTCCGGCTGCCCACCTTCGGCGCGAACACCTCTAACGCGCAACCTCCCGTCGTTGCCGCGGGCGTCGGGCTGTTCGCCCAGGACGGCGTGGTGCACGGGCTGCGGCTCGCCGACGGGCACCAGCTGTGGTCGTGGGCGGGCGGCCAGGCCGTGTACGGCATGTGGTCCTGGCACGCAACCGTGGCCGTGCTCACCGACCAGGTGAGCACCCATGCACGGCTGACCGGGCTGGACGCCGTCACCGGCCGCGTGGTCTGGACGGTGCGCCTGCCCAGCCAGGGCCTATACGGCAACCTGGCGGCGAGCGCGGACGGCGGGCTGGCCATGATCGGGGCGAACGGCAGGGTCCAGGTGGCTGACCTCGGCACTGGGCGGGTTCGCTGGGCGCAGCCGGCTGGCGAGTCACCCGGACCGGTCGCGATCGATGGCAACGTGGTAACCGGTGCCGGCGGACGCCTCACCGGTTATGACGACCGGAGCGGCCAGGTGCGGTGGGCGCTGTCTGGCATGCCTTCGGACCCGGTGCTACAGGGGCTCGCCGGGCTGGTGCTGGTGACCAGCGGAGCGCAAGGACCTGGCGAGCCGACCGCGCTGACCGCGGTCAACCCGGCAACCGGGCGGATGGCCTGGCGGTTCGATCCCGGCACGCCCGTGACCGTGCTCACCGCCGGCCAGGCCGGCCTGGCGGTGACGACGTACGCCGACCGGCGGCTGTACCTGATCAACAAGATGACCGGGCAAGCGCGCTGGCATGTGGTCACGTTCATCGCACAAGACACGCTGCCGCTCGTCACCGCGACGGATGTCTATTCGTTGGAAGGCGGCGCTGCCGTGGACTATCCGGTGGCGCGGATCGCTGACCGCGACGCGGCGAACGGCGCGCTGTACTGGGTCCGCGCGCTCGGCGCTGAGGCGTTCGGGCCGCAGCCCGTGCTCGGCATCGGCATCCAGGCCGTCGTGCAGACCAGCCCGGGCCGGCCAGGCCGAACGGCGCCGCTGCTCGCCTTCCACGCTGGTTCGGGTCAGCCCGCATGGCGCGTCGACCTGCCCACCCTTGTGCAGACGGCACCGGTGGTAGTGCCAGGCGGCCTGCTCATACAAGCCGCCGACCCCGGCTACGCCTGTCCAGCGGCGGGGGCGGCTATTCCTGCCTCCTGAGGACGGGTCCGGCCCTTTAAGCCCTCACTCCAGGAGAGCCGCACCCTTCGCGGTTGGCGGAGCGGCTCGACGCCCGATGTGGTCTCTGACGCGGAGGCGGCGCAGGTTGCGTTGGCTGTCGGAGCTACGGTGCACGGTTACGCCGTTCTTCAGCGTCTCGGCGCCATCGACGGGTCGTTCGAGGTTCAATCAGACGCTGAGCACGCCGTGGCCGCGCTTCTCCAATGGCAAGGGTGGCGTTAGCCCTGAACCCCCTGATGATGACTGTGCTGAGCCCCGAATGGGGTGACCTGCCTAGTTTTCAAGAAGTAACCTCATGGTTACAATACGCACATGGGGGCTGAGCAGGATCTACTTCCGGGGGCTGTCATCGCCGGGCCCACTGCGGGCGAGCGCGGGAAGCCGGGAGGGTTCTATCACCATCGACGGGCGGATGATCGCGTCAGGCTCGTCCTATGGACTACGTATGTGATCATGGGCGTGCTCCTGGTGGGGTATCTCATGTTCTTGATCATCCGGGGCGCCAACGGCGATTCACAGCTGGTCAACGGCTGGGGGCCGGCCGGTTTTGAGCTGGTCGCCGGCGCCCTGTGCATCGCGTGCGGGGTTACCCGGCAGCCGAGGCGAGCGGTGGCACTGACGCTGGGCCTCGGCATAACGTCGTGGGCGCTGGGCGACCTGGTCCTGAGTCTGGAGTCACAGGGAGGCGTCACGCCGCCGACTCCCTCGCTCAAGGACGTCTTCTACCTCGGCTTCTACCCGCTCGCCTACGTGGCGGCGGTGATCTTCATTCGCGGGGATACCAGACGGCTCACCACTCCGAACTGGCTGGACGGGGCCGTTGCGAGTGCCGGCACCGCATCGGTGTGCGCGGCGTTCGTGTTCTCCCGGGTCCTTCAGGTGACCGGCGCAGGTCCCGCCGCGACCGCGACCAACCTGGCCTATCCGATCGGGGACGTGCTGCTGCTCAGCCTGATCATGGGCGGTTCCACCGTGATGCCCGGCAGGCGGAAGGCGCCGTGGCTGCTGATGGCCACGGGACTGGCCATCAACGCCGTGGGGGACACCGCGAACCTCTTCGGGACATCATTCGGGGCGTCCCGGATAAGTTTCATTTTGAACGCGATCGCCTGGCCGTCGTCGTTGCTGGTCCTCTCCGTCTCTGTCTGGTTGCGGCCGCGGCCAGCTGACCTGCAGGCAGTTCAGAAGCCAGCGTCGTTCGTCATTCCAGGGATGAGCGCGGCGTGCGCGCTGGCCGTCCTGTTCGTCGGGAACCTGCACGGAACGAGCGGGCTCTCGCTCGGGACCGCGACCGCTGCCCTGCTGCTGGCCGGCGTCCGGCTCGCCCTGTCCGTGCGCGGGATCAGGTCCATCAGCCAGGAGCGCCGTCTGCAGTCCGTCACCGATGAGCTCACCGGCCTTGGCAATCGCCGTCACCTCAATACCGTGCTCGACTCGTTCTTCGCCGATCCCGACGAGGCGGCAGATCGACCGCGGACGATCGCCCTGCTCTTCGTGGACCTCAACCATTTCAAGGAGGTCAACGACACTTTCGGTCACTCCATCGGCGACAAGCTCCTTAAGCAGCTGGGCCCCCGCCTGTCCGCTTGCGTGAGCAGAGACGACCTGCTCATCCGGCTCGGGGGTGACGAGTTCGTCGTCATACTTGTGGATTCCGACGCGGACCACGGCACCACAGTGGCCCAGCGGCTGACGGACGGACTGGCCGAGCCCTTCATGATTGACACGGTGCGGATCCACATCGACGCGAGTATCGGCATCGCGGTCGCGCCGACTGACGCCACCGACCCGGCGGCTCTGCTGTGGTGCGCCGACATCGCGATGTACCGGGCCAAGCTGACCAGCGCCCCCTTCGCGACCTACCAGCCGGATCTCGACAAGACCGCGAACCAGATGATGCTGCTGCACGAACTGCATACGGCGATCGACGAACGTCAGTTTGTCCTGCACTATCAGCCACAGCTTGACCTGCGGACGGGCGAGATCATCGCCGTGGAGAGCCTGCTTCGCTGGGCGCATCCCCGGCTCGGCATCGTCCCACCGTCGGAGTTCCTGCCGCTGGCCGAGGAAGCCGGCCTCATGGGATCGATCACGACCCTCGTGCTCACCGACTCTCTCGCGCAGTGCGCGGCCTGGCGCCGCGCCGGCCAGCATCTATCGGTCTCCGTCAACATTTCACCGGTGAACCTGCTCGACCCCGGGTTCACCAGGCTCGTCCGCGACCTTCTCGACAGTCACCAGGTGCCCGCCGAAGCCCTCGTCCTGGAGATCACCGAGACCACCGCCATCACGCACTTTGATAGGTCCCAGAGCGTGATCGCCGAGCTCCAGGGCCTTGGCGTCGTGGTGTCGATCGACGACTTCGGCGCCGGCTTCACTTCACTGGGGCACCTCAGCAACCTGGCGGTCAGGGAACTCAAGCTGGACCGGATCTTCATCGCCGCGCTTACCGGCGGCGACCGCGGCCGCGCCCTCGACCTCATCCGCGCGACCATCGAACTCGGTCACGCGCTCGGCCTGCGCGTCGTGGCCGAAGGAATTGAGGATTCCGCCACCCTGGAGCTACTGTCCGGCCTCGGCTGCGACCTCGGCCAGGGGTATTACATCAGCACGCCCAAGCCGGCCAGCCTGCTCACGTTCGCTCCCGCGAATTCGCGGAACCGCCCCGCGCAGTTGGCAAATCCCCTCGACAGAAGGGATCCATGAGAGGGCGACCGGGGCGGCCGAAATCCTGTTGCCGAAGGCGCTTGAAGGTGGATAGCGTCGCCGGGTGCCAGATGCGATCTTTGCTCATCCTCGGCTCGCCCCCATCTATGACGCATTCGACGGCCACCGCGATGACCTGACCGCCTATCTCAGCATCGCCGATGAGCTGGGCGCGGACCGGGTGCTCGATGTCGGTTGCGGGACGGGATGCCTGGCCGTCTTGCTCGCCGACAGCGGCCGCACGGTCGTGGGCGTTGACCCGGCCGGGGCGTCGCTTGACGTCGCGAAGTCCAAGGATGCAGCCGGACGGATCAGCTGGGTTCATGGCGATGCCGCGACAGTGCCGCCGTTCGGTGCTGATCTCGCGGTGATGACAGGGAACGTGGCGCAGGTCTTCCTGGCCGATGAGGACTGGGCCCAGGCTCTCCAGGGCATAGCCGCAGCCCTTCGCCCGGGCGGCTACCTCGTATTCGAGACCAGGCGTCCCGAGCGCCGCGCCTGGGAGGAATGGGCTGCTGACGCCGGTCCTGTCAGCCTCGATATCCCGGGGACCGGATCAGTGGAGCGGCGTAGCGAGGTCACTAGCGTGCGCCTTCCGTTCGTCAGCTTCCGCGACACCTATAGGTTCCGGGCGGACGGCACGGTGGTCACCTCGGACTCGACCCTGCGGTTCCGCCGCCGCGACGAAGTGGAATCATGCCTGGTCACCGCGGGCTATCGAGTGCTGGATGTGCGGGAAGCCCCGGACCGCCCAGGTCGCGAGTTCGTGTTCATCGCCCAGCGCGCGACCGGGCTATTGCGACAGTCCTAAGTGGGTGACTTTGTTAATTCGTCGGGGGTTCGTGTCCCAGGCCTGGAGTCCACCCGGTGCCGGAGGCTCCATGGCCATCCACGGGGATTTCCGGGACCTCCGCTTAGCCAGCAGTCCCGCTGGCCACGCCAGGACCGCCCGTGACAGCCATCGCGGAGGGCCAGCCTGCACGGTGAACCGTTGTGCCGGCCCGGGCCGGCAC
>JALYVS010000206.1 GCA_030853115.1 Actinomycetota bacterium
GCCTAGCGGCGGGCGGCGCGCAGTTCGGCGTTGATGCGGGCGGCGGCGGCCCGGACCTGGTCCAGCAGCTGCTTCCTGTCCCCGGCGGACGCCCGGACCATCGGCGAGGGCACGGTGAGCGCGGCCAGCGTCCGCTTTCCCTGCACCACGGCGGCCGAGGCCGCCCAGACCCCCGAGTAGATCTCTCCCTCGCTGGTCGCGTAGCCCAGCTGCGCGGCCCGGGCGACCCGCGTCTCGAGCAGCGCGGCGGCGTCAGGATCGCGCTCGGCCAGCGAGGCCAGCAGGTCCTTGCGAGCCTGCGGCGTCAGGCCGGCCAGCAGCACCTTGCCGCTGGCGCCGCACTCGAGCGGCAGCGTCGCCCCCGGTTCGTACTCGATCCGCAGCCGTTGCGCCGACTGCACCCGGTGCACGCACACTGCGGTCCGGCCGATCAGCCGGACCAAGATGACCGTCTCCTCGGTTTCGGCGGCCAGCGCACTCATCACCGGCCCGGCGAACTCGATGATGCTTTCCGCCGCCTCCGCCGCCCGGGCCAGGCCCATGAGCCGGGCCGAGAGCCGGTAGCTGCCCCGTTCGTCCCCGGCCAGCAGGCCGGTCTCGCGCAGCAGCGTGATGTAGCGATAGACGCTGGGCAGCGCGATGCCGGTGGCCGCGGCCAGTTCCCGCGCGGTAAGCGTGTTCTTCTCAGCGGAGAACGCCAGCATCAGCGCGAGGACACGACGTGCTCCTTCGCAACCGTGCGCGGCCCCCGCCTCCGGGGGTATGATGACCGCCGAAGCCCTGGCCATGGGGGGGGACCCTTCTCGGGTAATCAGAATCTCACTATCGCCGAATGATACGGGTGCCCGTTGTGGACGGTCAACGAATTCCAGCAGGCCATCGCGCCAATTTCAGGCGTGCCAGCCGCCCGGGACGAGCAGGCTCGCACCCAGGACGAGGGCGGCCAGTGAGACGAACCCGAACAGCGCCACCCACAACCCGGCCGGGACGCCGGTCATCTCGGCCAGCTGGTCCGCGTCCGCGCCCCGGCTCCCCCGGCCCCCCAGGTTGCTCCGGCCCCTCAGGTCGCTCCGGTTGCTCCAGCTCCTCCGGCGCCGGCCGCGGGCCAGCTCGAGGACCGGCCGCAGCCCGCCGAACAGCAGGAACCAGGCGGCCAGGTAGGCGAAACCCGCCTGTACGGCCGCCGGGGCGTAATAACTCACCACGAACACCGCGGCCGCCGTCGCCAGCACCGCCAGCGCGCCGAACACGTTCCTGATCGCCAGGAACGTCGCCGCGAGCAGCACCAGGGCCAGCCACAGCATCGCGGTCAGGTGCCGCCCGGCCAGCAGGGCGGCCGCCCCCGCGCCCAGCAGCGAGGGCATGATGTAGCCCGCCGCCGCCGTGAGCATCAGGCCGGGGCCGGTCCCCTTGCCGCGCGAGTAGGTGACCCCGGAGCTGTCGGCGTGCAGCCGGATCCCCTCCAGCTTGCGCCCGGACAGCAGGGAAACCAGCGCGTGGCCGCCCTCGTGCGCGATCGTGATCACCTTGCCCGCCAGCCGCCACGATCCCGTGTTCAGCACGACGATCAGGGCGGCCAGGCCGGTCAGGCCCACCACCCAGGCGGGTGGCAGCGGCTGGCTGCCGACGATCCGGGCCCAGACCCGGGCGAGCGCATTCACCTGGTCCGCCCCCTTTCTGTCATGGCGCCGGCAGCCAGGACACGTGGCCGGCCAGCAGGACGTAGCCGACGAAGGCCACCGAGTCGATCAGGAAATGCGCGATGATCAGCGGGGTGACCCGGCCCCACCGGCGGTAGAGCACGCCGAAGATGGCGCCCATGACGGCGTTGCCGAGGAAACCTCCGGCCCCCTGGTACAGGTGGTAGGAACCCCTGATCACCGCGCTGATGGCGATGGCCCGGGACGGCCGGACGCCGAGCTTGTCCAGCCTGCTCAGCAGGTAGCCGACGACGACGACCTCTTCCAGGGCCGCGTTCTGGAACGCGGAGAGCAGCAGCACCGGGATTCGCCACCAGATGTCCGGCAGGTTCTCGGCGACGACGTTCAGCTCGACGCCGATGCGGTACGCGATCAGGTACAGGCCCAGGCCGCTGCCGCCGATCACCGCCGCGAGCACCGCTCCCCGGGCCAGGTCCCGGCCCGGCTCGCTGGCGTCCACGCCGATCGACGACGGCCGCTCACCCGCCCGGGCCAGCAGGTAGAAGACCAGCAGCACCGGCGCCAGCGACAAGGTGACGTTGAGCAGTTGCAGGGACAGGTCGAGCAGCGGGCGGCCGGGGGCCAGGCTGCCGTTCAGCGTGGTCGTCTGCTTGCCGAGCGACTGCTTCGCGGTCAGTGAGCCGATGAGCTGGACCAGCGCGTACAGGCCGCTCGCACCGAGCGAGACGGCGAACACCGCGACGATCTCCCACCGCTGCAGCCGCGCGGTCATCCGGTCCGGCGGCGCCAGGTCCGCCGCGGGGCGGGGCCGCGGCGTCGCGGCGCTGGTGGAGATCTCGTCCGTCATGGTGTTTGTAGTATCGCCGAACCCGCGGCGCGGATGGCCCGCCATCGAGGGAGCCACTAAGCTCGAACACGCACCTGCCCGCCCGGCCCGACGAGCTGATCGCCCACTATCGCGCGATCCGGGACGCCGCGCCCGGCCCCGAGCTTTACGCTTACATTTTTCCCGAACGGACCTCGGTGTCCGTGCCACCGGACACTTTCGCCCGGCTGGCGGACGCGGCGGGCTTGGCCGGCGCCAAGATCAGCGGTGCGGCCGCGGCCGGGCTGACCGGCTACGTCGCGGCCGCCCCGGGCCTGCGGTTTTTCTCCGGCGACGACACGAACCCGGCGGCCACCATGCGGGCCGGAGGCGCGGGCGTGATCTCCGGGCGCAGCTCGGCTTACCCCGAGGTCTACGCGGCCCGGGATCAGCCGCGGCTGGATCAGATCGTGGCGCTGGGCGCGAGCGTGGGGCGGCTGAAGCACGCGCTGGCGCTGCGCGGCTTCGGCTCCGGCACGGCCAGGATGACCGTGGACCCGCCGGACGCGGACACGGCCGCGGCGATCGCCATCCAGGTGGCCGGGCTGGATGAGCGGGTCACAGGTCCGCGTCGAGCACCTCGTGGGCCCGTGTGACCAGCGCCGGGACCGCCAGGCCATCGGAGTCGAAGCCTTCGCCGACGGTCTGGTGTTTCAGGTACCTGGCATTGATGCCCTCGAGCACGACCGCGAGCTTGAAGTAGCCGAACGCTATGTAGTACTCGATCCGGGAGACGTCACGCCCGGTCCGCTGCGCGTATCCGGCGGCGAACTCGGCCCGCGACAAGAAGCCCGGGCTGGCCGTGGCATCGGTCGATACGCCCGCCGCGAGCGGGGTGGCGGCCGCCGTCTGTTCCGGGGTGAGCCAGCCTTCTTCGTCCGGATCGGTCCAGTAGACCAAGGTCAGTCCGAGGTCCGCCAGCGGGTCTCCGAGGGTGGCCATCTCCCAGTCCACGACGGCCGTGATCCGTGGCTGCGGCGACACCGTCACCAGCACGTTGTCCAGCCGGAAGTCGCCGTGCACCAGCGTGGTCTCGCCCTCGGGGGGAAGCCGGTCGGTCAGCCGGGCCACCAGCTCGGCGTAGCCAGGCACGTCCCTGGTCACCGACAGGTCCCACTGCCGCTGCCAGCGACCGAGCTGGCGGCTGAGGTACCCGGCGCCGCGGCCCAGGCTGGCCAGGCCGACCGCGTCGACGTCGACGCCGTGGATCGCGGCCAGCATGTCGGCCAGCCCCTCGGACAGCCCCCGGGCTTGCGGCTCGGTCAGACCGGCGGTGTCCTGCCGGGTCCTGAGCACCACCCCGGGCACGTGCTCCATCAGGTAGAAGGGCGCGCCGATGACGTCGTCGTCGTCACAGAACGCCACCGGCCGGGCGACCGGCACCTGGGTCCCGGACAGCGCGGTCAGGACCCGGTACTCCCGGGACATGTCGTGGGCGGTGGGCAGCACATGGCCAAGCGGCGGCCGGCGCAGCACCAGCGACCGGTCCCCGGCGGGCCCCGAGACCGCCAGCCGGTAGGTCAAGTTGGAGCGTCCGCCAGCGATCAGCTGGATGTCGTGCAGCTCAGCGGGCTCGCCACCGACGATCTCGTTCATCCAGCCTTCCAGGCGCGCAGGGCTAGGAATTCCCGGAGGAGCACTGTTAGCGGTCATGATTACCGAATCGTAGAACGGACAGAACGGAAAATCTTAACGTCTTACCCCTGGACTAATCACCGATGGTGACGTAAGCAGGTGAAAGGGAGCAAGAAGGTCTAGACCGATCGATCCTGTGGGAGGGACCCTGTGGCTGACGCGTGGATGCCGGGCGCCAGATGCATCCGGGCACAGACCGACGGGGGGAACCCGGCCGGAGGTGCGCCGCGCGTGGTCTGGCTGACCCTGGGGGCCGACCCGCGCAGTGTCTCGGTCTGGTCCGCTGCCCAGCGGCTCAACGCCGAAGAGCGGCCCTGCCATCTGATCTGGGATCCGCTCACCGGAGACGTCGCGCAGCTGCTGCCGATCGTCAGGGCGGGCTGCGCCCTGGGCACTCCCGAGCGCCTCGACTACGCCCCGGAGCAGCTTCCGTACCGGTCCGCGCGGGTGAACAGCGAAGGCAGGCTGTGCGTCCAGATCGGGGTCCTCGGCTCGCCCCGGGAACCGTTCACCAGCTTCCAGATGATCGGGCTGGCCGCCATCTTGAGCTGGCTTGACTCCTGGCAGATCCCGCGGCGCTGGCCGGCCGGCCAGCCCGCCCCGTTCCGGCAGCTGGCCCGGCCGCGCAGCCAGGCCTTGTGGGCCCGGGGCGGGCACTATGGTGCCTCGCAGGTACCCGGATGCGACAGCATCGGGCCGGGCGGCATCGATATCGATCACCTGACCAGCCTAGATGCTGCCATGGCCGGTGAGCTGCCAGAACCAGCGCGGGTAAACGGATCGCCGATCCGGTTGGGCCCCCGTTCCGCCCACGAGCGGCCGGCCTCGCTGTCCGCCGTCGGCGTATAATCCCGCGAGGTATGAGCCTTCCTGACCTCTCGGCTACGCCGCGGACGGCGCTGCGGCGGCACCGTGACCGCGGCCGGACCGACCGCGACGACCTGTACGCGGTGCTGGACGCCGGACTGATCTGCCACCTCGGCGTGATCGCCGACGGCGTCCCGCGCGTGCTGCCCACCGGGTACGGCCGCGTCGATGACACCCTCTACCTGCACGGGTCGTCCGCCAACGCGACCATGGCCGCAGCAGCTGGCCAGCAGGTCTGCGTCACCGTCACGCACCTGGACGGGCTGGTCTGCGCCCGGGCGGTGTTCAGCCACTCGATGAACTACCGCAGCGCGATGATCTACGGCGTGGCGCGGCTGCTCACCGACCGGGCGGAACGGCTCGAGGGCCTCCGGGTTATCACCGAGCACCTCACCCCCGGCCAGTGGTCCTACGCGCGCCTGCCCTCCGCCCGGGAGCTGGCCGCCACGTCGGTGCTTGAGCTGCCGCTTACCGAGGCTTCGGTCAAGATCCGGGACGGCGGCCCGGCGGATGAGCCGGAAGACTACGCGATGGACGTGTGGGCGGGCGTGGTGCCAGTGACGGTATCGTTCGGCGAGCCGCAGGCCGATGACGTGCTGCGGCCCGGGATTGCCACACCGCCGCACATCCGGCGTTCCTGGCCAGGTCGCCAAGGCCATACCCTGTGAAGATGAACGACCGGCTCGTGTGGATCGACTGCGAGATGACCGGGCTCGACATCGAACGGGACGCGCTCGTCGAGATCGCGTGCCTGGTGACCGACGGCGAGCTCAACCTGCTTGACGAGGGCATAGACCTGATCATCAAGCCGCCGCCGGAGGCTTTGGAGACGATGCCCGAGGTGGTGCGGGAGATGCACACCAGCTCCGGGCTGCTTACCGAGCTACCCGGCGGGATCGCCCTGGCGCTGGCCCAGGAGCTCGTCCTCGGGTACGTGAAGGGGCACGTCAGCGAGGCTAGGAAGGTACCGCTGTGCGGTAACTCCATCGCCACGGACCGCTGGTTCATCGCCCGCGACATGCCCGAGCTCGACACCTACCTGCACTACCGGATGGTCGACGTCTCCTCCATCAAGGAGCTCACGCGGCGCTGGTTCCCGCGAGCGTACTTCTCGGCCCCCGCCAAGCACGGCGGGCACCGAGCGCTGGCCGACATCAGGGAAAGCGTCCAGGAACTCCGGTACTACCGGGAGGCGGTGTTCGTACCGCGGCCCGGGCCGGACTCGGCCACCGCCCGCGAGATCGCCGCGCGCTTCACCGAGCCGGGCGCGGCCGCGCACGCGGGGGCGGCGCGCGACGCGGGGGCGGCGCGCAACTCCGGCACCTGACCTGACCCACGGGCGCTCGGGGAGGGCTATACTTCTGTGAGCCGCGCGATGTCCTCCAGGGCAGCGCGCGTTCTGCTGCGTGGTTCGGCAGCAATGGTGGGCGTAGCTCAGTTGGTAGAGCGCCAGGTTGTGGTCCTGGATGCCGCGGGTTCAAGTCCCGTCGCTCACCCCAGGTGATGTCGTCAGGCGATCAGTAGTCCGGCTCCGCTGCTGTGGGCAGATCTGCTCACAGCAGCGGGCGGGGTCCCGCGGGGCCTTCATGCCGCAGGCTGGAGGCATGGCTCACGACGACAAGAACCCGCTCTTCACCGAGCGCATGCGGGAGCAGATGCTGCTTCGGCGGATCCTCGTGCTGGACGGGGTACTCGACGACGACAACGGGACGTTGCTCGCCACCCAGCTGCTCATGCTCGCCGCCGAGGATCCGGTCGCCGACGTCGCCCTGTGGATCAACTCCCCCGGCGGATCGGTGCCGTCCATGCTCGCCATTCGCGACGTGATGCGGCTCGTGCCGTGCGATGTCTCCACTCTGGCGCTGGGACTGGCCTGCAGTGCCGGGCAGTTCCTGCTCTCCTCCGGGGCCAAGGGCAAGCGGTTCGCGCTGCCGCACGCCCGCGTCCTCATGCACCGGGGCTCGGCGGGTATCGGCGGCAGCGCCGTCGACATCGAGGTCCAGGCCGACGACCTGCGGTACATAGTGGACACCGTGCTCGGCTTGATCTCGCAGGACACCGGCCAGCCCCTCGAGCGCATCTTCGATGATTCCTTGCATGACCACTGGTACACGGCCGAGCAAGCCAGGGAGTTCGGCTTTATCGACGAGATCGTCGCCTCGTTCGGCCAGGTCATGCCGACCAGAAAACACCGCATCGGCTTGCAGGGGGACACATGAGCAGTTACACCATCCCGAACGTCATCGCCCAGCATCCGCGCGGCGAGCGGATCATGGACGTGTACTCGCACTTGCTCACCGAGCGCATCGTCTACCTGGGCACCCCGATTGATTCCGGCGTGGCCAACACGCTCATCGCGCAGCTGCTGCATCTCGAGGCCGACAGCAGCGAGCAGGAGATCAACCTCTACATCAACTGCGAGGGCGGCGACCTGCCCCCCATGCTCGCGGTGTACGACACCATGCAGTTCATCCAGTCTTCGGTCGCGACCACCTGCGTGGGCCAAGCGATCGGCGTCGGCGCCGTGCTGGTCGCGGCCGGAACCGCGGGCCGGCGCGCCGTGCTGCCGCACGCGCGGGTGGTGCTGCATCAGCCGGCGGCACGTGGCCAGGGACCGATTCCGGACCTGATCCTGCAGGCGGACGAAGTGGTCCGGATGCGTGCCGATATCGAAGCGATCCTGTCCAGGCACACCGGTCAGCCGGTGCGGACGCTGCGAGCCGACACCGACCGCGACCGGGTTTTCACGGCACAGGCCGCGCTGGAGTACGGGATCGTCGACCAGGTGCTAGGGCAGCGGTTTGCGGACGCGAGCGCGTCCGCATCCTCAGCCGCCTGATCCGACCCGCGCTACGCCGCGCGGGCGAGCATGACCGGCCCGGAGTTATCCGTCACCGCCAGGCCCTGCTGACGCCGCAAGTCGCCAGCGACCTGCTCCGTCAGCCCGGTGAGCGTGGTGCCGAGCGCTCCCGCCAGGGCCGCGATCATCTCACTGGACGGTTCTTTCCGCCCGCGCTCGATCTCGGACAGGTACTGCGGTGACAGACCGGCCCGGCCGGCCGTCTCTGAGAGAGTTTCCCGGCGGCGCAGGCGAAGGGCGTGAATACGCTGACCAAGCACCTCCCGCCACAACGGTTCCCGCGGCCGGGGCTGCTGCGGCCGGGGCTGCTGCGGCCGGGGCGCCGGCGTGGGCTCTGGCCGCAACGGATAGATTTTCGCGCGCTCGGCCATAGTGGCAGCGTACGAGCGGATATCCGTCTAGGCGATTCGGTTTCGCTATGAGCAGACCCTGGTACCGGGCGCCGGCCTGGCGAATGACATCACCCGCGACGCTCCAGTACTGCGCAGCGCCAAAATGTCCCAGATAGAGCGGGTACTCGGCGGGGGTGGTGGTGTAGGTGCGGCCGGCGGGTGTCCGCCATTTCAGGACACCCGGTGCAGGCTGCGCCAGCCACCAACCCTGGGCCTGCTTACAGCGATGATGGTGCCTGCAAAGGGGACTACGGCGCCATTCGCACCGCCTCGTGAGCTGCCATCCCGTAGCCGAGGCTGGTCGGCTGGGCGTCGGGCTAGACCCCGGGCTAGATGGCAGGCCAGGTCTTGGTTAGGGAGCGAGGCCGGTCTCGTAGGCGGCGATGACTAGTTGGGCGCGGTCCCGGGCCTCCAGTTTCATCAGCAGCCGGCCGACGTGTGATTTCACCGTGGCGACGGTCAGGTGCAGGCACCCGGCGATCTCCGCGTTGGACAGCCCGGTGCCGATCAGGCAGAGCACTTCCCGTTCCCGGCCGGTGATCCCGTCCAGGCTGCGTGCCGTGGCGGGCCCGGGACGGCGGGCGAACTCTTCGATCAGCCGCCGGGTGACGGTGGGTGCCAGCAGGCCCTCACCAGCCGCGACCACCCGGATCGCGGACAACAGGTCACCCGGTGGTGTGTCCTTCAGCAGGAACCCGCTGGCTCCCGCGCGGAGCGCGGCAAACACGTACTCGTCTAGGTCGAAGGTGGTGAGGATCATGATCCTGGGCCTGGGTGCGCCTAGACCAGTGCCGGTACCGTCAGGACCGGGACGGCTGGCAATGCCCTGGCCGAGGATGCGCCGGGTGGCTTCGATCCCATCCAGCTTCGGCATCCGGATGTCCATCAGCACCACGTCCGGTCGCACTCGCCGACAGACCTCGACCGCCTCCTCCCCGGTGCCGGCCTCACCAACCACCCGCAGATCAGGTGCTGTGTCCACCAGCACACGGAACCCGGCCCGCACCAGGACATGGTCATCGGCCACCACGACGGAGATCGTCACGTCGCCGCTCCGATCGGCAGCCATGCGCTGACCCGGTAACCACGGCCAGGCAGGGGGCCCGCGCTGAACTCGCCGCCGTACAGGGCGACCCGTTCCCGCATCCCGATTAGCCCGTGCCTGTCAGCCGCGGGCTTCCTGGAGCCGGGCATAGCGGCCCCGGCGCCGTCGTCGGTCACCTCAATGGCCACCTCCGCATCAGAGTAAGTGACCACCACCCGGCCGTGGTCGGTGCCCGCATGCTTCACTACGTTCGTCAGCGCCTCCTGCACGATGCGGAACGCGGCTAGGTCCACCCCGGCAGGCAGGTCCCGGGGAGTGCCGCGCACCGAGACCTCCACCCGCAGGCCGGCCCGCTGCCCAAGATCCGCGATATCCGCCAGGCTGGGCGCGGCCAGCATCTCGCCAGGGGTGCCATCGCGCAGTATGCCGAGCAGATGCCGCATCTCGCGCAGCGTGGCGCGGCTGGTGGTCTCGATCGCGGCCAGTGCCCGGGCCGCCTCCGCCGGGTCCTGGTCGATCACGTACCGGCCCACGCCGGACTGGACGGCGATCACGCTCATGCTGTGTGCCACCACGTCGTGCAGTTCCCGGGCGATCCGCAGCCGCTCTTCCGCCACCGCCCGCCGCGCCTGGTCTACTTTCGCCTCCGCCCGCCGCTCGGCCTGCTCGCGCAGCCCCTCCGCATAGGCCCGCCCGGCCCGCACCGCCCGGCCCACTACCCAGG
>JALYVS010000207.1 GCA_030853115.1 Actinomycetota bacterium
CGCCGGCCCAGCGGAGCGCCCGCCGCGAACTGGGCCGCCAGGACCACGGCCCGCGTCACGGCCCTCGATAGCCGGACCGTCACCAGGCCCCGCCGGCCGGGAACCCGGAGCCGGGACATGCCGGGAGCCCGGCCGAACGCCCGGCCGGCCAGGTACCGGAATCCCGCCCCGAGCACCGCCAGCACGACCACGGCGCTGACCGCGTCGCCGAGCAGGCGTGTCAACCCAAAGTGCACGAGCCGACACTAGCGGCCAGATTCACGGGCACACCAACGCGAAGCAGGACACACGCGCCCCGCGCAACCCCCGCACACCAGCCCGCCGCCAGAAACGGGCACCGTACGCCCCGGCAGCCGCCGGACCCGCCGTGACCAGGGCGGACACCGGCTGTCCCGGTCGGCAGAGAACCGGGAGTCGGAACGGAAACGGGCAGGAACACGGATACGGGGAGTGTGAACGATGAGAACAGGGAGGTGCAGCGGGGAGGGAGGGGAACGTGTTCGCGTGATGACGGTTCGCTTACGGCCGGGGTTCCCGGCGGTATGGCACGGCAGGATGGTCACGAAGCCCGCGAAGATGCCGAATCGTCACTAGCCGTGCGAATGCGCGTCCGCCAGAGCGCAGCAGGCGCACGGAGTGAAGGGGAAGACGACATGACCGAAACCGCCACCGAACCGGGACCCCGGCGCGCCGACGCCGGGACGGTCCGGCTGTCCCAGCGGGACATCACCGGGCTGGTGCTGTGCGCCGAGCATGCCGGCGCGCCGTATGACCTGCTGGCCACCGCGCTGCGCGCCGAGCCGGCCCGGCTGCGCGGCATCGTGGCCCGGTGGCGCGCCGCCGGGTACGCCGAGACCGGCCGGCTCGGCCCCGGCCCGGCCTGGTGCTGGCTCACCCCGGCAGGCATGACCGCTGCCGGGCTGGGCTACCCCGCTGGCTGCCCGCCACTGGCCCGGCTGGATCACCTGCGCGCGGTGCTGGCCGTCCGGCTGTGGTTCACCGGCAACCCCTCCTGGGACACCCACCAGGGGTGGTGGCAGTCCGAACGGCGCATCCGCCGCACAGGCCCCGCCGCCGGCACCCACCGGCCCGACGCCGAGATCTGGTGGCCTTCCCTGACCGGCAGCCCGTATGCCGGGCAGATCTGGGCTGTGGAGGTCGAGCTGACCGCCAAGCACGCCGCCCGCACCGCCGCCATCATGGCCGGGCTGACCGCCCCGGCCGGGTACACCCACGTGTACTACCTGACCGCCCCCGCCGCACGCGGCGTCGTGGACCGCTGCGCCGCCGCGCTGCCCGGCGACGCCCCCGCCCGCCTCACCGTCTGGGACCTGCCCCCGGCAGCCCCCACCCCCGGCACGTAAACTGAGAAGGACAGACCCCGCGAAAGCCAAGGCCGCAGCGGCGGAGTCCCAGGCCAGGTACCCGGTACCAGTCAGCAAAGTCAGGGCAGAGTCAGGAGACCCCGACCGACAAAGCGGATATTAACACCCAAACAGGTATTAATCAGTTCCCGCACAACGAAGGATTCAAGTTTCGAATAATGCGCGCGACGTGCATGTACGGCCACTGTTAGGCCACTGTACGGGATCACCGAAAACACTTGACTAAGATGTTCATTGGTACCAGCCGCCGGCGACCAACAGCGCGATCGGTGGGGCACCTCGCCGGTGCCGAGCAGTGGCTGGCCTTAGTACCGTGAGCGGGATGGACACTGTTTCGGTCAGGGACCTGCCGGTCCAGGCGGTGATCGGCGTGCACGAATGGGAACGCGACATCGAGCAGACCTTGCTCTTCAGCGTGGAGATGGCCGCCGACGTGCGCCAGGCCGCCGTGAACGACGACCTCGCGGACGCCGTGGACTACTCCGCGGTGGCGGAGACGATCGCCGCCGTGGTGCGTGACGGCAAGTTCGCGCTTATCGAGACCGCGGCCCAGCGAGTCGCCGAGCGACTGCTGGCCGACCATAAGCTGGCCTGGCTCCGTCTCGAGGTCCGCAAGCCCATCGCCGATGGCTACACCGCCGTGGTCACCATCGAACGCACGCGCTAAGTTTCATGATCACGAAGACTTTTAGCCCTCGGGTTCAGTGGGTCGTCGCAACACGACTGGTAGATGACCCTTCCGTGGTCACGGTATCTGGTGGCCAGGTGCCGCCGGGTGCCGTGCGCTGGCCGGGGGCAGGCCCCTTGGGCCTGGCCCGTGGTTGCTGCGGCCCCGTACGCTGCGCGGCACCCGCCCGGGAGACAGCGGCGGCGCCAGCCGCCACCACGGGTTCTTCAGGCCGCGGCGGCGAGGAACTCATCCAGTGCCTGCGCCGGGGTCTTCCAGCCCAGCGTCTTGCGGGGCCGGGAGTTCAGCTCGTCAGCGACCGCGGCCAGGTCCTCCCGGCTGTGCACCGCCAGGTTCGTGCTCCCGGGGAAGTACTGGCGCAGCAGCCCGTTCGTGTTCTCGTTACTGCCCCGCTGCCACGGCGAATGCGGATCGCAGAAATAGATATCCAGATCCGCGGCCGCCGCGATCCGGGCATGATCGCTCATCTCGGTGCCCTGATCCCAGGTCAGCGACCGGCGGATCGCATCCGGCAGCCCGCCCGTCACCGCCGTCATCGCCGCCTCCACCTGCCCGGCCCCGTACCCGTCCGGCAGGTGCAGCAGCATCACGAACCGGGACGACCGCTCCACCAGCGTCCCGGTCGCCGACCTGTTCCCCGCCCCGATGATCAGGTCACCTTCCCAGTGCCCCGGCACCGCCCGGTCCGCCACCTCAGCAGGCCGCTCACTGATCATCACCATCCCCGGGATCTTCCCGCGCCGCTCCCCTCTCCGGCGCCGCGGCCTGCGCAGCGCCCGCCCGGTCCGCAGGCACGACGCCAGCTCCCGCCGCAGCGCCCCCCGCCCCTGCACGTAAATCGCCTGGTAAATCGTCTCGTGCGACACCCGCATCTCCGGATCATCCGGGAACTCCGCCGCCAGCCGGACGCTGACCTGCTCCGGCGGCCACTTCTCCTCCAGCTTGCCCTGCACCCGCCCGCGCAGCTCCGCGTTCGCGGCCAGCTTCGCCGTCTTCGCCCGCGCCGCCCGCCACTGCGCCTGCCCCTGCGCCGCCAGCGCCCGGTACCCCCGCCGCCCCCGGCTATTACGGGCCACCTCCCGGCTCACCGCCGGCGGCGCCCGCCCCAGCCGCCCCGCGATCACCCGCAGCGAATCACCCGCCGCCAGCCCGACCGCGATCTCCTCCCGCTCCCCGGCCGGCAAGTACCGCCCCGACGCAGGCCGCGGCCCATTCGACGTCACCCCGCCCGCCAGCTTGAACCACGCAAACGCCTTCACCGGGCCCACCCCCGCCGCCACCCCGGCCTCCTGAACACCCGACCCTGACCGCACACCCTCCCAGAACCGACCCTGCACACTCCTAGCCGCCGCCGGCCTGCCATTCTTCACCGCCGCAACCTCCATAATCAGGTGGTGCAACAACTACTTGAAACCGCCGGGTAAAAGTCTTCGCGATCAAGAAGGCGCTAGCGGTCGAGGGCCGGGTGACGCTGGCGGATCTGGCGCATCACGGCGCGGCGTTCGGGGCCGGTGAGCCCGTCGATGTAGAGCTCGCCGCGCAGGTGGCCGGTTTCGTGCTGCAGGCAGCGGGCCAGTTCGCCGGCACCGGTGATCATGACGGGCTGCTGGCGAAGGTCGACGCCTGTGACGACAACCCGGGCCGCCCGCGGCCTGGTTGCGGTGACGCCGGGGACAGACAGGCAGGCTTCAGGTCCGTCCTGGCTGCCGCTGGCCTGCGTGACCACCGGGTTGATCACGTAACCGAGCCGCCCGTCGACGTTGTAGGAGAACACGGCGAGGCTGGAGCCGACCTGGCTGGCGGCCAGCCCAGCCCGGCCGGGAACCCGCACCGTGTCCAGGAGATCCTGGACGAGCCGGGCCAGAGCGCCGTCGAATCGCAGCACCGGATCGCATGGTGTCCGCAGCACCGGATCACCGAGCAGGCGCAGCGACCGGACGGTCACGGCCGGTCCCGGTGCTCGCTGTCCGCGGCCAGCTTGCCGAGCCGGTCGAGAACGAGCTGGTGCCACGTCAGCTCGGCTTCCATCCGCAGCCGTGCATGTTCCACGACCAGGTCGTCGGCCACGGTCTGGTCCGGCCAGGCCCGGTCCCGGTAGTGGTCGAACTGAGCCGCCTGGGCTGACAGCAGCCGGATCCGGTCATCCAGGTACCCGCGCAGGGTGTCCTCGTCCAGGTCGCTGCTCATGGCGAGCGCGAGGTCGACCGGATCGGGACGGAGCCCGGCCTCCTGCAGCGCCTCCGCGCGCAGTGCCCGGAGCTCGCGGTGCCCTTCAGCGGTGATCGCGTAGACCGTGCGCGCCGGGAGGTTGCCCGCCTGCTCGGTGCGCAGCGCTTCGATGAGACCTTCCGCGGCCAGCCGGTGCAACGCCCCGTACAGCGACCCAGGGCGCACGTCGGACCACAACTCGGCCCGGTCCATCCGGGCATCTCGCCGCAGCTGGTGGCCGTACATCGGCCCGCGTTTCGCCAGTGCACCCAGAACGAACAGCCGAGTCGGATTCACCTCGCAAGTAAATCACGACTGCTCAAATATGAGTACTCATTAGTGATACTCAAGCGGCCGCGATCGTGCATCCGACCGATCGTGGCGGGAGTTGCTGCGCCGCCCTACCCAGATGTGCCGGAGAGCCTCGGCAGGCCGGCTGGCGCGCCGCCCACCTGCCCGGCGGAATCTATCGCTATCGACCGGAGGGCGCCGAGGGTGTCGTGGATGACTTCCGCTAGCGGCGGTCCGTCCTTGTGGTCAAGCCAGCGGGTCAGCGACACGCTGAAGACGGTCACCGCGACCTGGGCCGCGAGAGTCGCGGTCAGCTCGTCGACGCCGCGGTTCAGAAACCCCCGGCAGATGGCTTCCGACAGGACGGAGAGTTTTCGCAGCTCGCGCTCGCGCAGGCTTTCGTCGGCCCGAACGACCCTACGGTGTGTCCTGAGATACTCGCGCTGTTCTTCGAACCGGGTCGCCGCGACCGCCTTGAGTCCCGCGGCGATCACCATGACCGGGCTGAGTGCCGCCGGGGCCTCGGCCATGAGTCGTTCCACTAGCGCGGGGAGTTCGGCTTCGACCGCGAAGAGCACCTCACGTTTGTCGGCGAAATAACGGAAGAACGTGCGCGTGGTGAGACCGGCGCGAGCGGTGATCTGCGGGACGGTCGTCTGCGCGAAGCCTTGTTCGGTGAACAGCTCGAGGGCGGCGCGTTCCAGCCGTCCCCGCGCGTCCGGCTGCCATCGGCTCACCACGTCATCCTAACTGATGACACGGAATGCCATCATTCGGTGCGCTGGGTGCCGCACCGAAGACCAGAGCTAGCCCCGGCTGGCCCTCGACAGCTCTGCGGCCAGCGAATCCGGGTCACTGACCTGCACGACCAGATATCTGATGTCGCCGCGGTCGAAGTCAACCCGGAGGAATCTTTTCGCCCGGCCCATCAGGCAGAAGATCAGGCCGGTTTGATTCGTGGTCGCGAACCTCCCGGCCTGCAGGTGCGGCGTGCCGGTTCCCCGCAGCCGCAGGCCGAGCCGGGGAAGATCGCTGCGGTCAACCGCCGCCACGCGCTTGATCGCTGCTTGCTCGAATCGGAGTTTCCTGCGAAATGCGACGAGCGTGGCCATCCACGGGAGCCTGACCACCAGGTATCCGCCTTCGATACCGATCCGAGCCAAGTCAGGTCTCCTGCTCGCGAGCCTGGCCGAGAGGAGAAGCCCCGAGCATGAACCAACGACTATGAGACCAACGATCCAGGCCCAGATCATCTTCACTCCTGACGGCTACGCAGAATTTTACGGCCGGATCTCAGTGAGCAGGCGCGGGAGCCCGGCGGCCGCGCAATGCGGCACCTCTCAGCGCACGCCCTGCGGCCGAAACTGCACGCTGATCCGCGGCCCGATCGCCCTAGACGTCTTCGGTACGGCGTGCTCCCAGGTGCGCTGACAGCTACCGCCCATGACCAGCAGATCCCCATGGCCCACCTCGAACCGCAGCGGCCGCACCCCCGGCTCTGGCTCCGGCGAGCCGACCCGCCCGTGCCCCGCCGGACGGCCGTGCGGCCGCAGCGCCAGTACCCGCGGCGAACCCAGCGACACGATGGCGACCATGGTGTCCTCGAACTGGCCGCGCCCGATCGTGTCCCCGTGCCACGCCACGCTGTCCCGCCCGTCCCGGTACAGGCACAGCCCCGCCGTCCTAAACGGCTCACCGAGCTCCGGCCCGTAATGCGCGTCCAGCGCCTCCCGCGCGGCGGTCAGCAGCGGATCGGGCAGCGGCGCGTCTTCACCGTAGAAGCAAGTCAGCCGCGGGACCGCTACCACCCGGTCGTACATCCGCCGCTGCTCCGCCCGCCACGGCACCGTCTCGACCAGGGCGCCGAACACCTCCGCCGATCCGGCCAGCCACCCCGGGCAGAAGTCCACCCACGCGCCGCGCGCCAGCGGCGTTCGCCGCACCGAGCCTGCGAGCGGCCCGGGAGCCGGACCGTCGCCGCCCATGTCCAGCAGCGACTCCTGAACTGAAACACTCATGCGAACAGTCTACCCCACGCTAAAACATATATTCGAATGGCGGCTTTATCTCGTCCGCGGTGCATGCTAGTAACCGTGAAGACGCGCCCGGGTCCGGCTGACCTCCAGGCCGCCAGGGACCGAACGATCCCCGATCTCCTCCCGGCGCCCGGCGAGCTGCTCCGGGTGCTGTTCTGCGGCATCAACCCCAGCTTGTACTCCGCCGCGACCGGCTGGCATTTCGCCCGGCCGGGGAACCGTTTCTGGCCGGCCCTGCACCTATCCGGGTTCACCCCGGCCCGGCTGACTGCGGCCGAGCAGCACCGGCTGCCCGGTTATGGCCTGGGCATCACGAACCTGGTGGCTCGCGCCACCGCGCAAGCCTCCGAGCTCGACGATGCCGAGCTCCTGGCCGGCGCCGAGCGCCTGACCGCGCTCGTCCGGGACCGGCGGCCCCGCATCCTGGCGATCGCCGGCGTGACCGCCTACCGGACGGCGTTCGGTCATCCGCGCGCGGTCACCGGCCCCCAGCCGCCGGCCCTGGCCGGCCCGCAAGTCTGGGTGCTGCCCAACCCAAGTGGCCTGAACGCGCACTGGACCCTAGCCGCGATCGCTGAGGCCTTCTCAGCCGTCCGGGCCGCTGCGGAAGTGTAGAAGAGCGCAGTGCCCCGCCGTCGCCAGCACTTTTTGGGAAGATTTCTGTGACGAGCGCGGAGGTGCCGGTGACGGATTCACCACCAGCGGGTTCAGGTGACGAAGGCACCTGAACCCGATCCCAGGTACTCCTTCGCTAACGAGCGCACCTTCCTGGCCTGGAGCCGGACCGCTCTCGCGCTGGTGGTCGCCGGGCTCGGGGTGGTGCAGCTGCTGCCGCCGTTTCCCGGCGTCCCCTGGGGCCGGCACGTCCTCGGCGTGCCGCTCATCGTGTTCGGCGCCGTAGTGGCGCTGACCGCGTACCACGAGTGGGTCAGGAACCAGCGGGCGATGCGCCTGGGCCAGCCGCTGTCCCGGTCACTCATGCCGCTGCTGCTGGCCATCGTGGTCGCGGCGATGGCGGTTATCTCCGCCGTCGTGGTCCTGGTATCGGCGCTGCGGTGACCGCCGGACCCGACGGCCCGGGCGATGGGGACCCCGGCCGGGCCCGGGAGCGAACCGCCCTGGCCTGGACCCGGACGGCGCTGTCGTTCGCCGCTGTCGGCGGCGTGATGCTACGCAAGGACGTCATCCCCGGGCTGGTCATCATGGGCACAGGCCCGGCGATCTGGCAGCTGGGCCGGCTGGCCGGACACCTCCCCGGCCGGCTCAAGCTGATCACCGCGACGATCGTCGTCGTCGCCGTGGCCTCCCTGGTGGTCACGCTGATCAGCTGAGCCTTCAGGGGCAAAGCGGGAAACGAAGCCCCGTACCTGACGTCTCAGTAGCTGCGCTGGGTGGCCAGGATGCGGCGGATGCCCTCGGTGTCGTCGTCCGGGTAGCGATCCAGGATCGCGTGCAGGTCGTTCAGGTCCCCGGTGCTGCTGTAGGCGGCCAGTTCACGCCGCAGAGTCGTGCGCTCGGCGTGCGCGGCGAGGCTGTCGCGGAGCTGGGTGCGGACCGTGGTCCACAGGGAGGTAAGCCGGTGAGCCGTTGTCTGCATGTGCTTTGTCCTTGCTCGTGGTAGCAGTTCCTGGTCTTTCGTCCTTCGTGTTCTAGTGTTCCTCGCAATGATCCATGCGTCCAATGACTAGATAGGAACTAAAGCATGATTTAGAGTCATGAATATGGACACCGATGCCCTGCGCTGGCTCCAGCAGGTAGCTGACGGCACCACGGTCACCGAGGTCAGCGAGCTGGAACCGGTGACCCAGTCCGGCGTGTCCCGGGCGCTGGCCCGGCTGGAGGAGCAGGTCGGCACCCCGCTGCTGCGCCGTTCGGGCCGGACCCTGCGGATGACGCACGCCGGGGCGGTGTTCAAGCCGCACCTGGACGCGCTGCTGCATCACCTCGACGACGGCATCGCCGCGGTCAGCCAGCTCATCGACCCGGACACCGGCACCGTGACGCTGGCCTTCCAGCAATCGCTGGGCACCTGGCTGGTCCCCGACCTGGCCCGCAGCTTCCGCGCCGCGCATCCCAGCGTCCGCTTCCAGCTCACCCAGGTGCGTGACGAGCTGCGTTCGGCCCCTTTGGATGGCGGCCACTCCGACCTGGAGCTCGGCAGCCGCCGGCCGGGGGACCCCGGCCAGAACCAGCCCGACCCGGCCTTCCACGCACGGCTGATCGCGATCGAGCCGCTGCGCCTGGCGCTGCCCCGTGAACACCGGCTGGCCGGCCTGCCACGGGTCCGCCTCGCCGAGGTGGCCACCGAGCCGTTCATCGGCCTGCGCCCGGCCTCGGCGCTCCGCAAGCGGACCGATGACCTGTGTGATCAGGCCGGATTCCGGCCCACGGTCATCTTCGAAGGCGACGACCTGTCCAACGTCCGCGGGTTCGTCGCCGCCGGGCTCGGCGTCGCCGTCGTGCCCGCGCCCCGCGCGGGATCACCGGAATCGGCGGCCGGCCCCGTGGTTTACACCGACATCCTGGATCCGGGCGCGGTGCGGGAGATCTTCCTGATCTGGTCCGCCGAGCGCCGCCTGCTTCCCGCCGCCGACCTATTCCGCCGGCATGTGCTGCGCCGGGCGGCCGCGGGCAGGCTCCCGGCCGTCGCACCCTGACCACGATCAAAATCGGGCCGAACGGACCCTGGCTCAACCCCGCCCTGAGGCGCGAGCGGCGACAGTTCGGCCGTCCGAGTGGACCTGCGCGGCAAATACGCTAAGGATGTGTCCATGGCTAGTGAACCTGGCGCCGGCGCTCCTTCCGGAAAGACGCCCGCCACCCGGGGTATCAAGCGGGGCCCGCGCCGCCGGGCCGCCGAGATCGACGTCGACGAGGCCAGGAAGGCCTTCTTCCTGATGGTCGGGTTCATCGTGCTGATCTGGGTGCTGCAGATCGTGAACTGGGCCGATCGGTACGGGCTCGACGGCAGCTACGGAATCCGGCCGCACGACGTGGCCCGGCTGCCGGATATTTTCACGGCTCCGTTCCTGCATTTCTCCTGGGACCACATCGAAGGCAATTCCGGGCCGTTGTTCGTCTTCGGCCTGCTCGCCGCCTACCGCGGCGTGCTCAGATTCCTCGGCGTGACCGCGCTAGTCGCGGTCACCAGCGGGATGGCGGTCTGGCTGTTCCAGGCCAGCAGCGGGATCACGGTCGGGGCCAGCGGCCTGATCTTCGGCTACTTCGGCTACGTGCTGGCCCGCGGGGTCATCGACAGGAACCTCATCGACGCGCTCGCCGCGGTGGTCATGGGGCTGTCCTACGCGTACATCCTGACCGTCGCGATACCCGGTGCCCCCAACGTGAGCTGGATCGGTCACCTGGGCGGGCTGGTCGGCGGGGTGGCCGCGGGCTGGATCTTCCGGACCAGGCGCGGGGTGCGGGGTCGCGGCCCGGC
>JALYVS010000208.1 GCA_030853115.1 Actinomycetota bacterium
GCGCTAACGCCGTGACCGCAACGCGACACCGAGCCTGCCCGGCAGGCACCGGCACGCCCGCCACTCGCTGCTGACCAGCGGAAACTATTCAGCATCTCAGGCAATAACGGACTTTGCAGGCGCCCTGGCTACCCGGGGGAAGCCGTGCTCATCCCGTCACTACGCTACTGAAAGGTAATAACATGAAAACGATGACATGCAGGCAAATGGGCGGACCATGCGATGCGGAATTCCATGGGAATAAGGCTGACGAGGTTATAAAAGCGCAAGATAACCATCTTAAAAAAATTGTCGCAACGGGTGATGAAAAGCATGAAAGCGCCCTGAAGAGCATGCAGGATAGATGGAAGCATCCCGTATCAGGAATGGGGTGGTACAGGAAAACAAAGAAAGCTTTTGCTGCTCTTCCCGAAGACTGACGGCGAGCCCGCCGCCCGCATGCTCGAGCAGCAGCCTGACCACCTGCCGCACCGCGGTGTCCAGGCCAGGCGCGGCTAGGGCCTTGGCCACCTGTCCGTCCAGCGCGAAGAACCGCCCGGCCCGGTCCCGGCTTTCGACCAGCGCAGGTCCGCCAGGTTGAGGGCCGGCCCCATCGATATTGCCGCCGCGGTGCCGAGGAGAGCCAAGGCCGTTCGGGATAAATGTGCAATTTTTTCACGAGCCGTGGCGCTCGTGCAATTGCCCGTTTGAACGGTCCGGGAAACGCGACCGGGGCCAGTCAGCGGCGCGGGCTGGCGTCGCGGCAGGGAGGTAAGCCGCCGACCTTGGTGGCCTCGCCGAGGATCGTGATCAGCGCGGCGACCGCCTCCTGGGCGTCGGGGCCGTCGGCCGAGACCTTGACCTGCTGGCCGGTGGTGGCGCCGAGGCCCATCACCGCGAGGACGCTCTTGGCATCGGCCGTATGGCCGCCCGCGGTGACCGAGACCGCCGAGCTGAATCGACCCGCCGCCACCGATAGCGCCCCGGCCGGGCGGGCGTGCAGGTCGCCCGGCAGCGTGATCTCCTGCTCAAAGCTTGCGGACATGGCGTGCCTCCTCCGCCGCGGCGGCCACCGCCGCGACGTCTCCGCCCGCGGCGGCCGTTACCGTCGCGGCGACCGCGCCCTCGACGAACGGCGCGTCAGCCAGCAGCACCCCGGTGCCCGCCACGTCCTCGAGCACCGCCCGCACCGTAAGCACGGCGCTGCCCAGGTCCGGAAGCACCACGACGCCGGCGCCGCTATCGGCCCGGGCGAGCCCGTCCGCTACCTTGGCCGCACTGGTCCCCAGGTCGCCGTCGTCGGTGCCGCCCGCCGCGATGATCGTGACGGTTCCGCCGCTGACCTGGCCCGCCAGGTGCGCGACGCCCGTGGCGAGTTCCGCGCTGTGCGAGACGAGAAGGATTCCGACAGTGGCGGCGCTCATGGCATATCCTGAATGTCGTTCAGCATCGCTGAAAGGGTGTCATGATCCAGTCGGTACAGCGCGCAGCTCAGATCCTGGCCGTCCTGGGCTCCGGCACCCCGCGCCTCGGCGTGACCGAGATAGCCGACCGGGTCGGCCTGGCTAAGCCCACGGTGCACGGGCTGCTGCGCACCCTGGAAACCCATGACCTGGTGGCGCAGGACCCCGACACGGGCAAGTACAGCCTGGGTCCCGGGGTGCTGCAGCTCGGCAACGCCTACCTGGACGGATCTGAGCTGCGCTCCAGGTCGCTGCGCTGGGCGGAATCCCTGGCCCAGCGGGCCTGCGAGGCCGTCTGGGTGGCGACCCTGTCCGGATCCCGCGTCATCGTGCTGCACCACGTGTTCCGGCCGGATAACACGGTGCAGATCCTCGAGGTCGGCGCCGCGATTCCGTGGCATGCCTGCGCGCTCGGCCACGCGATCGTGGCCTATCTGCCCGCCGCCCAGAGCGCCCGGCTGCTGGCGGGCGAGCTGGCCCCGCTGACCGGGCGCACCAAGACCACCAAGACCGCGCTGAACCGCGCGCTGGGGCAGGTACGCCAGCGGGGTTACGCGGTGGAGGACCAGGAAGCGACCGTGGGCGACGCCGGGATCGCGGCGCCGATCCGGTCCAGGGACGACGTGGTGGCTGGCGCGATCGGTGTGGTCGGCGCGGCCGACCGGCTGCTGGAGCCCGGGGCGCGCGAGGAGCTCGTGCGCGCCGTAGCCGATGCCGCCCACGCCATCTCCAGGAACCTGGGCGCGGGACGCGGCGGCGTGGTCCTGTCGGCGCTCAGCTGACGTATCCCGCCCCGGGGAGGTCGGCGCCGGGGCAGCGGGGCGGGCGGCCATCAGGGATTCACCCGGCCCGGGCCGGGCTGCAGGATCTGCGCCGCAGTGCGCGCGGCCGTGGTCGTATCGAGGTCCGCGATCCAGCTCGCCACCTGCGGCACGCGCGCCGCGCCGACGCTCACAGTCCGCACACCCAGGCCGATGAGCAGCGGCAGGACCAGCGGATCGGCGGCCGCGTCGCCGCATACCGACACCTTGACTCCGGCCGCCGCCCCGGCCCGGACCACCCGCTCGATCAGGGCCAGGACCCGCGGATCGGCGGCCAGCGCCGGGCGGGTACCGGGGTCGGCCCGACCGAGGCCAAGCACCTCGCTGCTGAGGTCGTTGGTACCGATGGAGAAGAAATCGACGGCGGGCGCGAAGGCCGCCGCCTCCCGGGCGGTGGCAGCCACCTCGACCATGATGCCCAGCTCAGGAGGGTCGGTGCCGACCTCAGCGGCCGCTTCGGCGAGCGCCGCGCGAACCTTGGCCACCTCCGCCAGCGAGGTGACCATCGGCATCAGCACGCTGAGCCGGGTCGTGGCACCTGCCAGCAGGATTGCCCTCAGCTGCTGCCGGAGGGCTCCGGGCGCACCGAGCAGGGCGACCAGCCCCTGGCGATTGTCCGGGAACTGGCTGGGGCCGAGGAAACGCGGGGTCTTGTCACCGGAGAAGTCCAGCAGCCGGACGACGGCGGGCTTACCCGGGAGCAGGCCGAGAACCGGCGTCAGCTGGCCCAGATGGTCGTCCTCGGACGGCCAGCCGGACCCACCGATAAAGGGGATCTCGGTGCGCAGCAGCCCGACCCCGGCCGCGCCGCCGGACAATCCGAGTCGCGTCTCGGCGGCCGAGGCGACGTTGCACAGCACGGTGACCAGCACGCCGTCCGCCGTCCGGACGCCGGCCTCCGCGCCTGCTCTCAGCGGATTTACCGCGGTGACCCGGGCGGCCCGCAGCGCCGCCGCGGCGGCTTCGGCCTGGGCGGGATCGACGATCAGCTCCCCTGCGCGGGCGTCGAGGATGGCCTGACGCCCGGGCCTGGCGGCCAGCACCTGGGGGTCGGTGCCGGCCAGCATGGGCAGGCCGAGGCCGCGCGCGATGATCGCCGCGTGCGAGCTGGCTCCGCCCGCTACCGACACCGCGCCGGCCAGGCCGTCCTCGGCCAGCCGGATCAGGTCAGCCGGGTCCACCTCATAACGAACCAGGATGAACTGTGCGGCCGGCGGCGGAGGCGCGGCGCTGCCGCGCAGGTAACCGAGCACGGCCGCGGCCACCTGGCGGACGTCGCCGGCCCGCTGGGCCAGGTCGGGGTCGGGCAGGGCGGCCAGCAGGGCAGCCTGGTCCGCCGCGGACTGGCTGACGGCGGCGATGCTGTCGGCCCCGGCTCGCATCGCGTCGATCGCCGGGCCGATGAGCGCGGAGTCCGCCGCGATCAGCGCGCCTACCTCGACGATGCCGGCCTCGAGATCCTGACCGCGCTTGCGGAGCCGGGCGGCCAAGGCGGCCCGGTCGCTGGCGACCGCGGCGAACGCCGCCCGCACCTCATCTTCGGTCAGTTTCCGGTCCTCCGGGCCGGCCGCGGCACCATGCGCGGTGCCCTGGCCGACGTGTCCGCCGGAGGGATCCCCGAGATAGATCACCCCCGTACCGAAGCCCTCGGAGACCGGATGTCCGCGATAGCGGCTCGGTCCGGTCATCGCGCCGCCCGCGCGGCGTCCCTGAGCGCGCCGAGAATGAGCACGGTCGAGACCGCACCAGGGTCCTCGTGGCCCACGCTTCGCGGGCCGAGGTAACTCGCGCGGCCCTTCAGGGCCTGCATGGAGATAGTGGCGTTCGCACCGGCCGCGGCCGCCTCGACGAGCACGGAAAGGGCATCGTCCGCCGATGCGCCCTCGGCGACCGCCTTGCTGAAGGCGCGGGTCGCCGGGGCGAGCGCGTCGACCATCGTCTTATCTCCCTCGCGGGCGGCGCCGAGCTTCTGGACGCCCGCGAGGGCCGCCTCCAAGGCGGCCGACAGGGCGAGCAGGTCTACTTCAGTGGCTTCACCCAGCGCTTTTCCGGCCCGGCGGAAAGCCGTGCCGTACAGCGGGCCCGAGGCGCCGCCGACCTTGGAGATGAGGGTGTTGCCCGTCACGGTCAGGATCGTCCCGGGCACGCCGGGTGCCGCCTCGAGAGCGCTGAGGACCGCGGTGAAGCCGCGGGCCAGGTTGATGCCGTGATCGGCGTCGCCGATCGCCGCGTCCAGCTGGGTCAGGTGGTCGCGGTTGGCCTCGATGATCCCGGCGGCGGACACGATCCAGGCCCGGAAGAGGTCAGCGTCCATGTTGGCTCCTCGCAGAAGGCAATCGCCGGCCCTAGCGTCCCCATCGCAATCCGGGGGTTTCGACCGGCGCGTCCCACAGCCGGGTCAGCGTGTCGGTGAGCGGGCAGACCGTCACCGAGAAACCCTGCATCTCCAGGCTGGTGATGTAGTTGCCCACCAGGTTCCGCCGGACCCGTCCGCCGTGCGCTTGCAGGTAAGTGCGGACCTCGTTGAACATGACGTAGAGCTCGATGAGCGGGGTGCCGCCCATGCCGTTGACCATGACCAGGAGATCACCCTCGACCGGGATATCGGCGCTGATGGCGTCCATCGCTATCGCCGCCAGCTCCCGCGCCGGGACCAGGGTGGCCCGGGTCCGGCCCGGCTCGCCGTGGATGCCGATACCGAGCTCCACCTCGGAGTCGGCGAGCTCGAAGGTCGGCTTGCCCGCCGCGGGAACCGTGCACGAGCTGAGCGCCACGCCGAAGGACCGGGTGGCGGCGTTCACCTCGCGGGCGACGTCCGCGACGTCCGCCAGGCTCGCCCCTTCCTCGGCCAGCGCGCCCGCGATCTTCTCCACGAAGACCGTCGCCCCGGTGCCCCGGCGCCCCGCGGTGTACAGCGAGTCCTGCACCGCGACATCGTCATTGATCACGACCGGGACGACCTCGATGCCCTCGTCCCCGGCCAGCTCCGCCGCCATCTCGAAGTTGAGCACGTCGCCGGTGTAGTTCTTCACTATGTGCAGGACGCCGGCACCGCCGTCCACGGCCTTGGTCGCGGCGAGCATCTGATCGGGCACCGGTGAGGTGAACATCTCGCCGGGGCAGGCAGCATCCAGCATCCCGTAGCCGACGAAGCCGCCATGCAGCGGCTCATGACCGGAACCGCCTCCCGACACCAGGCCCACCTTGCCCGGCCGCGGACCGCCCGCGCGTACTATCAGCCGGTTCTCGATGTCCACCGACAGCGATGGATGCGCCGCGGCCAGGCCGGCCAGGGAATCTGCGACAACTGTGTCCGGGCTGTTGATGAGCTTCTTCATGACGTTGCTCCACTGGGTTTTTCCGGTACCGCATCGGTCTGCGGCGCGAGGGTCGTCATCGCCGCACCGCCCGAAACATGTTCGACATTGTCGAACGATGTTTTCACGAAACATAAGCCCGGGCCCGTCCGGCGTCAAGGGGGGTGTATCAGATTGGCCGCAACAAACCTGACCTGCCGCCCGGTTCAGACCGGGCGGCCGCCGAAGCGGGTGACCACGGCGGCCGCGATCCGGACGGCGTACTCGGCCGCGCCGATGAGGTCGGCGACCTCGGGGGCCGCCAGGGCGCCGAGCCACCGGCTCATGAACGCACCGCAGAATGCGTCGCCCGCGCCCGTGGTGTCGGTCGCCTGCGCCGAGTACGCCGGGACCCGCACCGGCGGCTGCCCGGGAACGGCCAGCAGGCAGCCCTGATCGCCCAGCTTCAGGACCACGGCGCGGTAGTGCCGGGTGAGCCGGGCCGCCATGGTGACCGGATCCGGCTCGCCGGTGAGCACGGCCGCCTCGTCGCGGTTGGGGAAGCATACCGCCGCCCCTTCGGTCCAGCGCAGGAACGCGCCGGCCTCCATCCGGGCCAAGAAGGCGGCCGAACCGGGATCGACGGTGACCGCCAGGTCGCGGGCATGGGCCTCGGCCAGCAGCCAGAGCGCCAGTTCCAGCAGCGGCGGCTCGCAGAACGTGTATCCGGTGAGATGCAGCACCGCCGCGCCGTCCAGCAGGCCGGCCGGCAGGTCAGCGCGCCGCAGCCGCAGGTTCGCGCCCCGGTCGGTGAACATGGTCCGTTCCCCGTCCTGCGCCACCATGATCACGATCGAGCCGGTGCCGGTGTCCGGGTCGGCGGCCAGGTGCGCGCTGACGCCGGCCCGGGCCAGTTCCCGGTGATGATATCCGGCGTCGCCGGCGCCGACTCGCCCGGCGAAGACCGTCTCCGCGCCCAGATGAGCCATCCACGCGGCCTGGTTGGCCGCCGAGCCGCCCGGGCGGGCCCGGATCGCCGCCGCGGTGTCGCTGCCCGGCGTGACCGCCTCGGCCGGCTTGACCAGCACGTCGTTGATCACGTCACCGATGACCACGACCCGCCGGGTTCGCACCGCGCTCAGGGCCAGGCCGGGCCGGCGGCCCGCTGCGCCCAGGATGCGGAGATCTTCGCGGCGAGCTCGATGTTGCCGCGTGCGATCTGCAGGTTGACCCGGACACTCACCCCGCCGGTCACCTGCTGGATCCGGTCGAGCAGGAACGGGCTGACCGCCTTGCCGCGGACATCCTGGTCGGCCGCGAGGGCGAGGGCATCGGTGAGCGCATTGTCCAGGACCCCCGGGTCGAGCTGCAGCTCGGGCGGCAGCGGGTTGGCGACGAGCAAGGCGGACTGCTCGCCGAAGGCCGCCCGGGCCACCATGATGTCGGCGATCTCCTCCGGGCTATCAACCCGCCAGTCCAGGTCACAGCCGGAATCGGACAGCCAGAAGGCCGGGAACCGCGAGGTCCGGTACCCGACTACCGCGACACTCAGCGTCTCCAGCCGCTCCAGTGTGGCCGGGATGTCCAAGATGGACTTCACCCCGGCCGAGACGACGGTGATCGGCGTCCTGGACAGCACGGTCAGATCCGCCGACTCGTCGAAGGTCTCGGCCGCGCCGCGGTGCACGCCGCCGAGGCCGCCGGTCGCGAATACCGCGATGCCGGCCCGCGCGGCCAGCACGGAGGTGGCGGCCACTGTCGTGCCGCCGGTCACCTTGCGCGCCACCGCGATCCCGATGTCGCGGCTGCTGATCTTGGCCACGGACTCATCCGCCGCGATGCGCTCCAGGTCCTGCGGCACCAGGCCTATCTTGGGTACGCCGTCGATGATCGCAATGGTGGCCGCGGTCACGCCCGCGTCGGCCAGGATCGCCTCGAACAGCCGCGCCGCGTCCAGGTTGCCCGGACGAGGCAGGCCGTGCGAGATGATCGTCGACTCAAGGGCGACGACCGGAGCGCCGGACGCCAGCGCGGCGCTGACCCGGGGGGACACTTCTACCAGGGATGACACACCATCGATTCTCTCACTTCGGGTCCGGCGCCGGTCCGGACGGCGGGACCGCGGCCTAGTATCCCTGGGTGCCGACGGTATTAAGCAGCGGTTCACCCGCGGCGTAGCGGGCCAGCTGGTCTTTGACCATGGCCATGACGCGCGGGACAGCCGTGGTCATAGCGCCACCCACATGGGGGGTGAGCAGCAAGCCGGGCGCGGACCAGAGCGGATGCCCGGCCGGAAGCGGCTCGGGGTCGGTCACATCGAGGGCGGCGCGCAGCCGCCCTGACCGCAGCTCCGCGAGCAGCGCGCTGGTGTCCGCGATCGAGCCGCGGGCCGCGTTGACCAGCAGGGCGTGATCGTGCATCTGGGCCAGGAACCGCTTATCCACCAACCCGGTTGTAGCCGGGGTGAGCGGGACCAGCACGATCACGATGTCGGCTTTCGGCAAGGCGGCGGGCAGATCGGCCATGCTCGACACGCCGGCCCGGGCGCGCCGGGCGATCCGCTCCACTGTCACGCCGAACGGCACCAGCATGCGCTCGACCGCCTCGCCGATCGAGCCGTAACCCACGATCAGCACGCTCTGGCCGGCCAGCGGCTCACTGCGGACCGGATCCCAGGTACCGGCCTGCTGGGCCGTCACGAACTTGGGCAGCTGCCGCACCTGAGCCAGGATCACAGCCATGACCCATTCGGCGACCGCGGGGTCATGCACCCCGCGTGCGTTACACAAGGTGACACCGGGTGGAACGAATGGGATCACCTGCTCGGCGCCGGCCGACATCAGCTGGATCAGCCGCAGCCGGGGTAGCTTGGCCAGCACCGGCATCCGGGACGGCGGCACCCCGAACGGCAGCACCACCACTTCGACCTCGCCAGCGGAATCCGGCAGCTGCTCACCGCCGGTCCATACGTCGGCCGCCATCGGCGCGGGCAAGCCGCCCATCAACGCCACGGCCTCCGGTTCGGGAAGCCACACCCTGATCATCGAGGTCGCCATGACGGTGAGAGTACCGGCAACGTCCGGAGACCTGGCCGCCGCCCGGCCGGCCGGGCGGTACCGCCCGGCCGTGCGGCGCCACCCGCTGGGCTACCTCGCGGCGCCGGAGCCTTCCAGGTCATGCTGCCAGGACTTGGGCAGGTGATCCGCGGGGTCCGGGGCAGAGCCGATGATGACCACCGGGCAGGCAGAGGCGCGCAGGCAGGCCCGGATCACCGGCCCCGCGGCGCGGTACGGGTCGGGGCCGTAGGCCGTCCGGCCGAGCACCAGCAGGTCGGCATCACCGGCGTGATCGAGCAGCACGCGCGCCGCCAGCCCTTCGGCGATCTCGGTGCGTACGCGGACGCCGGGAAACAGGGCCGCCGCCTCGCTGACCGAACGGCGCAGCAGGTCACGGGCCGCGCCCCAGCTGCCGGCGGTCGACCTAGGCGCCGGGACGGCATAACTGGCAACCTGGTGGCACGCGGATTCCTGGGCCAGGACAGCGATGATCTCAGCGGTTCGCAAGCTTGCCTCACGGCACGCCCACAGCAGCGCGGCTACCGACTCCGCTGAGCCGTCGACGCCGACGACGATGCGTCGCGCACCGGACTCTATTGTCATGGGAGAATTCCTACCGTTCGCCACTTCTGACCTACCGGTCTGCCGCCAACAGCCGTCTCGTCAGGGTTCAACGATGGTTACTGACAGTTCCGATCCTAGACCGCGGGAAGGTCCCCTGACGAGAGGCCCGACCCGCTTTTGTCGGTGTCGCAATACGTATCCCGAAACCCTGTAGTTATCGTAGCGTTATTGGGTGTCCGGGAGTTATGAAACATATGAACGTCTTGGCTTCCAATAGCCGCTATGCGCGGATCTTCTCTAGCCGCGCTGGTTACGGACGGTCAGGTGACTGCCGGCCTGGCCCTTGTGCACCCGGAGCTGAGCCGGGATACGCTGCCTCAGCTCGGCGACGTGGCTGACGACGCCGACCATCCGGCCACCTTCGCGCAGGCCGTCCAGCACGGTCATCACCTCTTCCAGGGTGTCCTCGTCCAGGCTGCCGAAGCCCTCGTCGACGAACAGCGCCTCGATCCGGGTGCCGCCGGCCTCGGCGGTGACGACGTCGGCCAAGCCCAGAGCCAGGGACAGGCTGGCCAGGAACGTCTCGCCGCCGGACAGCGTGCTGGTGTCACGGTCCACCCCGGTCCAGGTGTCGCAGGCGAGCAGGCCGAGCCCGGACCGGCCGGCGCCGCGGCGCGCGTCGGTGTGCACCAGCGAGTACCGGCCCGAGGTCATCTTCAGCAGCCGCTCGCTGGCCGCGACCGCGACCTCCTCCAGCCGCGCGGCGAGCACGAACGAGGACAGCGTCATGCGCAGCGTGTTGGCGCCGCCGCCGGCCGCCAGGTCGGCGAGCCTGCGGGCGTGGGCGGCCC
>JALYVS010000659.1 GCA_030853115.1 Actinomycetota bacterium
CCTGCTGGCCATCCTCGCCGCCGTCTACGACTGCGCCGTCACCGACCTGGTCGACCTCGCCGACCGCGAGCACCTCCGCCCGGCCGACCTCCTCATCCTCGACAAATACAGCCAGCCCGCCGCCCAGGCTGCGAGCAGGCGAGGTCAGGCCCCGGTGAACCACCAGGGCATCCTGCCGGAACAGCAGGGAACGCTCCTGCCGGAACCTGGCGAACATCCAGTAGGAGCGCAGGCAGGGTCTGATCCGGACCCGCAAGGCATCAGCCGAAGTGAGCTGCCGGGGGCACCGCCAGCTTGGGCCTGGCCTGCCGTCATCTCCGCACCTGCGGACTTCGCGCAGCCGTCAGCTTCTGCGGTGACCGAGAACGCGATCTGGGCGGTCGCAGCTGAATCCGCTGGCCATGCTTCCGCCGAAGCGGCCAGGTCGGTTGCCCCGCTGGTCGTTTTCCAGCTGACAGCCGAGCTGCAGCGCCTGGCCCGGTCGTACTCCGCGATGCCTCCCCTTGAGTTCCTTGGCCAGGCCAGGAGTCTGCGGGAGGAATCGCGCCGGCTGTCCGAGCGTACCCGTAAGCCTGCACAGCTCGCTGACCTGCACCTAGTTACAGGCGGAGCCTGCGCGCTGCTGGCCATGGCATCGTGGGACCTTGGCGCGTGGTCGGCGGCAATCGAGCAGGCGCATGCAGCTACCGTCTACGGGGAGATCACCGGGCACGGAGGGCTGAAAGCGTGGGCGTTCGGCTTGGAGGGCCTCATCGTCTTCTGGCGTGGCCGGCCTCGTGAGGCGGCGGCTGTCATCGCCGGCGCCCTGGAAGTCGCACCGCGCGGAACCGCACGCGCACGCCTGCACTGCATAGCTGCTCGCGCGTGGGCCCACCTCGGGGCAGAAGACCGGGTCAGCGCGGAGCTGGCTGCCGCTGACCGGGCTCAGGAGGAGTCGGGGGGCGCTTACGCGGAGGAACTGCACGATGAGATCGGGGGCGAGTACGGCTGGGACAAGGCCCGCCATGCGATGTGCGCGGCGACGGCGCTGCTTACCGTCGGGGATCCGGACGGTGCTGCTGTCCGGGCGCGGGAGGCCATCGCATTGCACGCGGCAGGCTATGCCTTCGGTGACACGGTAGGGGCGAAGGCGCAAGCTGATCTTGCCTGCGTGGAACTGTCTCGTGGCCGGCTGGATGCGGCAGGGGATGCGCTCAGCCCGGTTTGGGGGGTTGCGCCGGGCTTCCGCAGCTACCCCCTGGTGGGGCGGCTGGAGAGCGCAGCTGCTGCGCTGGGAGCGCGTCGGTATGCGGGCTCGATGCCTGCGGCGGACCTCTCGGAGCGGATACGCGTGTTCTCCGCGGAGTCAGCTCCCGTCCTGGCCGCCCGCGGCATGCTTCCGCCAGGCGGCCAGTAGCCGCTCTTCTTTTACCGCGTCGATACCTATCTCGGCCGCCCGCTCGTGCGGCACGGGGTCCTCCCGGCGCAGCCAGTCCCATGTGCCGGCGACAGTCTCCGGGAGCGGACGGCAGGTCAGTCCCGCTGCCTGCGCGCGCTCCGACGACACGTTCCATGCCCCCGCTGTCGTGCGCCACAGCGGGATCTCCGACCATGGCGTCACGTCTTGAGATTCCAGCCAGTGGTCGGCGACCCATACGAGGTCGCAGTGGCCGCCGGTCACCTCGCGGCAGCTTTCCAGCAGCGCGCCGTAGGTGGCATGGCCAGGCGGCGCCGTGACATTCACCGCGCCTGACAGGCCGGTTCTGGCGGCGTGGAGCACGAATCCGCTGAGGTCCCGGACGTCCACGGGCTGGATCGGCCGCGAGGGGCTCCCGGCGGCCAGGACCTCACCGCCGCGTTCCATTCTCCGCAGCAGCCACGGAAGCCGCCCGATGTACTCGTACGGCCCCAGGATCACGCCCGGCCGCAGGATCAGGCTGCGTTGATCGGGGAACCACCGGGCCAGGGCTCTTTCGCCGGCGGCCTTGCCCTGCCCGTACCTGACTCCGGTGGCCGCGAGAATTCCCGCCGCTGAAGGAGCGGGCCGGGCACCATCGCCGGCATCTTCGTACACCTGGGATTCATCCGTGAGCGGCTCGGTCGGCCAGCCGCGGTAGGCGTTGACAGTGGAGATCAGCACGTACCGGCCGGCCTGGGCCCGCAGCATCCGGGCAGCCAGGTCGACGGCTTCGGGCGTGTACCCGGACGTGTCCACGACCACGTCCCAGCGGTCACTGCCAGCCAGCCGGGCCACGTCATCCGGGTCTTCCCTTTGCCCGCGCACCGGTACTGCGCCCGGCACGTCGTGACCGCTGCGTCCGCGCGAGAACGTGGTCACCTGCCAGCCGGCGGCAATAGCTTGCTCGGCGATCGTCCGGCCCAGGAACCACGTTCCTCCAAGAATGAGCAGGCGCATGAAACCATCTTGGCATTAACTGGCAATTGGCGGGCGGCCCCGGCGCCTGAAGAGAAGCCGCGCCGGAGACCCGGGCTATCCGTGCGAGTGCCTGTCGCGGGCAGTTTGTGTAGTTACGCTGGAACATAGCTTTACCCGCCTGGGCCATTTCGCACCGGCCGAGCGCGCGGGCCGGCCAACGGGAAGATGCGAGCGA
>JALYVS010000660.1 GCA_030853115.1 Actinomycetota bacterium
TCAGATGCGAACAAGGCGGGCAGCGTCCTGACCGGCCAGCCGGGCCGCGGCCAAACCAATCCGGCGGGCAGCGGCGTGACCGGCGGCGAGCCGGCCCGCGGCCAAACCAATCCGGCGGGCAGCGGCCTGGCCGGCGAGCCGGCCCGTAACCTGAGCAGGCGCGTGGTAATGACCGCGTTCGGCGTCGGTGCGGGTGCCCTGATCGCCGAGCAGGCGCTGGTCGCCGGCCAGATGCCCGCGGGCGCCGCCGGGCGGCCGGATGCGCAATCCCCGCCGTCGAGCCAGACCCAAGCCAACCTAACCCCGAGCCCTGCCGGCTACGCCCCTGACGGCGCCGCCGGCCGCACGGCCGCGCTGCCGTTGCAGGCGGTAGAACTCCTCGATGGCCCGTTCAGGAACAACCAGGCCAGGAACACCGATTACCTGCTGTTCCTTGACCCAGAACGCATGTTGCGCTCGTTCCGCGTCAATTACGGCCAGCATCCGACCGCGCCGCCCATCGGCGGCTGGGAAAAGCCGTCGTCGCAGATCCGCGGCCACACCACCGGGCATCTGCTGTCCGGCCTCGCGCTGACCTACGCCAGCACCGGCCACGAGGCGGCCCGCACCCGCGGCCGCTACCTGGTCAGCCAGCTCGCCGCGCTCCAGGCCCGGGCGACCGACGCGGGTTTTCACCCGGGTTACCTGTCGGCGTTCCCCGAGGCCTATTTCGACTGGCTGGAGCAGGGCACGCCGATCTGGTCGCCCTACTACATGATCCACAAGTACCTGGCCGGCCTGATCGACCAGTACCAGCTGGCCGGAGACGACCAGGCGCTCGACGTCGCGATGAAGCTGGCCGACTGGGTGCAATGGCGCACCGGGCGGCTGACCTATAGCCACATGCAGATGGTTCTCGGCACCGAATTCGGCGGGATGCCGGAAGCCCTGGCCAACCTGTACACGATCACCGGCGCCGAACGGTACCTCGCTACCGCCCAGCGTTTCTACCACGCGGCGGTGCTGGATCCGCTGGCCGACGGGCTGGACGTGCTGCCGGGGATGCAGGCGAATGTGACCACGCCGAAGATCGTGGCCTGCGTCCGGATGTGGGAGGAAACCGGCAGCGCCAAGTATCACGACATCGCGCAGAACTTCTGGGACATCGTGACCGGTCATCATGTGTACGTCATCGGTGGCGTGGGCAATTTCGAGCACTTCCAGCTGCCTGACGTGGTCGCCGCCCAGCTGTCCAACTTCACCTGCGAGAACTGCGCCAGCTACAACATGCTCAAGCTGACCAGGCTGCTGCACTTCCATCAGCTGACCCGGGTGGACCTGCTCGACTATTACGAGCGCACGCTGTTCAACCAGATGCTGGGGGAGCAGGATCCGGCGTCGCCGCACGGCTTCAACTGTTACTACACCGGCCTGTCGGCGGGCGCGTGCAAGCGCCAGCCGCTGAACTACTTTCCCGGCGGCAACCGGGGCATCTACGCCACTGACTACGACACTTTCACCTGCGACACCGCCAGCGGGCTGGAGACCCAGGCCAAGTTTGCCGACACGATCTACACGCGCGACGCGGACGGCATCTACGTCAACTTGTTCATCCCGTCGGAGGTACGGAGCCGCGGGCTGGTCCTGCGGCAGCTGACCGGGTTCCCCGACGAGCCGGTGACGCGGCTGTCCGTGGTCTCCGGTGCGGCCATGATGACGCTGCGGGTGCGAGTGCCCGCGTGGGTCGCCGGACCGCCGGTGATCCGGCTCAACAACACGCTGGTTCCCAGCACTGCCCTAGGCCCGTCGCCCGGCGCGGCGTTCCTCAGCCCGCCGGCCATCCCGCCGGCCGGCGGCTGGATCACCCTCCGGCGGTGGTGGCGCACGGGTGACCTGCTCGAGGTCACGCTGCCGATGCAACTAGCCTTCGAGCCGACCCCGGATCATCCCTCCGTGCAGGCCGCGATCTACGGCCCGGTCGTGCTGAGCGGCGTGTACGACAAGGACCCCGGTAGCCTGACCCCGACCCTCGAGACCGCCTCGGTCAGCCGGACCACCGCGCGGCCCATGACCTTCGAGGCCGCCAGCCCGACCCGTCAAGGCCAGCCCATCCGCCTCATCCCGGTCAGCCGCGCCGCCCACGAGTACTACACCGTCTACTGGCAGACCGCGTTCAGTAACGCACCTGCTCCGGCGTGATATGCCGGAGCAGGTTGGCCCGGTACACCAGGACCAGCCAGCTGGCCACCCGGTAGGTCGCCGCAGGCTTGCCGAGGAAGTGCTCGAAGCGGGCCGCGGAGTACTCGCCGGTGTAGTTGGCGACCGCGAACGTGGCGTCGTACCGGGATGTGTCGTACCACAGCGCGTTCGACTCCCAGCCGGCCGCTCCGATCTGTCCCCACACGTCAACCGTGCGGATCTGGACCCGGTTACCCGACTGCAGGGTGACCACCGAGGCATCCCAGTACCCGGCGATGCCGTAGGTGAGCCGGTGCGCCTCAAGGAACGCGGCCAGCGGCACCGCGGCCGGCTTGATGGGCGGTCGGGTGGCCGCGGCGGCGAGCGGCACCAGCGCGATGAGCCCGGTCGCGGCGACCGCGGCGTAGGCC
>JALYVS010000209.1 GCA_030853115.1 Actinomycetota bacterium
TCCGGGTCCCGTCCGGCCCGGGAAACGGCCGGACGCCGTGGCTGTGGCGCGTCCGGCTCGGCCCGGTCTACGGCCGCCCTGGCGTTGACGCCGCGGCCCGCACGCTGTTCGTTCCCTCCGCCGACCGGCACCTGTACGCCCTGGACGCGGCCACCGGGCGAACCATCTGGCGGTTCGACGCGGGCGCGCCGGTGCTCAGCACGCCCACCGTGGCGTGGGCGGGCGCCGGCGAATACGTCGTGTTCTCCGCCGGGCGCCAGCTGCTCGCCGTGCACGCGGCGACCGGGCAGCTCGCCTGGTCGGTGACTGGCCGCGGGTTCTCCGCCGGACAGGCCGCGTGCGATGGCGTGCGGGTTTACACCAGCGCCGCGGACGGTTACGCGCGGGCCCATGACATGCTCACCGGCCGGCAGGCCTGGTCCTGCGCGATGGTGGCGGGCGACGCGCACCGGGTCGCCCTGTACAGCGGCTGGGCCACCACCGTCGTGCTCGGTGCCGAGGCGGCCGTGGTGGCCACGGTGTCCGGTTCGCTGGCGCTGGAGGCCGCCACCGGCGCGGTGCGCTGGCGGTTCCCCGGCAGCACCATGTACCCGCCCGCGGTCGTCCTCGGCGACGGCACGGCCCTGCTCACCGACGAGCAGGGCACCATCTGCCGGGTCAGCCTGGCCGACGGCCGCGTCATCTGGCGAGCTGCCCTGAAGGTCCGGGTGCTGAACGCGGGCGTCACGGTCGAGGGCGACAGCGCCTGGGTGCTGTCCGCCCGCGGCAGGCTGATCGGCGTCCGGATCGCCGACGGGCGGCGGCAGGGGTCGGTGCAGCACACGCTCACCCACTCCTTCTCCCGTCCGGCGATCGTCGGCGGCACCCTGGTCGCCGGTGACCAGGACGGGTTCGTGCACGGTATCCGGCTGCCTTTACCCGGGGCCGAACCTAGCCGCCTGGGTCGATCTGGATCTTGGTCCCCGTTCCTGCGCTGACCTGCCCGGCCAGCGCCTGGGCCGCGCGTTCCAGGCCGACGGTCACCGCGACGATGGCGGCGGGATCCACCCGGCCGTCGGCATAGTGCTCGATCGCGGGGGCCAGCCCGGCCGACGCGCCGAGGATGCCGACCGCCGTCATGTCGCCGAGGACCAGGGCCCGGCTGTCGATCAGGCTCGGCACGCCGGAGATGCCGATGCAGACCAGTCGTCCGCCCGGCTCGGCCAGCTCCAGGGCGGCCGCGGGCATCTGGTGATCGTCGGTGCAGTCGATGACCGCGTCGTAGGCCTGCGATGGCAGCTCACCGGCGGTCCAGTAGCCCGCGGCCCCGAACGACGACGCGAGGTCGCGGCGGCTGCCGTCGACGGCCAGGACGTGGACCTCGGCACCAGCGGCGGCGGCGAAGGCCACCGTCAGCAGCCCGATGGTGCCCGGCCCGCACACCAGGATCCGTATCCCCGGACCGGCGCCGGCCGCCGAAGCGGCCCGCCAGGCGTTACCGCCTGGTTCGACCAGGGCCCCGGCCCGGTCGTCGATGACGTCGGGCAGCCGGAACAGGCTCGACGCGGGCACCAGGACTTTCTCGGCCAGGGCGCCGGGCCAGCCCACGATCCCGACCTCGTGCCGGCTGGCGCAGACGTGCGCGCGTCCGGCCTGGCAGCGGGCGCAGTGCCCGCATCCCAGCATGGTGTCCCCGGTCGCCCGGACGCCTAGCCAGCCCGGGTCAACTCCGGCGCCGAGCGCGGACACCACGCCGCACCATTCGTGCCCCGGGCGCACCGGGAAGCCCGTCTTGCCCTGGGCGAAATAGGCCAGCGTCCCGGTGAACAGCTCGGCGTCCGTCCCGCAGATCCCGGCCCGGCGGACGTCCACCACCACCTGCCCGGGGCCGGCCAGCGGTGCCGCGACCTCCTCGACCCGTGCCGACCCCGGCCCGGTGATCACCAATGCGCGCATAAACGCAAGGTTCTCACCTCGCCTATCAGCACCAGGCCCGCCGGCTCATGGCTGGCACTGATCGTCTGCATGAGAAGATTCGGCACGCTTCAGGCGTCCATACGGTGTAAGGATGCAACCTGGGGGCCGGCTCAGGGCGTGAAAACAGTGCCAGGCAGACGCGATCACCTGAAGGCGGACCGCGATGAGGGAACCCGAAGGCTTCCGCGAGTATGTTGACGGCAGTCGTGACCGTCTTGTTCGCGCCGCATGGCTGCTGACGGGCAATCTCGATGATGCCGAGGACCTAGTGCAGGCCACCTTGATCAAGGTCTGGCCGCGCTGGCAGCGCATCAGTTTCGCGGCAACGGGACGTGGACGCCTACGTGCGGCGGGTGCTGGGCACGTGTTACCTGACCGCCGTCCGCCGCCGCCGCTGGCGGGAGCTACTGAGAATTGACGGCGAGCAGCGCGGGACTGACCCCGGCGACCGGGAGGTCACGGTCGTGGCCGACCGTGACCTGCTCGCTCGTGCCCTGGCTGACTTGCCGCCCCGGCAGCGTCTCACCGTCACCCTGCGGTACTACCTGGACGTGTCCGAGGCCGATACGGCGGCCTGGATGGGCTGCTCGCTGGGGACGGTGAAAAGCAATGCCGCGCGAGGTCTGACGGCTCTAGCCGCCGCCATCCGCGCACAGGAGGAGTGGAGATCATGACCGACGAACAGAGGTGGGCGCGCGACCTCGTCGCGCGCTCCACGGCCGAGCTGCACGCATCCCCTGACCTGTTCAGCAGGGTCGTTTCCGCCCGGAGACGCCGGCGCGCAGCCGCCGTGGTGGGGGCAGCGGTCACCGTGGCGGCGGTGGGGTCAGCCGTCATCATCACTACTGCCGTGGCTCGTCCTTCACCGCCGGTGGCCCGTTCCTCTCCGGCGCAGGTAGCCACGGCACCGAAAGCCGGTTCATGTCCGTCCTCTCCCGCCCGGCCGGGAAGGCGCGGTCCGGGGCCGGGCCCAGGCGGGAACCTGCTGCCGTCCGGGCCGGCCGCCGTGCTGATCTGTTCCTATGCCGGTTCCCGGGCGCCAGGCCAGCTCGCCGGTCAGGCGATGGCGACCGGTGCACCGCTGACGGGAATCTTGACCGCCCTGGCGGCTCCGCTGCGTGGCGGCGTCCGCCATTGCGGGCCGCCGCCGCGCCAGTACAGGATGGTGACGCTGCGGTTCGAGTACTCCGACGCCGCTCCATTCACGGTGCTGCTGCAGCTCAACGGGTGCGAGCAGGCCAGCAACGGGCGGGTCGCCGGCTGGTTCGAGCCGCCCGGCCCCCAGGCCGTCATTATGGCCGAGCTGAGCGCGCTGGCCGGATCGGGAGAGGCTCCTGGCCCCCCGGGTACTCCGGGTCCCAGCGGGCACTGAAACCCGGAGGGCCAGGTGTCCTTCTGGTCTTAGCTGACGGCCTGAACTCGGCCGAGCTGGTTTAGCGGCGCCGTGGTGTTCGTTAGGCCCCAGTCCGTGACCTGCAAGGTGACGGCGTCGATGACGACGGTCAGCACCGTTCCGTGCGGGGCGGGCAGGCCCCTGGGATGATGCGCGGCCGCCCCGTTGAGCTGTCCCTTGACCTGGACCATGTAGGCGGCTTGGTCCGAGTCGACGGCGCCGCCCGTCAGGTTGGCGGCCTTGGCCCGGCTGGTAGCGACGTACGTGATGGCGGTGGGGTTCGCTTCACCGTTGAGCGCAGCGACCGACCCTGAGTAGGCCGCCCCGTTGTAGGGGTTATCGAGCGCGGAGAAAGCAGGGGTGCCGCCGTGCCAGTGACCGTTCAGGTCCTGGTACTGCAAATTGTCGTTATAGGCGGCGATGGCTGGTCGGCCCAGAACCACTGGTAATGATTACCATCGGTGTTGGCGGCTCGAACCCCAGTTGTCCCGCCGCGAACCGCATCGCCAGCTCGTACGTGCGCTGCGGCGGCACCTGCGGGTCCGCCAGCGCGATCTGCACCGCTAGCCCGTCGAGCAGGGCCGACAGCGTGATCGCGAAATCGTCCGCGTCCACCGGCGCGAAATCGCCGGCCTCCTGGCCGGCCAGCACGATGGAGCGGATGGTCTCCCGCCACCGCTCGTCGGACTTCTGCCGCACCGCGGAAACCCCCTGGTTCCGGGGCGATAGCGCCCACAGGTCCAGCCAGAGCAGCCACCAGCTGCGCGGCTCCGGATCGGTGCCGGGCAGGCAGGTCATGGCGACGAGCTCGGCGAGCCGCCCGGCCGCGGTCGGGATTTCCCGCATCCGCCGCTGGCCCTCGGCGTACCAGGAGTCCTCGCAATACCTGATCGCCTCGGTAAGAAGCTGGTCGCGCGTCTTGAAGTAGTAGATGACCAGTGCTGGACTGGTGCCGGCCCGTTCGGCCACGTCGGCGATCCTGGTGTCGGCGTAACCACGCTCTACGATGACTTCGAGCGCCGCCCGTAGCATCTGCTCCCGCCGCTGCTCGCCCGCGTCCCGGGAACCGCGGTCAGCGCGGCCGACGTGATCCCTCATGCTCGCGTCCCCCGCTCTGCTGGCCGGCTCGCACCTCGCGGGTAATCGTAACAGCATTAGACTGAATGTTCAGTCAACCGATCGGAGGTGCGTCAGTCGTGCTAGCCGTACCTGAAGTGCTCGGCTGCCACGATCGATCTCGCGCCCGCCGCCGCGCAGCATCGAGGTATGAACAAATCTCTTGCTACCGAAGGCGGCTACCACGCCGCCATCATGTACGACAATCACTTCATGAACAGGCCGCCCGCGTCGCGACTCGGGCACCTGCTCACAGCGCTATTCACCAAGCGCGCCTGGGCTGAACTCCTCTACTCGCTTATCACCTTCCCGCTCGCCGTGGCTGCGTTCGTCTTCACCGTGGCCGGTATCGGCAACGGGCCATTGTGGGCGGTGTCCGCGCCCGGCGTACGGAAATTCGGCGCTGCCAGCCGCTTCTTCGCCGGACAGCTGCTCGGCGAGCAGGTGCCGGCCCCGCCGCAACTGCGGCCCCGGCCGAGCGTGCGGGTAGCGACACCGGACCCCGCCCGCCTCGCCGAGGCCGTGGCCAAGGCAGGCGCCAAGTCACGGAAGTGGGCGGGGCGCAGCGGCATCTCCGTCCGTAACCTCCCGCCAGCGCGGGTCGCCGAGCTAGCCGCCGAAGCGGGCGTTACCGTCGACTCGCTGCAGTCGTCGGAAAAACTCGCCTGGTACGCCGGGGCCCTGCAAGACAACCCAGCCTGGCGGGCACGCATTTACATCGCGGCGAAGCTGCCCCTCGCCGGGGCCGGCATCGTCGCCGTGGCCGCCGGCTGGCTCGGCGGGCTGTTCCTGCTGACCTACCCGGCCTGGCGGCAGGTCGCTCCGATCGGGCCGATCCACGGATTCCAGCTCACAAACCTGGCCAGCTCGTTTCTGCTCGTCCCGGCGGGCGCGGCCCTGCTGCTCGCGGCTCCGTGGCTCACGCACTATGTCACGACGGCTGACCTGTACCTTATCCGCGGCCTGCTCGGCCCGCACTCCGCCGCCGAGCGAGTGCGCGCCCTGGAGGAGAGCCGGGCCCGCGTCGTGGACGACTCCGCGGCCAGGCTCCGCGGCATCGAGCGGGACCTGCACGACGGCACGCAGGCCCAGCTGGTCGCCCTGGCCATGAAGCTAGGCCTAGCCAAGGAGAAGCTCGGTGCCACCGCCCCGGTCGACCTGGCGCGCATCACTCAGCTAGTCGACGACGCTCACCGCAGTGCCGTCGCGGCGATCGCCGAGCTGCGGACCGTGACCCGCGGCATCCACCCGCCGGTGCTGGATAACGGTCTCGCCGACGCGCTGGCCACCCTGGCCGCCCGTAGCGCGGTCCCGGTCGAGCTGGTCACCGACATCCCGGAGCGCCCTACGGCCGCGATCGAGACCATCGGCTACTTCTCCGCCGCCGAACTGCTCACCAACGTGGCCAAGCACAGCGGCGGGCGGCACGCTACCCTCGAAGCCGTGCATGTTCCCGGTCTGCTCCGGATCCGCGTCACCGACGATGGCCGCGGCGGCGCCCACCCGACCCCGGACGGCGGTCTGAGCGGGCTGGCCGAACGCATCCGGCCTGTCGACGGCCGCCTGCACATCGCCAGCCCGCGTGGTGGCCCCACCGTGATCACCGTCGAACTCCCCTCCCACGCCTGAGCCCATGCGCATCGTCATCGCCGAAGACGCCGCCGTCATCAGGGCCGGACTCGTCGAGATCCTCACCGACGGGGGACACGAAGTCGCCGCCGCGGTCGGTGACGCCGAGGCGCTGAAAGCAGCCGTCGCTGAGCACCAGCCCGACGTGGTCATCACCGACGTGCGGATGCCGCCGAACTACACCGACGAAGGGTTGCGCGCCGCGATCGAGATCCGCCGCGACCAGCCCGGCATCGGCATCTTGGTTTTCTCACAGTACGTCGAGACCCGGTATGCCGCTGACCTGCTGGCCATGGGTTCTGGCGGCGTCGGCTACCTGCTCAAGGACCGGGTTGCCGACGTCTCGGAGTTCATCGGCGCGATCGCCCGGGTCGCGGCGGGCGGCACCGCGTTCGACCCCGAGGTCGTCGCCGGGCTGCTCAACGCGAGCCGTCACGCCAGTACCCTCGCCGCCCTCACCGCGAGGGAACATGATGTCATCGCCCTGATGGCGGAAGGCCGCTCCAACAGCGCCATCGCGGATCACCTCGTCGTCTCCGAGCGCGCGGTCGAGAAGCACATCAGTAACATCTTCAGCAAACTGGGCCTGCCGCCGTCCGATTCCGGCCACCGCCGTGTCCTGGCCGTCCTCGCCTACCTCGGACCGTGAACAGGTATCCGGACGACGCTTCCCCCGGCACCCGTTCGCCAATCCCGGGGCGATACGTGCAGCTCGCCTGCTCCACCAGCGCGATGGCGTCCGGAAGGCGGCCATCCTGGCCCAGGACAGCGCCCGCGTCGCGCTCAGCCGTCAAACCCAGACCAGCAGATGTCGTTCCGCAGCCGCTGGTCGTCAAGTACGAGTTCGCGGATCGCCGCCCATCGCATGCCCGCCCGCCGCCCGAGCCTGGGTCATCTTGACCTCACCACGCACCCAGGCGCGGGCATACCCGATCGCCTGACGTGGCCGTGGGTCCTCAGGCCGAGCTGACTCGAAGAGGTCAAGGACGTGCTCCGCGCAAGCTGCCGCCCACAGAGCGAGGAGCCGGTGATCCGAATCAGTGAGGGTTCCGCCGCGGCGGATCGTCACGAAGCGGGAGTCCCGGACTTTCGGGAGAATCATGGTTGGCGCTCCGCTGGTTCCCGCGAACTGCGGCCGTCTCCGCTGCCGTCAGCGCGGAAGATGGGCCAGCCAATCTCGGTCCTCCAGTTCGCCTGCTCTGGCGTGTCGGCCAGGCCGCACAGGTAGTACTCGCGCATCGGCCCGTCGATGCTGATCTCGTGGGCGGTGACGTAGCCGCCGAGCTCGCCGTAGCTGAGATCATCGTCGCTGAGCGAGCCGTCGTGGGTGATGACCGCCAGCTCGGCGGCCGGGATCGTGACCGGTGCGACCCGGCCGATGACGCGGACGCTGCCTTCCGCCGGGATGAACACGGTCGCCTCACCGCGGCCGTGCTGGAAGAGCTCGCTCGCATACAGGCCGCCGGCCGGACCGGTGACGCGCAGACCCTGGGCGCGGACGGTGGCCTGCAGCTCACCAAGGGCGCCGTGCCACCAGGCCAGGACATCCTCGCGCGCGATGACCTGCCCGATACCTGCCGCTTGAGTAGCTGCGACGCTGCGATGCTCGATCGCGTGCGCGCTGCCGGGGCGTCCCAGCAGGTTGCGCAGTGATTCCACCGCGGCCCGGGTCTGCGCCAGCCCGGCTTCCAGCCGGTCCAGGTGCGCGGCGATCAGGCTGTTGCGGGCCGGTGCGTCCGGCGCGGACAGCACCGCTTTGACCTCAGCCACCGGCATCTGGAGATCACGCAGGCGGCGGATAACCTGCGCGGTCGGGATCTGCCCGTCGCAGTAGTAGCGGTAGCCCGTATCTGGGTTCACCGTGGCCGGCTCGAGCAGCCCGACCTGGTGGTAGTGCCGCAGCGTCTTGATGCTCAGGTGGGTTACGCGGGAGAAGTCACCGACGGTGAGGGCTGCTGTCACCAGGCCATTGTCAGCCCTCCCCCTACCGGACAGTCAATCGATGATCCCGCGGTTGACTCTCCGGCCAGGGGAGTACCCAGGGTGGAGTTACCACCGAGACGGTGAGACAGAAACAGCAGTTCAGCATCTTCAGAAGGAGCCCCGTCATGACCGTCACCTCCGCCCTCGACACCGTTCTGGCCGAGCACGTCGCCGCCGTCAACGCCTTCGACCGGGCCGCCATCGTCGCCACCTTCGCCGACGATGCACTGGTCAACGACGCCCACCGGGAGTTCCGCGGTATCGAGGCGATCGGTCGCTGGGTCGCCAGGGAAATGGTCGGCGATCACGTGACCATCGAGGTCACCGAGGTCATCGACCACTACGGTGACACCATCGTCCGCGGCCGCTATGACGGCGATTTCGACAAGACCAACCTGCCCGGCGAGCTCATCCTGACCAATTACTTCACCGTCCGCGACGGCAAGATCGTCAGGCTTATCGTCATCCGCAACATCCCCGCCGGCTACCGACACCGCCCGCCGCCCGCACCCGCCACCAGCGCTGAAACCGCTAGAGCTGACCGACGTCAGTGATACGTACCACGGCCGTGCCGGCCTCGTCGGAGTCGGCTAGGTCGACGACCGCGCTGATGCCCCAGTCATGGTCGCCCGCGGGGTCGTCGAAGATCTGGCGGAGCACCCACTGTCCCGGCTGCGGGTCGATGATCAGCAAGGCCGGGCCGCGCGCGTCCGGCCCGGTGCCGATCTCGTCGTGCATCTCGAAGTACGCCTCCAGCACCTCGGCCCACGCGTCGCCATCCCATCCGGAGGCCGCATCCAGGTCGCCGAGCTCGGCGTAGTGGCCCAGAGCGGCCAGCCTGACCCGCTGGAACATCGCGTTGCGCACCAGGACACGGAACGCCCGGATGTTCGTGGTGACCGTGGCAGGACGCGCCGCGGCCTGTTCAGCCGGGTCGGCCAGCGGGTTGCGCAGCCGCTCCCACTCGTCGATCAGGCTGGAGTCGACCTGGCGGACGATCTCGCCCAGCCACTCGATCAGGTCGGTCAGCTCTTCGGTCTTGGCGTCGTCGGGCACCGTCTGGCGCAGGGCCTTGTAGGCGTCGGCCAGGTAGCGCAGCACCAGCCCCTCGGAACGGGACAGGCCGTAGAAGCTGACGTATTCGGTGAAGGTGAGCGCGCGTTCGTACATGTCCCGGACCACTGACTTCGGGAACACCTCGTAGTCGGCCACCCACGGGTGACCGCGGCGGTAGATGTTGTAGGCACCCTCGAGCAGGTCCGCCAGCGGCTTGGGATAGGTGACCGAGTCCAGCAGGTCCATCCGCGTCTCGTACTCGACGCCGTCCGCCTTCATCTGGGCCACCGCCTCGCCGCGCGCCTTGAACTGCTGGGCGGACAGGATCTGCCGCGGGTTCTCCAGGGTCGACTCGATAACCGACAGCACGTCCAGCGGGTACGAAGGATCCGAACGGTCCAGGAGCTCGATGGCGGCCAGCGCGAACGGCGACAGCGGCTGGTTCAATGCGAAGTCGAACTGCAGGTCCACGGTGAGCCGGACCGTGCGGCCCTCCTCGTCCGGGGCGTCGAGCCGCTCCACCACCCCGCCGGCCAGCAGCGCGCGGTAGATCGCGATGGCCTGATGGATGTGCTTGCGCTGGGCCCCGCGGTCCTCGTGGTTATCGGTCAGCAGGTGCCGCATGGCGGTGAACGCGTCGCCCGGCCGGTCGATGACGTTGAGCACCATCGCGTGGGTAACCTTGAAGCTCGACGTCAGCGGTTCGGGATCGGCGGCGACGAGGCGCTCGAAGGTGGGCCTGCTCCAGGAGACCATGCCTTCGGGCGGCTTTTTCCGCACCACCCTGCGCCGGGCCTTCGGGTCGTCGCCCGCCTTGGCCAG
>JALYVS010000210.1 GCA_030853115.1 Actinomycetota bacterium
GCGCCGGTCCGCGCCGCCTGGCACCGCGATGCGGGCCGCGCCCTGGCCGAGGCGGGCGCGGCGCCGGACCGGGTGGCCCGGCAGATGCTCAGGGCGGTCGGCGGATCTAGCGACCTGACCGAGCCGGTGGATGAGTGGATGCTGGACTGGCTGGCCCGCACCGCGGACCTGCTGGTCGCCCAGGCGCCCGGGGTCGCGGCCGAGCTCCTCACCCGGGCCGCCGCCAGTTCCCCCGTCGACTCGGCCCAGTACGGCTGGCTGGCGAGCCGCCTCGCCGACGCTCTGTACCGGCTCGGCGACACGGCCGAGGCCGAACAGGTGGCAAACCGTGCCCTGGACCATGCCAGCAAGCCCGATCTCCTCGTGGACCTGCACTGGACGCTGGCGCAGTGCCGGATACGGGCAGGTGAGTCCGCAGAGTCCCTGGCTACGCTGGACCGGGCGCTAGCCTCTCCTGGGATCTCCGCCCGGCACCGGGCCAGGCTGCTCGTACTCGCCGCGCGGACGCACATCAATCTCGGCGAGGTCGACAAGGCTGGCCGAGTCGCCGCTAGCGCGCTGGAGGCGGCGTCGGAGGCGGCCGACCACTGGGCCATGGGCTGGGCGTTGCACGTCATGGCGATCGTGACTTCGGTGCAGGGGCGTATGGCCGACGCGCTGCCGCTGTACGACCGGGCGCTGACGGTAACCCAGGCCGACCCGGCGCTGACCGACCTGCGGCTGTTGCTGCAGCTCAACAAGGCCATCTCGTTGGGCAATCTCGACCGGTACGAAGAGGCGCTAGCCGCGGCCGGGCAGGCGCAGCACCTCGCCGACCAGGTCGGTACGGCGATCCGGCTGGCTCAGGCGCACTGTGCTTTGGGTCAGTTGCTCTTTCAGACGGGGCAGTGGGACGGGGCGCTGGCCGAGGTGGGGATGGTGCACGAGGACCTGAAGGAACCCGCTGCGGCCTGCTGCGACCGCGGCATCGCCGCTGTGATCGGCTTCCATCGCGGTGAGATGGACGCGGCACGCGACCACCTGGCCTCGGCTGGCCCGTACGCTGAGCGGCTCGGGCACCGGCTTATTAGCTCGCTGGCCTTGGCCCGCAGCCTGGACCGTGAGCATGACGGAGCGCTACCGGAGGCGCTGGCCGCGCTGGCGGAAGCGATCGACGGCAATACAGAAGAAGTCGAGGAGATCGAGGACCTGCTCCCCGACGCGGTCAGGCTCGCCACCGAGACCGGCGACCTGGGCACCGCGCAGGCCCTCGCGGGCCAGGCCGCCGCGCTGACCGCCGAGTCGCAGATCCCGCACCGGCACGCGAACGCACTTTATTGCCGTGGCCTGCTGGACCATGATGCCTCCCGGCTGCTGGCGGCGGCGGAGCGGTATGACGACGCCGGACGGCCGCTGCTAAGAGCCAAGGCGCTGGAGGCAGCGGCTGGGCACTTCGTCGACGGCGGCGACCGCATCCAGGCGCGGGAGGCGTTCACCCGGGCCTTGGAGGTCTACGCCTCGCTGGGTGCGGCCGCGGACATCGCCCGGGTCCAGGCTACGTTTCGCGCTCACGGCATCCGGCGCGGGCCGCACGCCAAGCACCGGCAGGCCCGCAGTGGCTGGGATAGCCTCACCGCGACCGAGATCAAGATCGCCGCATTCGTGCAGGAGGGATTGTCCAACCCGGAGATCGCCGCCAAACTGCTGCTATCTCGCCGGACCGTCGCGACCCACGTCTCCCACATCCTGAAGAAGCTCGACGTCCATTCGCGGACCGATATAGCCCGGGAGGCAGCCCTGCGCAGCATCGCACCACAGTGATGCATCTCCCGGGATCGCTTGCGCGTTCGGCGGGGACGGCAAGCCGTGGGGGGGGCACGACTCACCGTCCCCGCGCATGAACCCCCGCGAGCCGCGTTCGCCGCGGCCGGCACCGCCGGGCTCGAAGGCGACGGTGAAGAACACGGCCTTGCCCGCAGGGGTGCGGTAGAAACCCCACTCGGCCGACAAGGTGGCGACCAGCATCAGGCCCCGCCCGGTCTCCGCGTCGGCTGAGGCGTTGACCAGCACCGGCAAGGAGCAGGACGTGTCGTGGACATCAACGCGCAGCTGGCCGTAGGAGCAGCTGATAGCAAGCATGATCGTCCCGCCCGGCTCGTGCCTGACGGCATTGGTCACCAGTTCGCTGACGAGCAAGACCGCGGCGCCCGGGTCAGCAGCGACATCCCGGGCGTAGATGAACGCCCGGACCTGCCTGCGCGCTTCGGCGGCCGCGGCAGGCCCCGCGGTCAGCCGGACGCGGCCTTCGTGCAGCTCGGTCGGGCGGGTCGGCGCCATCGCGTTCATCGGGTTCCTTAGTGGGCCGGTTCGAGATGGGCCGGGAGAGTGCTGGTGACCCTGCCCGGCGGTTCCGGGACCGAGCACCGTGCTGATGTGCTCGATGCTGGTTGCATAAGAAATAATCCTGCAAGTTGCAGTGAAAGACATCGGTCAGCTGACCGATTTTGAACCATCGCCGACGAGCCCGCACCTGCCGGCTGGCTACCGCGGCCGCTCCTACTCCGTTACCGGGTCCAGGTGCACGCTAAGACGTGCGGGGATAGATGGAGCCGATGAACACACCGATGGCGGCCGCAACCTGCTGCGGTGAGGAGACCATGGTCAGGTGCCGTCCGGGAACGACGATCGGCGGCGGGGCGCCGACACGGGAGGCTGCTTGCGCGGCCGCCGTCAGCGTCAGCTGAGGATCATTCGCCCCGACGATTACTCGTTTCGGTAGCGCCGCGGCTCGCAACTGGGCCAGTTGGGCGCTCGTCATGCTCGGGATCCCGTGACGCAGCGAGTAAGTGATCGCGGATTCGAAGCCTGGCTGCTCAAGCGGGCCGCGCCACGTCTGCACGCCCGCAGCGCTGAGCCGCGGGCAGGCCCGCCCGCACTGCGAGGTGTAGAGCTCCCGGATAAGCCAGGAAGAGCTGAGCGCCAGCCGGAGCATGGTGGTCCGGTACGGATTGATCAGTAGCCAGCCGACCAGCGCCGGGGCTCCCAGCGGAGTCGCGTCGCCGTCGAGGAACACCACCCCGGCGGCGGCATCGCTGGCGCGCAGCACCGCCATCCCGACGACAGCCGCGCCGCTGGAATGCCCGACCAGGACGGGGGCGTCCGGTCCGGTCAGGCCCTTGGCGGCCAGGAACGCCAGGACCTGGTCGGCGAGGTGGGCAGCGTCGTAGGGGGCACTCGGCCGGCTGTACCCGGTGCCGCTCAGGTCGATGGCAAACACGCGATGGTCCCGGCCGAGGACGGCGCCCAGAGCGGCGAAGGTGTCGGCGCTCTCAAAGGCTCCGGGTACCAGGACGATAGCGGAGCCCGTACTCCCCCAGCTGCGGTAACGCGTGTCGAAGCCGCCCGCGTTGATCATGAGAAGGCCGGGCGGGCGGGCGGCCCGGGCGCTGGTCGCCGCGTTGTAGGCAAAGCTGGCGACCGTGAGGCTGACCGCCAGAGCCACGACGACCACGGCCGTGCGCCGGGCCCAGTGGCGCAGGCGGCCTGGCCGCTGGCGGTCATCACGATCACGGCGCCGCCAAGGCCCGGCCGACCGCCAGCGGCTCCACGCCGGTGGTTCAGCCTTCATCCGCAGCATCAACTCCACGACCAGCTGGCCCTTGTGCCTTTCTACCAGGGTAGCGACAGTGCGTAGCGACCCACGCCCGCGGTCTGGGCTCGCTCATGTGTACTGGATGCTGGGGCACCGGGCGGGCGGTAAATTCCGGGTCGCCCGCAACGCGGGTGGCGGCATAGACGATGCTTAGAGGGTCCCGGCGGCAGACCCCGGGCACGACGAGGTACAGCGCCGGGCGGAAGACGTCGCCGGGGTACGGGAAGGGGCGAATATGGACAGGACCGAGCGCCGGGAGTTCGTACGCAAGCACCGGACTTGCATTTTCGGGTACAACCGCCAGAACGACGGGCCGGCCATGACGGTCGTGTACTACGTCCTGGACGGGGACGACCTGCTGATCTCCACCATGGCGGCCCGGTCCAAGGCTCACGCGGTGCGCCGGAATCCGAAAATCAGCCTGTGCATCCTCGACGAGCAGTGGCCGCTGACCTACTTGCAGGTCTACGGGACGGCCACGCTCGAGGAGGACTTCGGCCAGGCGGTGGAAGTGCTGCGCCAGGTCGTCGACCTGATGGCCGGCGAGCAGATGCCGTCCTCCAAGCTCCCGGAGATCGAGCGGATGGTTCGCGAGGAGAGCCGGGTGGTAATCCGGTTCAAGCCGTACGCCACCTTCGCCACACCGCCCCGCCACGTCTACAAGGCGGAAGACCTCGACACGCTGACTCACTTCACCAGCAGCAGCCAGCCCTGGTAACCCTGGGGAGCCTTTTTATCCGGCGTCGCGGCGGTCAGAGCCGGCTGAGTGCCTCGCTCATCCCGGCCTGCGCCTGCTGGCCGAGCCGCTCGAGCGCCGGCCTGAACAACGGGGCCAGGAACCGGGCCGGCCCCTTGAAGGTGAACTCGGCGGAGTAGGTCACTTCGGTGCCGGCGTCGACCCTGCGGAAGCTCATGGTGTCGACGGCGACGACAGTCTTGTTTTCCCCGCGGAGCGCGATCCGCTCGTCAGGAACGAGCTCGCGCACCACATAGGTCAGCTCAGTCTGCCGGCCCATGAAGGTGGAGGTATTCAGGTAGCTAGTGCCTACCCCGCCGTCACCGCGGTCGAGCACCGTAGTGACGGTGCCCGGATCCCACTCGGTGGTCGTGGTGAAGTCAGACAAGTAGGTGAAGACCGCTCCAAGCGGCTTATCGACGACGACGGTTTTCTGCAATCTCATGACGCCTCTCTCTGCCCTAGGACAGGACATTAATCGTCGAATCTAGGGATTGTCAAACTTCTGTAGAGGTATTGTAGAGTGTTAGACATGGATCCCGCCGAGACCGCACCGGTGCTCCGCATCGGTGAGCTGAGCCGGCGCGTGGGCATGAGCGACCACGTGCTGCGGGCGTGGGAAAGCCGTTACGGGCTCCTGCGGCCCGTGCGCTCAGCGGGCGGTTTCCGGTTGTACTCCGAGGCAGACGCGCTGCGGATCCGACGGATGCAAGCCCATCTCGCGCGCGGGCTTTCCGCCGCCGAGGCGGCACGCGCGGTGCTTGACGAAGACAGTGAGGCCCGCGCTGACGTCGGGGGTGGGAACACCCCCGCCCCCGCGAGCGAACTGTACGTCGCCTTCCGCGCGGCCCTGGACGCCTTCGACGAGCCGGCCGCGCAGGCGGTCCTAGACCGGCTTTTTTCTGATTACTCCCTGGCCACAACGCTCCGCGAAGTTGTCCTTCGGTATCTGGCCGAGCTCGGGGAGCGCTGGGAAAAGGGAACGGCCAGCATCGCTCAGGAGCACTTCGCCAGCAACATCCTGCACGGGCGGCTGGCTGGACTAGCCCGGGGCTGGGGCACCGGGCACGGCCCGCTCGCCATCTTGGCCTGTCCTCCAGGCGAGCTTCACGACCTGGCGCTCATGGTCTTCGGCATCACCCTTAACCGCACCGGATGGCGGATCAGCTTTCTCGGCACCAGCACCCCGCTTGAGGAGGTGGCCCGGACCGTCGAGGCGAGCCATCCGGACCTCGTGGTCCTGGCCGCGGCCCGGCCGGAGACCCTTGGTCCGCTCGCCGCGGAGCTAACCGAGCTCGCCCGGCGTGCCCCGCTGGTGCTGGCCGGAGCCGGCGCCACGCCGGAGTTCGCCGCTGCCGTGAAGGCCCGGCTGCTAACCGGGGACCCGGTCACGGCGGCCGAGAACGTCGGGTGGCCGCGATGATCCGGATAGCCGCGATGATCATGCTGGCCGGCCGCGGTACCCCGGCGCGCCGGTTGGTCTCCAGGCCCGCAGCATCTGCCAAGGTAGGACGGCGCGCGGCCGCCGCGAAGCTAGAACGGTCAGCTACGGTCACGTCCGGCCGATCCCACGTCACCAGGAGCACCTCATGACCGAATCACAAGCAGCTCTTTCCGAGCAGGATCCGGGCGGCCGGGGCCGCCCGAAAGCAGATGCCGGCCACGAGCCCGTCCAGCGCGGGAACAAGTGGTGGACGTTGGTAGCGGTATGCCTCGGCACATTCATGCTGCTGCTCGACATCACGATCGTCAACGTCGCCCTGCCCGACATCCAGCGGGCGCTGAACTCCAGCTTCTCCGATCTGCAGTGGATCGTAGACGCCTACGCGCTGACCCTGGCCGCGTTCTTGCTGACCGCAGGCAGCCTGGCGGACATGTACGGCAGGCGCCTGATGTACCTGATCGGCCTCGTCGTATTCACCGCCGCATCGGCCTTGTGCGGATTCGCCGTCAGCACGCTGATGCTGCAGCTCTCCCGCGCCCTGCAGGGGGCGGGCGGGGCGATCATGTTCGCGGTCTCGCTGGCGTTGCTGGCCGACGCGTTCCGCGGCAAGGACCGCGGCGTCGCGTTCGGGGTCTGGGGAGCGGTGACCGGGCTGGCGGTCGCCATCGGCCCGTTGCTCGGCGGGCTGCTGACCACCGGCCTTTCCTGGCGCTGGATTTTCTTCGTGAACGCGCCGATCGGCATCGGTGCCGTCGTCATCTGCCTGTTCAAAGTGGCCGAATCGCGCTCGTCGCGGGCGAGCCGGCCCGACTGGGCCGGCTTCGCCCTCTTCACCGTGGCGCTGTCGAGCCTGGTCTACGGGCTGATCGAATCAAACCAGCGGTCCTTTACCGACGGCCTGGTGATCGGCTGCCTCGTCCTGGCGGCCGCGCTGCTCGTGGCCTTCGTCGTCGTCGAATCGCGCAGCGCGTCACCGATGTTCGACCTGAGCCTATTCCGGTTGCCGACGTTCAGCGGCGGGTCGATAGCCGCGTTCGGACTCAGCGCGTCGATCTTCGCGATGCTGCTCTATCTCGTGTTGTACATACAGGACATCCTGGGCTACTCGCCGCTAGCCACCGGTGTCCGGCTGATGTTCATCTCCGGTGGCATCCTGGCGACGTCGACCGCCGCCGGGAGACTCACCTCACGGGTGCCGGTCCGGCTGCTCATCGGCCCCGGCCTACTCATCGTCGGGGTCGGGCTCCTGCTCATGCGCGGGCTCGGGGCCGGCTCGGCGTGGACCCATCTCATCCCGGGCATGATCGTGGGTGGCGTCGGCATCGGCATGGTCAATCCGCCGCTCGCCTCGACCGCCGTCGGCGTCGTGCCGCCACAGCGGGCCGGCATGGCCTCCGGCATTAACTCCACCTTCCGTCAGGTCGGGATTGCCACCGGCATCGCCCTGCTCGGGACGCTGTTCTCCAACCAGGTGAAGAGCGAGGTGCTGACCCGGGTGAGCGCGGTACCCGGACTGGCCCGCAGCGGCCCGCGGATCGCCGTGGCGGTGCAGTCCGGTCAAATCGGATCCTTGCTCGGCAAGCTGCCCGAGCACGCCAGGCAGGCCGTCGGAACCATCACCAAGACTGCGTTCACCACCGGCCTGAACCGCATCCTGCTCGTCGCGGCCATCATTGCCCTGGCATCTGGCGCGATATCGCTGGCCGCTATCCGCGGCAAGGACTTCGCGCAACAGCACGAACCCGGCTCCGCAACCTAACTGTTCAGGAGGAAACCGTGAGCATTACCACTTCATCTGACCCGGCCACCCGGCCGCAGCGCAGCCGTTCGCGCCCGGCCGCCGGGTATGACCGCGCCTCCTGGCGCGAGTCGGCGGCCTGCCGTTTCCTCGATACTGAGCTGTTCTTCCCGATCAGTAAAACCGGTCTGGCCCTGGCCGAGATCCGGGACGCCAAGGCGGTCTGCGAGAGCTGCCCGGTCCGGGAGCCCTGCTTGACGTTCGCCCTGGACACCCACCAGGGATACGGCATCTGGGGTGGCTACGACGAGGACGAGCGCCGGCTGCTGATCCGCCAGCGGCAAAGTTCGTGAACACGGCCATCTCGGCCGAGGAGGCTGCGGGTCGTGAGCCACTTGACCGGCCAAGAGCAGCCATGGGCCTGACGCTAGCTGTTCGCCCCGGTGATCGCGGCACCGTCGTCCGGGTCAACGGAGACGTCGACGTCAATGCCGCGGGCTCGCTGCCGGATCTCTTACTGGAAATAATGCGCGCTCACGATCCGGCGATCCTGCTCGATTTGTCCGGGGTCTCTTTCATGGATTGCGCCGGCCTGCGGGCGTTGCTGGCGATCAGGCGACGGGCCGAGAGGTGCCGTGGCTCAATACGCGTGATCGCGGAGTCCCCAGCGGTCCACCGGATCATCAACCTGACCATGGTGCGGGACGTTTTTCCCGTTTTCACCCGCGTCGCCCCCCAGGGCGACAATGTGGATGGGCGATAGCCGCGTCGTCGTAACCGGACTACTGTGGTGACTTCGGACATCCGGTTGCGCTCGGCTGAGCGCGCGGACCTCACGTGAGACATCGGGCAGGCGCCATGGCTAGTATCACAGCAAGCGACCAGCAGGCCGGGGCTTGGCCCCAGCTCGAATCCGGGCCCCTGGTCACCGGCGGAGTCCTGATCGGGATCGGCGTCGTTGTCGCACTGGCGGGGCTGGCCGTAGCCGGCTCTCATGTGGTGGCCGCGACCAGGGTCTGGATCAAGGAGCTCGAAACGCCGCCGAGCCAGATCGCTAGGCTCAAGTGGGAGCAGGCCAAAACCGCGGCGGCCTCGGGGGCTAGCACATGGCGGGATCACCCGAATGCCCAGGTACGGCTGGTGCGTCGTTCGGCTGACGGCACGTCCGGGTGACGTTTTTCGGTACGTAGCCGACCGGCGCGGCAGCTTCGCGGTGCCCCTGGCAGCGGCCAGTTTCGATCCGTACGGAAGATTTTTGCTGATTTTTATGACCGTATCCGAGCCGTCCGCACGGCACCTGAACTGGGTTTATGCCAGATCCAGGAGGTACGCACGAGCCGGGCCAGGACGCGGTGGCGCTGATCCGGCCGATTAACCCTGGTCGCCTCGGGTACCGGGCATGAACACACGCCGACGCCCGTCGGCGAAGCCAGGAGAGGCAACCCCATGTACATCGGTATCGGAACCGTAGTGGTCATCGTCATCATCGTACTGATCGTGCTGATGCTGCGCAGGTTACAGAGCCCGCCGGCACGCGCCGGCCGCTGCGGTGAGACATGAATCTGTGCCGGGCCGACGGGCGCGGGCTGACATCAAGCCGCGCCTCGTCTCGGTTCGTCCTGAATGGCGCGGATGCTTAGCCCGTCATTTAGCCAGTCCGGACACGAGATTGATCGACGTGGCGATTATTACCGCGCCCAGGGGAAACGACAGCAAGGCGTGCCGTAGTGCGGTCCGCCGGATCTGCTTGGACTGGATATCAGTGTCGGAAACCTGAAACGTCATGCCGATCGTGAAAGACAGATAGGCGAAGTCGCTATATTGCGGGCCATCTGCCTCGTTGAAGTCAATCCCGCCCGGCTCGCCGCTATAGTACAGACGCGCATATTTCAGTGTGTAAACCGTGTGCACAAGGGTCCAGGACACGAAAACCGAGGCAAGCGCGAAGGCGGCCTCCACGTACTTGAGGTCGCCGCTGGCACTGCCGACCCTGAACAGCACGGCCCCTACCGCGATGAGGCTGGCAAGCGCCGCGCCGACCAGCACCAAGTCAGCGAGCTCGCGGTTAGGCTCCTCACACTGAGAGTGGTTTGCGGTTCCGGTCGCGTCGAGCCGCCAGACGGTAGCCCACGTCCACCCGCAGAACACCAGCTCCAAGACGTCCCAGCCGATCAGGGGCGCGGCCCGGCCCATCCCGGCCACCGCGGCGGCTGCCCCGGCGACAATCGCCAGACCGAGGGACACCAGCAATTTGGTCTGGGCCGACGCGACGGTCCCGGGGTCGTGAGAGTTCCGGGGAACTGCGGATTCAAGTGGTGGCATGGTATCCAGGATGGCAGGTAACAAACTCTGCTGGTGGGACCCTCAGCCATATAAGCGCGCGGCGGGCCGCGCCAGCCAAATGG
>JALYVS010000211.1 GCA_030853115.1 Actinomycetota bacterium
GACTTAGCACTCTGGGCGCAAAGATTCGCAGGATCTATAGTCGGTGCATGCTCGACGTGACGAGGCTGCGCGTGCTGGTGGCCGTGGCCCGGTACGGTTCGGTCACCGCGGCCGCGCGGGCGCTGAACTACGCGCAGCCCTCGGTGAGCCACCACCTGGCCCGGCTCGAGGCGGAGACCGGGACCAAGCTGATCCAGCGGGCGGGCCGGGGCATCAGGCTCACCGACGCCGGGCGGCTCCTCGCCGAGCGCGGCGCGGAGGTAATCGGCCGGCTAGACGCTGCGGAGAGCGAGCTGGCCGCCTTCACCGGACTGCGCGCGGGACGGCTTCGGCTAGCCGCGTTTCCCTCCGCGCTCGGCACTATCGTGCCGGCCGCGGCGGCCATGCTGCGCAAGCACTCCGAAAGCGTCGATCTGCGACTGACCGAGGCCGAACCGCCCGAGGCGCTGCGCATGCTCCGGGCCGGGTACGTCGACGTGGCGCTCGTGTTCCGCTACTCGCCGGAAGCTCCGGGCGCGGCGCTTCACAGCAGCATGAGCCAGGCGGACGATGAGGACGACGCGAATAACTCTCAGGGGCTGCGCGAACAGCTCTTGCTCGAAGATCCGGTGCACCTGGTGACCTCGGTCCACGACACCGAGCCGCCCCCGGCCGACCTGACCAAATATGCTCGCCATCGCTGGATCGCGGGCTGCGACCGGTGCCGCGCCAACCTGCTCAAGCAGTGCGCGATGGCCGGATTCACCCCGAAGATCGCGTTCACCACCGACGACTACGTCGCCGTTCAGGCCCTGGTCGCCGCGGACCTGGGCGTCTCTACGCTGCCGGCGCTCTGCCTGCGCGCCGCACGCCACCCAGGGATCAAGGTCGCTCCGCTCCCCGGCGCCCACCGGTACGTCTACGCGGTGCGGTACGGCGACCCGCCCGACCCGCCCGCCGTGCAGGCGCTGATGGACGTGCTGCACACCGCAGCGGTGCCACCGCCCCGCGCGGGCGGCGGGGTGGCGGCAGCTGACGTGATCATTTAGGCAGCCAGAGTCATCCGCAGGACGGCCTGGTCGCGATCTTCGCCGAACGGGATGGCCGGTGCTGCTGCCCCACGACAGCGACCTCGTCGCCGTCGGTGCCGGCGCAATGACGCTGGCCGGGGGCATCGCAGGCCGGGGGCATCGCGGGCAGGGCCGTCGCGGGCGGAGCGATGAGTTAGGGCAGGAGATGATTTTGGCCCCGGTGGGGCTGTCTGGTGGGTGAGCGGTGACTGATCGCGGGAGGATGGCATCATGAGCCAGCGAACTAGCGGGTACACGACCACCGGCGACCTGCGGATGTACTACGAGGTGCACGGCGAGGGCCAGCCGCTGGTACTGCTGCACGGCGGCCTGATGACCATCGACCTGTCTTTTGGCGCGGTCCTGCCTGAACTGGCCGCCGACCGTCAGGTGATCGCGGCCGAGCTGCAAGGACACGGGCGCACCGCCGACATCGACCGTGACGTCGAGCTCGGCGCCCTGGCCGGCGACGTTGGCGCCCTGCTCGACCACCTCGGCGTCGAGCGAGCGGACGTGCTCGGCTTCAGCCTCGGCGGCGGAGTAGCGCTGCAGCTGGCGCTGGATTACCCCGGCCGGGTGAACCGGCTCATCCTCGCCTCCGTCAGCGTCACCGCCGACGGTATGCACGAGGAGATCACCGACCCGGCCCGGCACGCGACCTCGACGCGGATGCCGACCGCCGAGGACTTCCAGCAGATGCAGGACGCCTACGCCCGGCTCGCGCCCGATCCCGGCCACTTCGGCGCGTTCGCGGCCAAGGCTTCACAGGCCGCCGCGAGCCTGAAGGGCTGGACGGCCGCCGAACTCGGCGGTATCACCGCGCCGACGCTGCTGGTGTTCGGCGACCACGACTTCATCCGCCTCGAACACGCGGTGGACATGCACGGGCTGATCCCCGGCGCCCAGCTCGCGGTCCTGCCGGGCACCACCCACATGGCCGTCATGCGGCGGGCCGACCTCATCGTCCCGCTCGTGCGTGACTTCCTCAGCTAGGAGACCGCGCGCTCGGTCAGCAGGGCCAGGCGGGCCTGCAGGAGAGCGCGATGGGCCACCACGTCGTCGACCTGATCAGGTTGCTCGGGACACTCACCCGCGCTGATGGCACGCTCGAGGCGAAGGCGGGCATCGGCGGCGTCGATCTGCTCGAACACCACCCGCGGGTCGTGGCTGGCCGCCTGCACGGTGTCCGCCCGCAGCCCGGTTCCCTTAGCCACCCAGGCGTCCTTGATCTTGCCGCCGCGGCCATGGTCGATCAGCACGCTGACCGCGTGCTGCCTGTCGCCGTAGGCAAAGGTCATCGTCAGCGACTCCTGGCGGCCGCCGACATCGGCGTAGTGCCAGCAATCCCGGACCTGAGGCAGGCCAATCTCGCCGGCCCACGGGGGATCAGCCACGTCGCGGGCATGGATTCGCGCTGCCGCCTGCCCAGCGGCGGCACGCAAAGCCGGCGATCCGATCGCCGCGAAGACCCGCAGCAAGGCCAGGGCCTCCGGGGTCGAAGCCGCCTCGGCGGCGGGGATCAGTGACCCGGTGAGGGCACGGGTCAGCGACGCCTGGCCCATCGTTGAGGCGGACAGCGCGCCGAGCAGGTCCGACCCCCACAGCTCCGCGTCGACGGGGTCCTCGAGCTGGCCCAGCACGTCGCGAGCTTCGCTCAGCACGCCGTCGAAGGTCTCGGCCACGGCAACGGGAGCGAAAAGGCTCGCTATATCGGGCTCCTGGCGATCATCCGCACTCATGGCGTGCAGGATAAGCGAAGGATCCTATCCCGCGGCCGGGATCGAGCGCGGGCGGCCTGAGCCTCCGGTTCGACCTGCACGCGGGCGGCCTGAGCCTCCGGTTCGACCTGCACGCGGGCGGCTTAAGCCTCCGGTTCGACCTGCACTAGGTCCAGCAGCCGTTCGTAGGCGGCCAGGTCGACGTGATCCCGGTTTTCCAGGCCGCCGGGGACCCGGGCGCCCCCGGCCGCCAGGGCCAGCGCGTGCCTCAGCCGGTCCGGCCATGACCAGCCCAGCAGCTGACCCGGCACCAGGCCGGCCACCAGCGCGCCCCGGTCCGGCGGGTACCGCATACCGGGATCGGTGGCCGCGATCCGGGCCGTCCACTCCCCGGCGGCGGTGACCGCCCGCACCCCGTGCCCGGTGGTGACAGCCGCTGCCCCGGCACCGAGTCGAAGCAGGGCGGCGCCTAGGCCCGGGTCGGCTGAACTCGTCTCGGCAACCACCAGGTCGGGACCATGGCCGACGGCATGCTTGAGTTCATCGCCGCCCGCGTCCAGGATCACTGGCACACCCGCCTCGGTCGCGTAGGTCACCAGCGACCCGTAGATCTCCGGCGGCAGCCCGTCAGGCAGGCTGCCGCACAGCACGGCGGCCGCGGCGCCAGCCATCAGCCGGCGGTAGTCCGCCGCGAACCGGCCGAGTTCCTCGGTCGTAATGTACGGCCCCGGCTCCCCGAACCGAAGGACCGGCCCATCCGGGTCCGCGGCCCCGGCAACCTCGGGAACCCCGGCAAACCTGGGACCCCCGGCAACCCCGGCACCCCCGGTACCCGCGGCAACCCCGGGACCCCTGGCCCCCCCGGTACCCTCGGCAAACCTGGGAACCCCGGCAACCCCGGGGCCGGCGAAACGGAAGATGCGCCTGGACTCGCCGCGGATCAGCGTGAACGCGGTCGGCACCCCCGATTTGGCCAGATCCTCCCTGATCAGCTCGCCGGACACACCCCCCACGAGCCCGGCGGCGAGCACGTCATGACCGAAGGCCCGCAGCACCCGGGCTACCGTCACCCCGCGGCCGCCGGCCCGGTAGCCGGGCTTGGAGACCGAGCGCATATCCTCGGCACCCGCGTCGCCCACGGCGTAGTCAACCTGCAGCGCGGCGTTGAGCGTGACCGTCACGATCACGTCTCCGCTCATGCCTGGCCGCCTCCTGCTCACTGATTCCGGGCTGATTCGTGGTGGGGGACGCAGCCCGGTCCGTTCGGCATACTACGCGGATCAGGCACCCGGGCGCGGTCAGCGGCGGCCGGGGCTGGCCTGCGTAGGCTTCCCTCATGCGGAACGGATTCGAGGACCTGGAGCTGGCCCGGCTGCGGCGACGGCGCAGCGAGAAGTGGCAGCTGCACCCGCCGGACGTGCTGCCCGCGTTTATCGCGGAGATGGACTACGACCTGGCCGAGCCGGTGCTGGCGGCGTTGCGCTTGGCCATCGAGCTGAACGACTGTGGCTACGCCAGCCCGGCCGGGATCGGCGAGGCCTTCGCCCGGTTCGCGGCGGCCAGGCACGACTGGGCCGTCGACCCTGGCCGGGTCCACCTGGTACCTGACGTGATGGCCGGCGTCGACCTTATCCTCCGGCTCGGCACCGAGCCCGGCCAGCGCGTGGTCATCAACCCGCCAGTGTACCCGCCGTTCTTCGAGCACATCACGGCCGCGGGCCGGGAGCTGGCCGAGGTGCCGCTGGCCCGGGACGGCGGCCGCTGGGAGCTGGACTTCGACGCGCTCGAGGCGGCGTTCGCCGACGGCGCGCGCGGGTACCTGCTCTGCAACCCGCACAATCCGACCGGACGGGTGTTCAGCGCGGCGGACCTGCGCCGGATCGCGTCGCTGGCCGAACAGTACGGCGTCATCGTGGTGTCCGACGAGATCCACGCCTCGCTCACGCTGCCCGGCGCCCGGCACACGCCGTTCGTTTCGCTGGGCGGCGCCGCGGCTGAGCAAGGGATTACCCTGGCCTCGGCCTCTAAAGCGTTCAACATCGCTGGTCTCAAGGGCGCCGTCGCGGTGGCGGGTTCGGTGTCCATGCAGCGCCTGCTGAATCGGCTTCCTTCCGCCAGCCAGTACGGGGCCGGGCAGCTCGGCGTGCTCGCGTCGATGGCCGCGTGGAGCTCGGGGGATGAATGGCTGGACACGCTGATCGCCCAGCTCGATCACGCCCGCACCGAATTCGGCGCTCTGCTGGGGCAACGGCTGCCCGCGGCCGGTTACGTCCCGCCGGAGGCGAGCTACCTGGCCTGGGTGGACTGCGCCCGGCTGGGCCTAGGCGCGGAACCAGCCGAGGTGTTCCTGCGTCGCGGGCGGGTGGCGCTCGGCCGAGGGCTCAACTTCGGCGCACCCGGCGACGGTTTCGTCCGGGTGACGATCGGCACCAGCAGCGCGCTGCTGGCCGACATCGTGGACCGGATGGCCGCCGCCGTGACGGGCTGACCTAACTCAGGACTCCAGGATGAGCGGCAGGTATTCCAGGCCGCGCAGGGTCGATCCGGGCGAACGGTAGACCGGCGGACCGGCCTGCCGCAAACCGGGGAACCGGCGGAGCAGCCGCGGGAACAAGATCTCACCCTGCATGATCGACAGGTAGGCACCCAGGCAGTAGTGCGGGCCGGCGCCGAAGCTGAGCGAGGAAACCTGGTCCCGCGTCACGTCGAACACGTCAGGCTCCTTCACCTGGGCCGGATCCCGGTTGGCCGCGGCGATCAATCCGAAGATCAGGCTGCCCGCGGGAATCTCGGTGCCCTCAAGCTCGGCGGGCTTGAGCGCGGCCCTGACCACCAGCTGCACCGGCGGCTCGAAGCGCAAGATCTCCGCTACCGCTCGCGGCGCGAGGTCGGCTTGGTCCGCGACCAGGCGTGCCTGCCGCGGGTGGTCGAGCAGCAGCTTGGTGCCCAGCCCGACCATGCTCGCGGGCGAGTCGAATCCGGCCCCGAAGAGCAGCACCGCGGTGCCGAGCCGCTCCTGCTCGTCGGCGCCGGCGTGGCCCGCGGCCACCATCGCCAGCAGGTTGTCCTGGGCCTCACCACGCGCGCCGGCCACGATCCGGGCCAGCCGTCCGGCGAGTTCTTCCCCGGCCGAGTCGACGACCCGGTGCTGCTCGGCCGTGGCGAACTGCTCGAAGACCGGAGCGACCTGGCGGGCCAGCGACCCGAGCCGGACCGCCTCGGCATCGTCGATCGCCAAAAGACGGCCCAGTGACAACGACGCGAACGGCAGCGCCAGGTGTTCCACCAGGTCCACCGGCCCGCTCCCGTGCCCGGCCAGCTGGTCTATCAGCATGTCGGCGATCCGGCCGAGCTCGTCCCGGTAAGCACCGATCTTGCGGGGAGCGAAATGCGGTGCGACGACCTGCCGCCGCTCACGGTGACCCGGCCCGGCCCGGAACACCATCGACCGGTACAGGCAGCGGGTAAACGTGTTGTCGCGCCAGCCCGGCCGCAGCGCGTCCAGGTGCGGACGGGTCGGCGGGCCGAAGGCGGGGTCACGCAGCAGCCGGGAACAGCCGGCGTAGGTGCTGACCAGATAGCCGGCCGGCATGCCGGGAAAGCGGATGGACAGGAACGGGGCGATGTCGCGCAGCCGGGTGTACAGCGGATACGGGTCCGTCAGCGGGGTCGGCCTGATCAGCCGCAGGAAGATCCGCAGCGCTTCGGCGTCGCCCGGCCTGGCGTTCGGTCCGCTCACCTGGCCCCCGACACGAGCTCGCCTTCGGCTGCGCTGGGGTCAGCCCAGAAGTCCAGCAGGACGGTGGCCAGCGGCCCGGGCTGCTCCATGTTGGGACTGTGCGATGCCTTCGGGATAATCACGTGGCCGGCTCCGAGCCGGCTGGCCATCTCCGCGTAATCGTCGGCCGACCACACCCGGCGGTCGCGCTTGCCGTGCACCACCAGGGCGGGGACGCGGGCCGCGATGAGCTCGGCACTTCGGTCCGGCTCGTCGGCCATCGACTCCGCGGCGCCCGTCACCCACAGCGGGTTCATGGTGGCGAGCTTGGCGTGCCAGAACTCCCGCATGATCGTGTCGTCCTCGGCGAGCAGGTGCTTGACCAGCGGCCACAGCGCTATCGTGCCGCCGTTGGCGTGTATCTGGGCCAGGCCGGAGAGCATGGCCTGGTGCTTGCGCTCGCGCATGCTGGGACCGCACGCCAGCAGGGTCAGGCTGCGGGCCAGGCCGGGATGCTGCAGAACGGCGGACCGCGCGACGAACCCGCCTAGGCAATGCCCGATCATGTGGACCGGGCGCTCCGCGCTGACCGCGCGGACCATGTCCACCAGGTCGTCGGCCATCTCAGGGATCGTGTAGCTGACCGCACCGTGATTCAGGCCGAGCTGGCCGGAATAGTCGTAGGCCCAGCCGCGGAACCCGGCCTCGGCCAGCAGCGAGAGCAGCTGCCGGAAATCCTCTTTGGTGCCGAAGAACCCGCTGACCATGACCACGTCGATACCGTTGTCGGCCTCAGGGTCCGGTCGGCCGCGCAGGGTCGGTACCGTCCTGCCGGACGTCTGGATCATCTGCCGTTCCACCCGGGCAGGCAGCGGAAGCTCGATCATGCGCCGACCGCCAGCCGGGCGCCCGTCACGATGCCCTCTAGGTGGGAGACAGCCTGCCCGAGGCCATCCTCGGCCCGGACCACGGCACCGAGTTCGGCCGCCCGCTTCGCCATCTGACGGTCGCCGAGCGCACCACGCAGCGCGGCCGCGAAGCCCGCCGGAGTCAGCTCCCGCACCGGCCGCGCCGCAGGCGCCACCCCCAGGCTGGTCATCCGCCGGGACCAGAAGGGCTGGTCGATGCCGAACGGCCAGATGACTTGAGGCTTGCCTGCCATCACCGCGGCCGCCGCCGTGCCGGCCCCGCCGTGGTGCACGATGGCCTGCATACGCGGGAAAAGCCAGTCATGCGGCGCGTTCCGCAGGACCAGGAACCGGCTCGTGGGCAGCAGGCGCCGCAGCACCGGGCTCAGCGACGTCACGACCGCGCGGGCGCCCGCCTGATCGACGGCTGTCATGATGGCCTCCGCCAGAGGTTGCGGATCGGGGCCGGGCATGCTGCCGAATCCGATGTAGACGACAGGATCGCCGCGGTCGGTGAACTCCGCCAGCCGGCGCGGAGGTGACCAGGCGGGCGCGGATGGCAGCGTCCAGTACCCGGTGATATGCGTGTTGGCTGGCCAGTCAGCCGGGCGCGGGACGACGTGGGCGCTGAACGAGTGCAGCACAGTGACCGGGGTGCCGTCCGGCGACCGGAGCGGGTTATGCCGGCCGCGCCGCCGCGGCAGGTTCAGCTCGGCTCGCCAGCGATCGTTATCCCGACGGCACCACAGGCCCGCGAGCTGCCTGGCCGCGTGGTACGAAGCCCGGTTCATGATGCGAGGCGCCCGGCCTGGCCAGGCTGCGGAGGGGAATTCCCCGGTCGGCACCAGCGCGGGTATCGGCTCGGCCACCACGGCAGGAACGCCGAGCATCTCGGCTAGGTGCTGGCCGTGCGGCAGCACCGGATGGTGCACCAGGACATCGGCGCCGCCACTCGCCGCGGCCGCGGCACCAGGCAGCACAGCCGCCCCGCCCCGGCCCATCGTCCGGCAGAACCGCACCAGGTGCGACAGCCCGTGCCGGCCATCCAGCGCCGCGCCGACCAGGCTCAGGTCGAGATCGAGCGGCGCGAACGGCACACCGTGGGCCGCAGCCAGGTCGCCGAATACGGCGGGCGCGGCCAGGACTGCCTCGTGCCCGCGCGCCCGCAGCCCGGCAGCAAGTGCGACGAACGGCTGGACATCGCCTCGCGAGCCCACCGTAAGCACCAATGCCCTCATCGCCGGCTTACCCCCAGGAGATCTTCGGAAACCCCAATTGTAACTGAGTGAAGTGTAACTATTACTCATAGTCAGGGATAGTCGGCGGGCAATCGTTAACTTAGTTACTGGAGTGTTTCGCTGGGCCGCGCCGCGGACAACGTCGGCCGACGCGGGCCGGGGGCGAAGCTAAAGCTGCTGAACTGGCCTTGAGCGGTCGCGGCAGAAACAGTCGGCGAGATGATCGTTGACGATGCCGCAAGCTTGCATTGTCGCGTAGGCGGTCACCGGCCCGGTGAAGGTGAAACCGTGCCGCTTAAGCTCGACGCTGAGCGCCTTGGAAGCCGGCGTCGTCGACGGCACCTCGGCCAGCGTCCGCGGCACCCGGCCTTCCTGGCCCGCGTACTTCCACACCAGCACAGTCAGGCCTTCGGGCAGCTCCAAGGCGGCCCGCGCGTTGGAGATCACCGCGTTGATCTTGGCCCGGTTCCGCACGATGCCCTTGTCAGCCAGCAGCCGGGCGACATCTTGAGCCCCGAAAGCCGCGACCGCCGCGGCGTCGAATCCGGCGAAGGCAGCCCGGAAGTTCTCCCGCTTGCGCAAAATCGTCAGCCAGGACAGGCCGGACTGGAAACCCTCCAGGCAGAGCCGCTCGAAGATAGCCGTATCGCCGCGGACCTCGCGGCCCCACTCCTCGTCGTGATAGGCGATGTATTCCGGTGCGCTCAAGCCCCACGGGCAGCGCAGCCGCCCGTCCGGACCAGGAACCGGGCCCTTGTCCGGCACGGCCACCGGGGCGGCCGCCGGGGCGCCTGAGACGGCTGGCGGCTCGGTCACCAGCCTCGTTCCTCCTCCACCGCGGAGGCATCGTCATCGGGAGGGCCGGACGAGGACGCGATCGCCGGGTTGGGTTGGGTAGCGGCGCGGCCGGGCCCGGGATCGCCACGGTCAGCCGGAACGCCGGCCGGATGCCCGGCCGCCTCGGGCGAGCCGGATTCACCAGGCGAGCTGGATTCACCTGAGCGGTCCTCGGCGCCGGCTCGCGCTTGCGTCTGCGTCTGACGCACCGCCTCCTCGCGCGCGGCTTCCTCCTGCTGGGCCCACCAGCCGTGCGTATCGTACGAGCCTTGCGGGCCCTGCACGCGCGCGTCATAGGAGGCCGGCCACGTGTCGGCGGGCTGAACCGCCTCGGCGGCCGGGATGGTATTCACGGGCTGAGTGGTGTCCGCGGGCCGGGCGCCGTCAGCAGGCCGGGCGGCGTCAGCAGGCCGGGCGGCGTCGGCGGGCCGGACGCTGTCCGCAGGCTGGATGGTGTCCGCAGGCCGGGCGGCGTCGGCGGGCTGG
>JALYVS010000661.1 GCA_030853115.1 Actinomycetota bacterium
CGAAAATCGTGGGCTGACCTGCTCCGCGACTGCGCCCGCCGCGGCATGCGCGCCCCGGTGCTGGCCGCCGGGGACGGGGCGCCGGGGTTCTGGAGCGCGCTGCGCGAGGTGTTCCCCGGAACCCGGGCACAGCGCTGCTGGTTCCATAAAAGCCGTAAATATTCAATCTGTTGCTTTTCCTTGCTTGTCTCGTTAACCCTGGTATGGGCATATCGGTCGAGGTCCGTGGGCAGCTCGTCTTGCGGTTCAGAGTGTTGTTTCCGCATCTGAACGAGCGGCAGCGGCGGCTGGTGCTGGGGCAGGAGGCCCGGCTGCTCGGCCATGGCGGGGTGCGTGCGGTGGCGCGGGCGGCCGGGGTCAGCGAGACCACGGTCCGGGCCGGGGTGTTCGAGTTGGAGGCCGGGGAGGACCCGCTGCCGGACGGCCGGGTCCGCCGCCCCGGCGGGGGACGGCGAGCCGCCGAGGATCTGGATCCGGGCCTGGTGCCGGCGCTGCTGGCGCTGGTCGAACCGGACGAGCGCGGGGACCCGATGTCGCCGCTGCGGTGGACGACCAAGTCGCTGCGCAACCTCGCTGAGGAGTTAACCCGCCAGGGTTATCCGGTCTCCGCGCCGACGGTAGGCAGGTTGCTGCGTGAGCAGGGCTTCAGCCTGCAGGCCAGCACCAAGACGCTGGAGGGCAAGCAGCATCCTGACCGGGATGCCCAGTTCCGCTATGTCAACCAGCAGGTCAAGGCGCACCAGGCGGCTGGGCAGCCGGTGATCAGTGTCGATGCCAAGAAGAAGGAACAGCTCGGGCATCTGCCCAATGCCGGCCGCCTATGGCGGCCCAAGGGCGATCCGGTGCAGGTCGAGGACCACTCCTTCTTCACCGGACCGGACGTGCCGCACGCCATCCCGTTCGGCATCTACGACATGACGGCCGATCGCGGCTGGGTGAACGTCGGGGTCGATCACAACACCTCGGCCTTCGCGGTGGCCTCGATCCGTGGCTGGTGGACGGCTCGCGGCCGCCGCGACTATCCGAACGCGACCCGGCTGCTGGTCACCGCCGACGCCGGCGGCTCCAACAGCTGCCGCTACCGGTTGTGGAAGGCCGAGCTTGCGGACTTCGCCGCCGAGACGGGCCTGGCGATAACGGTCTGCCATTTCCCCCCGGGGACCAGCAAGTGGAACAAGATAGAGCACCGATTGTTCTCTCACATCACGATGAACTGGCGCGGGCGACCCCTGCTCAGCCACGAAGTGGTCGTCAACCTGATCGCCGCCACCCGCACCCATACCGGGCTGCGCGTGGAAGCCGCCCTTGACACCAGTACCTACCCGCTGGGCGTGTCGGTCAGCACCGAACGCCTGAATGCGCTGCCGATCGCGCCCCACGTCGAGCGGGGAACCTGGAACTACACCATCCACGCCGTCGAACAGGACAGGCAGGCGGCCGCCGGACCTGGCCACCGGCAGCGCGCCCGCGCCGCGGCCCTGCACGACCTGGCCGATCCCCGGCTGACCGGTATGACTCGCCGCGAGATGGAAGAGCTGGCCGCCGAGCTGGCCCCGCTGCAAGACGCCCGCTTCGAACAACGCCACTTCGCACGACGCGGCGGCCCCCGCCGCCAGGCCAAGGGCAAGCACGGCCGGCCCATGTTCACCAGTGCCGACAGGGCTCTGATCGCGATTGTCTATCTGCGGCAGACCTGCTCTCAGCTCGTGCTGTCCGAGATGCTGGAAGTCAGCACCGGACCGATCGCCGAGGCGATCACCGAGACCGGCAAGGTCCTGGCCGAGCGCAGGCACCGTATCGAGCCCGCTGTCCTGCGTTTCACCAGCGCGGCAGCGCTGCGGGACTTCCTGGCAAGCGACACCGTCCCGAGCCGGCCAGATCGGCTAGCGACCCTGGGCAACCCGGTGCTGACCGGGATGAGCCGGCCGGCGCTGGCGAAGCTCATCGAGCGGCTGGCAACGCAGCAAGCCGCCCAGGCCCAGCGACGCAACCACCGCCGGCGGGGCGGGGACCGGCACAGCGGAGCCCGAGGAGGCATCTTCTGCGAAAAGATCACCGATGCCGACCGCGTCCTCGCCGTCATCCTCGGCCTGCGCAAGATCTGCACCTGGGAGATCGTGGCCGAACTGTTCGAGGTCAGCCGACGCACCATCGGCAACGCCAGCGCCTGGGTCCGCCCGCTACTAGACCAGGAACAATGCACCATCAGCCATTCCGGGACCCGCTACTCCAGCGCGGCGGCGGTACTTGCCGCAGCCGCAGGACAAGAAAGCGTATCGGCCACGCCCGAAGCACCACTTTGAATATTTACGCTTCCATAAAATCGCTAACGTGCTCGGCGCGCTGCCCAAGTCCGCGCACCCCGGCGCGAAGAAGGCGCTGGCCGAGATCTGGAACGCCGAAGACAAGAAGCACGCCCGCAAGGCGGTGAAGGCCTCCGCCGCCGCCTACGGCGCGAAGTTCCCCAAGGCCGTGGCCAAGATCACCGATGGTGAGGACGAGCTGCTCGCGTTCTACGACTACCCGGCCGAGCACTGGATCCACCTGCGCACGACCAACCCGATC
>JALYVS010000662.1 GCA_030853115.1 Actinomycetota bacterium
CGTGGGCGGACCAACGCGCGTTGCCGCCCTGGTCATCCGTCGTCTGCTCCCGCGCCTGGCTTTGCCTTCTGTTGAGCGTGACGGTTTAGCTGAATGCCGCGAGCGCGATCTGGGCGGTGGCGGTCGTGCCGGCGGTGGTGACTGTGACCTTCGCCGGCAGCTGATTGCCGTGGGTGTGGGTGAGCATCCTGTGACCGGCGGCGGTCAGCGCGAAGGCCAGGTAGCCGAGCTCGTTGACGCCGAGGGCTTCCGGGCCGGTGTGAGCGATGATCTGGCCAGCGGCAATGATCGTGGTGCTGGCGTGGCAGGGGGTGCTGGCCAAGCAGCCGGCCAGGATGCCGCCGTGCCCGTTGGTGGAGACGAACTCGGTCGTGCCGATGATCCGCAGGGCGGAGGCCTGGGTGACGCTGCGGCGGGGTCCGGGGCCCGAGGTCACGAACGGGATCAGGTTCAGCCGGCGGGCGGCGCTCGCACCCGAGACGTCGCGCACGGTGATCTTGACCGCCAGCCGGTGGTGGCTACCCCGGATAAGCATCGTGCGCGCGATCGGCGACAGGTTGAAGTACGCCAGGCCCCCTCCGATCGGGATGCGCTCAGGACCCGTTCTGGCCAGTGTGGTCTTGCCCGCGATGATCGTCGTAGTCACATGGCAGGGGGTGGCGCTAAAGCATCCGACCGGCAGCCCTGCCATGCCGCGCCGGGGCACGAACGCGCTCTGGCCGAAGATCGCCACGTGCGCGGGAGTGGCTACCGGCGCAGAGACGCCCAGGGTCTGTCCCGCGGATCCGAGCGCCCGGACCGCGAAATACGCGAAAGCGCTGTAGATCACGATCGGCGTCCGTGGGCTCGCGCTCACCGGCTTGGCCGCCGGCGCGAGCGAGCTCGGTGTCGATCCGGCGATCACCTGCCAGGCGCTGACGCCGGCGGCTGCGCCCCAGCTCGGGTAGAGGTCGATCGCACCGTTTGCGGCGGGAGAGACCGAGAGGGTGAGCGAGGAGGCGACAGCGCGACTGACGCCGCTGCCCGCCGCGGCGGTCGCACCGTCGAGGTAGTCACCGTCGATGTTGATCGTGACGCCGTGGTAGGTCTCGTTGTGACCGCCTTGGTACTGGTGCAGGCGTTGATGGGCCGGCCAGTCTCCGCTCGGCACGTTCGGGTCAGCGGTGCTTTTGGCGCCGTTCCAGTTGGCGATCCAGATGTCATCGGGCTCCTGGTAGGCGCTGCCGAGCCTGGAGACGAGATCCGTGATCCCTGAGTCGGCGCTGCTGTAGATACCGGACTGATAGCCGTTGGTGTGCAGCTGCTCCGTCCAGGCGGCAAGAAACGCCAGCACGGTCGGGCTGTCGCCTGTTCCCGGGGTGTATCCCTCCATGTCGAAGTACAGCGGATTACCCGCGCCCAAGCCAATCGTTTGCGCCTGCGTCACGGCGTCGCGGGCGGCGGCGGCCCCCTGGGTCGTGGCGCTGGCGGGGGAGATCGAGGCGCAACCACAGGAGTTAGACGGGGCCTGCAGGCCGACGTAGATGGGGATCAGGTGCCAGCCGGCGGCGGATTGCTGACTCGCCCAGTTCGAGGTCAGGTTGGCCTGTGAGCAGGCCATGTTGGCGCCCCCGATGTAGACGCCGATGGCGCGGTAGGGCGATGAGCTCCAGGCCGACATCTCAGACGTGCTGGGGGCTGAGCAGGCGTCAAACCCCAAGCCCGTATAGACGCCCCCCGGGCCTGAGAAAGCGCGCGCCGGCCGGAGTCCGGCGACAGGGCGAGCCGAGCGGATGGCCGCCGCGGCGGACGGGGAACGGCGTTGCCTCGAGGCCGCCACGACGGCGCCGAGCGAACCTACGCCCAAGGCACGCTCGATGACCGCGGGGTGATGGCTCCAGGTCGCGGTCACGACCACGCCACGCGCGAGGTTGACGAGCTGCGCTGAGGAACCCGGTCCGACAACCGCGCCCGCGGTGCTCGCCGGCGGCAGCACCCGGCCGGTCGCGGCGCCCGCGCGGCTGGCGTGCGACAGCAGCGGCTCGATGAGAATTGCTTCCGTGCGACCAGCGGCATGCGCCGGACAGCGCTGATCAGCGCTCGGCTGGCCGAGGTACACGGCGTGCCGATCAAAGCGGACGCAGACCATCCGGTCCTCTGCGAGGCGATAGACCGGCCAGCTCGCCGGGACCGTGAGACTGTAGCCGTGGTAGTGCAGCACCTTGGTGACCGGCGCGCCAACGGCGCTGACGGGGACGGCCCAGCTGCTCAGCCAAGCCAGCAGCGCCACCAAACCCAGGTTCAATCCGCGACGCCGACAGCGAGAAGATCCATGGCCGAAACCGTCCATGCCATCGGCCCTCGTCCCGCTGAAGCAAGCTGAAAGTCGGGCGGAAACGCTGGATCTGGACACGCGGCACTCAGTGGGCTGAGCAGCAAAATGGTCGCCTGACGCCTACGGAGTTAGCTGACGGGCTCGCGCTCACCACAAGCGCTACCAGCAGATCACCACCGGACTCGCCCCAAACAACCTGGGCTCCCCGCTCCCTGAGCTGGCACCTCAGAGACTCGGCACCGCATAGAAC
>JALYVS010000023.1 GCA_030853115.1 Actinomycetota bacterium
GGTTGGCGGCGGGAGGATCAGAAGGGATAGGAACGGGGATCGCTGCGGGTGGTGACCCACTGCCACTCGGTAAATTCCTCCGAGGAGAACCCCATGCCGAAGCGGCCCCATCCGCTGTCCTTGACGCCGCCAAAGGGCATCTGCGGTTCATCGTTGACCGTCTGGTCGTTGACGTGCACGATGCCCGATTCGAGCCGCCGGGCGATCTCCTGGCCGCGGTGGGAATCGCCGGTGATCACGCCGGCCGTCAGCCCGTACCGGGAGGAGTTCGCCCGGCTGAATTTGATCTTTCATCGGAGTTGGTGGCTGCGCTTAGCGGTGTCCAGGCCGCGTTCTGAACACGGATTTAAGTACCGGGTTATGACAGTGGCCCAGCTGGCGGGCCGGATGGCCGGGGCGCCACGGGTCCCGGGTTCCCTTCCTTGGCCGCGGGGATGGTCCGCTCTATTCAGGGGGCTTGCGGGAGCGCGCCGATGCGCTGCCACGAGGTCGTTATCGCCTCAGCCCAGGGCCAGGTCACCTGGATTCTCAGGCGCCGTTTCCGCTCGCCGCGCACCAGCCGGGCCGCGTCGGCCCGCATGTCCCCGAGGATTAAACCGGTTGTCTACCGACGGCGCTGGCCATCTTCAGGTGCTGCCTGGTTGCCGTCATTGTGGTGTCAAACGTGGCCGGGTTGCGGTTGATCTTGGCCATGATGCTGGCGCCGACCCACATCTCGTACAGGGTCTCGGCGGACGATCGCGGGTCTGCCGACGACATTGACTTATCGGCGACACCTGCGGTGATGAGGTGCTCAAGCCGGTCAATGATCTGGCTGACGCCAGAATTCAGCTCGCCGCGCATGGGCCCGGTCAAGTTGGCGGCTTCGGGGCCGAGCGTGACGACTAGGCAGCCGGATTGGAAGTCGTCGGCGCTTTGCCGCGCGCGGAACTCTTCGAAGTAGCGCAGGAGCCGTTCCGCGGCGGGCGCAGCAGGGTCGGCGAAAATGCCATCCATATTCGCCAGGTAGCTGACGAAGTAGTCCTGCATGATTGCCTCGCCGAACGCGTCTTTCGAGCTGAAGTAATGGTAGAAGGAACCCTTCGGGACTCCTGCCTGCGACAGCACCTCGTTAAGGCCGACGGCCCGGAACCCGGTGTGCGCCATGATGCGCTTGGCCGCGTCGAGCAACGCCTGGCGCGCGTTCTGCGGCACGGCGGGAGGCGTCATGGCCCAATCTTAGTTGCTGTCCTGCTTACTGAACCCTAGGCCGCCTGCGACCTAGATTGGTCCGGTTGACTAGCACCTGAAATCATCCCGATAACGGTAGGACCCTGACCTCAGGCAACCCTCAGACTTACAAACTATGGTCGTGTTCGACGTAACGGGGTGGGTCGGGCTCCACTTGGTGCAACTTCCGGTCGAGCAGGCCATCAGGTGCCGGGCCCAGATTCATTTCTGTTACGCTGTTGAAAGTCGACCGGTCTACTAGAACCTGAGAGCTCAGATCTCAGGACCCATGCCCGGCTTTACCCGAAGGAGCGCTCCGTGAAAATCCTGCTGATCCTCACATCTCACGACCAACTCGGTGACACTGGCGAGAAGACTGGCTACTGGTACGAGGAGATGGCCGCGCCCTACTACCGGTTCACCGACGCGGGCGCGGAGGTCGTCGTCGCGTCACCCGCGGGCGGTCCCCCGCCCGTGGACCCCATGAGCAACTGGCCGGAGTACACAACTGACGACACGCGCAGGTTCGACGGCGACAGTGCGGCGCGGTCCGTGCTCGCCCGCTCGGTGCGCCTGGACTCAGTTACGGCCGAGGACTTCGACGGCGTCTTTTACGCCGGCGGTCACGGGCCTATGTGGGACCTCGCCGAAGACCAGGTGTCCATCCACCTGATCGAGGCGTTCTGGCGGGCCGGGAAGCCTGTTGCGTCGACATGCCACGGGCCCGCGGTCCTCAGGCACGTCACCGACAGCTCAAGCCAGCCCCTCGTCCGCGGTAAGCGCGTCACTGGGTTCGCCAACACGGAGGAAGCCGCGGTCAAGCGCACTGACGCCGTTCCGTTCCTGCTCGAGGACGAGCTCAAGCGCCTGGGCGGTGACTACTCGCGGGCGGGCGACTGGCAGCCCCACGTCGTCGAGGACGGCAAGCTCATCACCGGGCAGAACCCGAATTCGGCAGGCCCCGTCGCAGAGGCACTGCTCGCCCAGCTGTCGTAGGACTCAGCGTCACGGACCGGGTCGTCTGACGACTCAGTGCGTCGACAGTGTAGGTAGCTGATGCCTGACCGCTCGATGCCACCCCCGGGAACCGCCACTGTCGTCCCCAATGAGAGGAACGAAGCGACTATGAGCTCCGCAAGTCCGAAAAAGGTGCTGATTACCGGAGCCGGAACCGGGTTCGGCTACGAGGTCGCGATGCGGCTCGCCGAGAAGGGTTTCGACATCATCGCCGCGGTCGAGGTCTACGGCCAGGTCCAGACCCTGAAGAGGCAGGCCGGCGAACGCGGGGTGACCCTGCAGGTCGAGAAGCTCAACGTAACCAACGAGGGCGACCGCCGCAAGGCCCTGGACTGGGGCGTGGAAATTCTGGTCAACAATGCCGGCGTCGGCGAGGGCGGCTCCACGGTCGACATCCCGGCCTGGAACATTCGGCACCAGTTCGAGGTCAACGTCACCGGGCCGCTGTTGCTGACCCAGGGCATCGCCAAGCAGATGGCCAAGCGCGGCCGCGGGCGCATCATCTGGGTGTCGTCACGCGAGGGACTCAACGTCAACCCTTTCACCGGCCTCTACTCCGCCTCCAAGCACGCCCTCGAAGCCATTGCCGAGAGCATGAAGGACGAGCTGCAGGAGTTTGGCGTCGAAGTGGCGACCATGAACCCCGGACCGTTCCTCACCGGGTTCAACGACCGCATCTTCCAAACCTGGGAGAGTTGGGACGACGACCCGGCGCAGCGGCTTTACGACTACTCCAAGCTCGCGTTCCCGCGCGCGCAGTTCAACCCCGAGCCGGTATACGCGACGCTGACCGCCCTGGCGGCCGGCGAGATCGACAGCTACCGCAACCTCGAGCCCGCCTCGATGATCGAGGAGACGAAGAGCCTGATCGAGGCGCCGTGGAGCAAGAAGGCCACCGACGGCCTCGGAGCACGCAACGAGAACGTGCAGAAGTCTTTCGACATGACGCCAGAGCAGCTGCGCCACGACCAAGACCCGATCCCGGCACCTTGACCGGCACCCCGGCCGCGACGCACGCTGATCCAGGCCGTGGCCGCGAGCTGCCCGAGGTGCAGCACAGCCAGTGCCGCAGCTCGGCCTGGGTGAGCGGCAGGGCGGCAGACCGCTAATTTGACCTTGACCCTGGGGGAAGCCGCACAGTCTGGGGAGCCGGGCGTCGGCCTGGCACGAGGGAGCCGTCCGTGGACCTGATGAGCATCGGTGAGTTCGCCCGGCTGTCCCGCCTCTCGCCGAAGGCGCTGCGCCTGTACGACGAGCTGGGATTGCTGCCGCCCGCCCAGGTCGATCCGGACTCTGGTTACCGCTGGTATGCCGCCGTTCAGCTGGACAACGCCCGGCTGGTCGCGTCGTTGCGCCAGATCGGAGTGCCGCTGGCGCAGATCCAGCTGATCCTCAGCCTGGAGCCGGAGGCCGCTGCGGCGCAAGTCGGCGCTTACTGGTCAGGGGCTGAAGCCGGTCATGCTGCCCGCCGGGACCTGGCCGGCTACCTCGTAGACCGCCTGGCTGGAAAGAGGAACGTCATGTACGAGGTCAAGGTCCGCGATATCCCCGCCCGCAGCCTGCTCTGCCTGCTGCGGCATGCCAGCAGTGAGCAGGAAGTCTGGGACCTGGGCAAGGAGGTCATCGGCATGCTCAAGGCCCAGCCGCCGCCGCGGGTAGACGACGTCGCTGGGGCCGCGTTCCTGATCTACTACGGGGAGGTGAACCAGGACAGCGACGGCCCGGTGGAGTTCTGCTGGCCGGTGCCGCAGGACCTGGCCGGCCATCTCGCCGGCAGTTTCCCCGGACTCACCCTGCGCACCGAGCCCGCGCACCAGGAGGCCTACATTCACCTGGGCCAGGACGCGATGGCGGCGGTGCAGTCGCAGCTCGTCTCGGACTCGTTCGCGGCCTGGCAGGCCGAGCAGCAGCGGCAGCCCAGTGACCTGCCCCTGCGCGTTACCCTCCTGGCTACCACCGCGCCCGCGACTGACGCCAGCAGGCGCGGCGGCAGCGACTTCGCCCTCCCGCTGCGCGACCGGGACGGCGCGGCGTGAAGACCAGAGGCGTGGTCTATGAGGGGGGGACCGGGCACGGGACTGGCCTGATCAGGCTGCGGGCCCAGTAGCGAACGGAGGGGTATGCGATGCGAGTGGTGGACATCGTGACCGGCGTGGGCTGGGTCATCTTCTGGGTGGGCTGGTTCGCCGCATCCACCGGGGCCAAGCGGGGACAACGGGGACGGGGCAACTGGGCGCGCTTCGCGGGCGTCCGGGTGGTGCTCATCCTGGTCGTCGTGCTCCTGGTCCGGCTGCGGGTGCTGAACGGGCACGGCGTCGGATATGCGACAGACCCGGTCCTGTGGGGCGTCGGCCTCGCCATCTGGGTCCTCGGCCTGGGACTGGCCGTCTGGGCACGGATCTACCTCGGCCGGAACTGGGGAATGCCGACGTCCACGAAGGATGACCCCGAGCTGGTCACATCCGGCCCGTACCGGACGATCCGGCACCCGATTTACACCGGCATCTTGCTGGCGATGATCGGCTCGGCGATCGCCGTCAGCCTCTGGTGGCTGATCCCGGTGGCCCTGATCGGCGGGTACTTCATCTACAGCGCCTTCGTGGAGGAGCGCAATATGACCGGGCTTTTCCCCCGTGCCTATCCGGAGTACCAGCAATCCACGAGAATGCTGATCCCCTTGATCTTCTGAGGACACGCGGCGCGTGCTGGCGGGACACCTGACGCAGTTCCAGCATGCTCACCGAGCCCGGTGCCGGGCCCGGAGCCTGCCGTCGTGGCCAGCGAGCCGGATCGGCAGCCACCCGGCTACCACCTCCTGCGGAGGCTCTCGCGGGTGACCTCGGCATTCACTCCGACTCCCCGCCGGACGTACTCAACGGCCAGTATGACCAGTCCCCTTCCGGGTCCGTGGTTTGACCCACTTCGATCAGATGGCCGTCGGGATCGCGGAGGTAGCAGCGGATCTCGTACTGGTGCTGCTTCGGCGGCGTCAGGACTGAGCGCCCCGGGCGCTCCACTCGGCATACACGGCGTGAACGTCTTTGACCCGGATATTGAGAAAGCTGCTAGTCCGATCGGGATTGCGTGGCGTCTCCAGGGTGACTGACGGCTTGTCGTCAGTCGGGCCACCGCCGACATTGATGATGATCCAGCTGTTGGCCAATGCGACATAGGTCACGTCTCCGGAGAAGATCACCTTGCCGCCGAGTACTTCGGTGTAGAAGCGCCGAGAGCGCTCGACGTCGTCTGAGACGATGAAATGGGCCAGCACAATTCCCTCTGGCGATGTGAGTTCGGCCATCCGGCACCTCCACTGGTTGGGGCTAATACCCCGCTTACGACGGCGTCCGCCGGCGATGTTGCCATGCTCGGGATTCAGCGCTGGTAATAGCGTGCCCTTCGAAGCAGCAAGTCAGTCACCGGCATCGCACTCCGGGCGCAAGTGCCGGCCGCCGCCGCAGGTCACCGGGCACCGGTACCGGCCACTCGCCACCAGGTCACACAGCTCACCCGCGAGGGCGGGATGCGCGGCGTGGCGGAGTCCAGATCATCTATTCTCGCGCTTGGCGGGCACCGGGGTCATGCCCCATCTGGGCGTGCCGATGATCGCCCGGGTCCGCAGCAAGATGCCGGTGATCGTTTCGTCGCCCGATAGGGCGAGGTCCGCTTGCCCGGCGGCTGGCAGGTTGCTGGTCAGCAGCCGCCACGCCTGCTCTGTGCTCATGGTCAGGCGGGCGACGGCGCGCGGGCCGGGCTGGTCACGGTAGGCCCATCCGGCCGTGCCCGCGACCAGCTGCCAGGTCTGGTGGACCGGGCCGCTGATAGCGATCGTCACGGTGTCGCCGGGCCGCGCCGGGACGCGGGCGAGGCGGTAGGGGTAGGCCCAGCGGAGCCCGTCAAGGACTGGCCTGGCCAGGTCGGCGCGCAGGTCGCTGGGGCGCCCCAGCGACTGGAGGATCTGCTGGCGGTGGATCCAGTACTCCGACAGCTCGCGCGCCTGGTCCAGCCAGGCCGGCACCGGGCCGGGCCCGGCCCACGACACCAAGCCGGTGCGGGCCCGCGGGTCCTCGCGGCGGAAGGTCCCGGTGATCTGCGGGCCAGCCCACCGCAGCAGCTCGGTGACCAGCCGGGGGCTGAGCCGGCGGGCAGCCCGGACCCATTCGGCCTGCAGCTCATCGAGCCAGGCCACGAACTCACTTTCCGGGGTGCCGCCGGGGCCCGGCGTGCCGTAGTAGCCGTCGCGGTGCCGGGCCAGCAGCCCGAGGTCGTCGCCGAGCAGGTGGCAGCACAGGTCCAGGACGCTCCATCCCGGGCACGGCGAGGGCCGCTCCCAGTCCGGCGCATGCAGTCCGGCGAGCAGCTCACTGAGCCGGTCCCGCTCCAGGACGACCAAGTCGGCGTAATCCTCCGGAGGCTCGGCAGGCGGCCTGGCCCCGCTCATCCCTTGAGCATGGCCGGCCATCAGTGGCTGGTGACCGTCAGCCGCGGCGCGGAGCGCTCAGCCCGGACCTCCACCGTGCCGCCGACCCGCACCATGGAGCCAAGCCGCAGCTTCGGCGGAATAACGGGCATTCATTCATTCTGGACGGTCTGCCGACGCCCGGCCACCGAATTACCGGCACATCACCCATTACACCGCCCGCCGCCTCATCGCCGGTGACGTCTGGGGACCCCTCCTTCGGGAGGCTGTTCACCATCTTTCTCGCCGGTAGCCAGCGCGGTCTTACTATGGATGGATGAGGCGTGCATGGCCGGTCACCCTGGCCGCCATCTCCCTTGCCGTGTGGCCGCTGACCATCATTTTCTCGCCGGTGATCCTCGTGGCAGGGGAGCTGGTGAACCGGTACGTGATGCGGTGGATACGCCAGGAGGCCGCTGCCGGGCGGGAGGCCGCTGCCGGTCACGGTGACCGGCCGGCGGGCGCGGTGGCGGTGCCCCTGCCAGCGCGAGCCTCCCTGCTCCTGGTGGTCATCAGCAATCCGCTGTGGATCGCGCTCACCGCGCCGGGCCGCTGGGCGAGCGACCAGTTCTGCAGGCCGCCTTCGATGCGGGGAGGCACAGCAGCCAGATGATCGCGGATGTAGCTGCGTTTCCAAGCACCCCGCGCCGTACGCAGCAGCCGCTCTTCGTGCCCGGCGGTAAACCCTTTAGGCGAGGCAGGTCGTGATGCAGCGCCAGGCATCCAGACCTTCGCATTCGCCTGGCCCGGAATTACCGCTCGGTGCATGCCGTAGGGGCATCCTCAATTAAGACGCGCGAAGGGCAGTTGCTGCTCAGCCGGCGATGCCTCTGCGGTAACGGATATGAGTGGTTAGCGGTGAATGGAGCACCTCGACGGGCTCGAAGCCGAAGGTCTCGACGCCGTCGAACATGCGCTCGCCGCGGCCGAGCAGGACGGGTGCGATGTCCAGGGTGAGTTCATCGATCACGCCCGCGTTGAGTGCCTGACGGACTGTCGAAGCGCCGCCAGCGATGTCCACGCCTTTGCCGCCGGCCGTTTCGAGCGCCTGCGTGTAGGCGGCGTCGAAGCCCGCGGTGACGAAGTGGAAGGTGGTCCCGCCCTCCATCTCGACCGGTTCGCGGGCGTAGTGAGTGAGCACGAAGACCGGGGCGTGGTAGGGCGGCTCGGATCCCCACCATCCGTCCCACGCCTCGTTCCACTCCCCCCGGACCGGCCCGAACATGTTCCGGCCCATGACGTAGGCGCCGCGAGGGCGCATGAGCCATCCGGTGGCTGTCTTGTCAGCTTCGGTCGCGCGCGGGTCGCCGATATGCCAGCCGTGCAGCTCGCCGCCGCGCTGGCCCAGCGGATTGTCCCGGCCCTGCCCGGGCCCGGCTACGAAGCCGTCGAGCGAGATCGACATGTGGCAGGTGGTGTCGGACATCAGCATCTCCCGTGAAGCCATTGCGGGTTGCAGTAGCAGGCGTCACCGTAGCAGGTGGTGACCGGTCACAAGTGCTGTGCATGGGACGATGATGCGATCATTACGCAGCGCGACCTGGGTTCCCACGTGCGAGCGAACCGAGCGCCGGATCGGCGCCCTCAGGTGAGCGCGTGGCGGGCAGCATGGGGCCGGTGCCGCGATTAATGCGTGGCCTGCGGCGAGGCGGCGGCTCTAGGCTCGGCTCGTGGATACATCCCGCAGTGGCGTGCTGCTGTCGGTCAACCTCGCGGCCCAGACCTTGCCCACGCCGCATGACACCGGCAGGACCGGAATCGGCAAGCACCCGGTCAGCTGGCCGGTACCGGTTTCCGATCCGGGGCCCAAGCGGCGCGGCCACCCGCGGCCGAACGGGCTCGCCGGTGACATCGTCTGTACCACCGAGCATCACGGCGGCACGGACCAGGCTGTTTACGCCTACGCCCGTGAGGACCTGGACTGGTGGGAGCGGGAACTGGGGTACGAGCTGGCCGCCGGCCAGTTCGGGGAGAACCTGACGACCAGGGGCCTTGACCTGACGAGCACGCTGGTAGGGGAACGCTGGCAGATCGGCGGCACCGTAGTGCTGCAGGCCACCTCGCCGCGCATCCCGTGCGCGACGTTCGCGCACCGGATGGGCGAGCCGAAGTGGGTGAAAAGGTTCACCGCCCGCGGCGCTACCGGAACCTACCTGCGAGTGGTCGTCCCGGGCGAGATCAAGGCCGGGGATCGCATCGAAGTCATCCGGCGGCCGCAGCACACGGTGACCATCGGCCGGTCATTTCGTGCCCTCACCACCGAAGCCGAACTGCTGCCCAGCCTGCTGCAAGCCGGTGATGACCTCCCCCCGGAGGAGCACGCGGCCATACTGCGCCGCACCGGCTGACCCCCTGAGATTCTCCCTTGTCCTATGTCGGCTGGCGGGCCTGGGGCTGTCTGGCTGGGCGTGGGGTCACGGCGGGCTGGTGTGAGCGAGGGCGATGATTTCCTGGAGGGCTTCGGGGTAGTCTTCACTGATCCGCGGCCCGGCGACGGGGCCCTCGATGTCGGCTTTGTCGCCGTTGATCTGGAGCTGGCGGGTGATGCGGGTGCCGCCGCCGTCCAGCGGGTGCAGGGTGTGGCGCAGCAGCAGGATCAGCTCGCCGAAGCGGGTCTGCTCGGCCAGCAGCTGGCCCTCGGTGAGCTCGGTGATGGTCGATTCCAGCGTGCCCACGCCGGCGGCGGAGACGGTAACGGTGCCGCCGACGGCGAACTGGCCGGTCAGGTGGCGCCGGTCGCCGTTGGACAGCGGGACCTGACCGGTCTGCAGAGCGCGCAGGGCGCGCCAGACGGTGTCGGGGGCGCGGTCGGTGTCGCGGGTGTAGTCGGTTTCCCACATAAGTGCCTCCTGGGTGAGGTGATGGTGATGGCTGGTGTCAGCTCCGCGGTCCAGGCCAGCGGAGGGACCGCCAACCGCCGGGGGTGGTTCAGCCGAGCCCGGCCGCACGCTTACTAAACATATTTATGTAAGCTAACTTAACTAGCTAGGCAATGCAACTTTCGTGGCCCGGATAGAATCAATGGGTGCCTGACCAGCCCCGCACGCTCGCCTCGGTAGTGTCCGCTGAGCTGGCGCCGGCCGGTCCAGGTGACTCCCGGGTGCCGCGGCTGGAGGAAGTCGGGCTGGCGCTCAAGCAACTGCAGTGGCGCCACCACCGCGAGGCCAACCGGAGGCTGGCCGGCGTGGGCCTGTCCCTAGTCCAATGGGACGTCCTGCGGCACCTGGCCAAGCAACCCGATGCCTCCCTGCACGCAATCGCGGAGCTGACCTTCCAGACCGACCAGTCGATGGGCGCGCTGGCCCGGCGCATGATTGCTCGCGGCCTGATCGAACGCGTGCAGGGCCCGGGACGGCCCGCACGCCACCAGCTCACCCCAGCCGGATTGCACGCCCGCGACACCGGCGCCCGCGTCATGGCCGGCGTCCTCGCCAGCACCCTCGGCCAGCTTTCCCCCGATCAACTGACCGCCCTGAACCAGCTCCTCCGCCAAGCCGGCAGTTAACCTGGCGCGACGGCCACCGGCCCGTCATCCGGGGTGATATTGCTGCCCGGCGGGTCAGCCCGAGGCCGATCCCGCACTACCGGTGCCCATTTTTGCGGAGTTTGCGCTGGCTACCGGACTGTCATTATTTTATCCAGCTTTGTCGCAACCTAACTCCACCAACCGGCGTCTAGCTAGGTGACAAAAACGGACGGGGTTCATGTGCGCCGGAGCACACTCGATCATCATGGTTGCAAGCACCACACCCAGCAACAGGGACGCAGGCAAAGGGTCGCCGCTGTTATTTTGTGGAGATTCGCCAGCGTTACCTAGCAGGCCGGGCCGCTCATTCAGCGGACCATCGGCCGATTTTCCTATGACAATTAATAAAGATGCATCTTAAGACCTGCACCTAGTTCAGCATGCCTTCATCACGCTGCGCTGATCGTTCATTCAGCATGCGCACGGAAGGAGAAGCGTGACCAGTCACGTACGATTGCCGATGTCCTGGCCAAGTGTTTCTGTGGTCATTCCGACCTTGAATGAGGCCCGGAATCTTCCCTATGTATTTGCTCACCTCCCCGGCGGCATCCATGAGCTCATCATCGTGGATGGCCATTCGGCCGACGATACCTGCGAGGTTGCCCGTCGGCTGAGACCAGATGCCCGGATTGTCATGCAAAATCGCTGCGGCAAAGGTAACGCGCTTGCCTGCGGTTTTAGGGTCGCTACCGGCCAGATTATTGTCATGCTCGACGCGGACGGATCAGCTGACGCCGGCGAGATTCCTTTCTTCGTCCAGGCTCTTCTGGACGGCGCTGATTTTGCCAAAGGCACCCGGTTCGCCCCCGGCGGCGGCAGCACCGACATCACCCGCTTGCGCGCCCTGGGCAATCGTCTGCTCATGGCCATCGTGAACCGGGTCTACGGCACGGCTTATTCGGATCTTTGCTATGGCTTCAACGTCTTCTGGCAGCGGCACCTGCCGGTGCTGAGGCTGGATTCGGCCGCGCAGCCTCCCCGGGACAGTAAGGAACGGCTGTGGGGCGACGGTTTTGAAGTTGAAACCCTGATCGCCATCCGCGTCACGCTGGCCCGTCTCGCCGTCGCGGAGGTACCCAGCTTCGAGCACTCCCGTATCCATGGCGTCAGCAACCTCACGGCGTTCAGTGATGGCCTGCGGGTACTGCGGGCGATCTTCACCGAGCGCCGGATTCGCCATACGGCCGCAGAGATGCCCGGCTCAAGAGGTCTGACCGCCCCGCCGGGCAACTTTTCCGGTGTCGCCGCGCATGAGGAATTCACATCCGCCCTGGCACCGGGAAAATTCGCGCCGCTTCACAAAACGGAGCCGAAGCAAAGTGTACGGGTCGTGGAATGACGCCCATTACCCGTAGCCTGCGCCGTGCGGCCCGGTCGGTGGTTTACCGCTTGCCGGCCGGCCTGGAGCGACGACTGCTGTTCGGATATTACAATCGCAAGCTCGCGCACTTCAGCAGACCGGTGACCTTCAGCGACAAGGTCAACTGGCGGATCCTGAACGACCGCAGGCCGCTGCTCGAATGGACCTGCGACAAACTGGCTATGAAAGAATACGCCCGCCAGGCGGGATGCGATTCTCTGCACGTTCCGCGTACTATCTGGTCTGGTTCAGACATCAGGGATCTGTGGTCAGCTAAGTTGCCTGAGCACTGGGTGCTCAAGCCAAACCACCGCTCAGGGCTGATTTACTTCGGTCACGGGCAGGCCAATCACCAGGAGCTCGCGAAGGTCACGGCGACTTGGCTCGATCCATTTGAGTCACACACTATGCACGAATGGGCCTACGCCACGGCGCGGCCGGCGTTCCTGGCCGAGGAATTGCTAGGGCCACCGGGATCACCACCTTCTGATTATAAGATTTTCGTTTTCGGCGGTAATCCGGAAATCATCGAGATGGTCAACCGGTATGACGGAAATCAGCAACGACTGTACCGGCCTGACTGGTCACCCCTGGACGTGCTCTACGGGCCGCAAGGTATCGCCCCGGTCGCTCCGCCGCCACCGGACCTGGACCGCATGCTGGCCATTGCCCAGCAGCTAGGCCAGCCGTTCGATTTCATCCGGGTCGATCTTTACGACGTCGGCGGATCGATCGTATTCGGCGAACTCACTCCTTACCCGTGCGGCGGACTTGAACGCTTCAGGCCCGCCTCGTTCGACCGTGAGCTCGGAGAGAAATGGCAACTGCCCACCTTGTGAGCCGGGGGCTCTCCCGGGCGGACGTGAAGCCTGCCACCGTTAAGGAGCCGGACATGCTGGATCCGGACCGCCAGGCCCTACAGGCCGACTATGACCGCCTTCGCCGTCGTGGCGTGCCCGGGATCTTCGTGGAGCGGCTGGCCTTTTCGATCATGCATGGCAATGGCAATGTGATTCTCGTCGTGGACGAGGCTCTCAGTGGCCTGACCGGTTCCGAGATCGGAAGTGACCTCGCCCGCGACCTATGCGAGTCGTTCCAGGCGATGCGGGTGGACGGAATCGCTTTCGTCCGGACCACCGCCGGGCCGGTCCGGATGACCTACTACGACCGGGACGGCACCAACGCGTCGATGTGCGGCAACGCGCTGCGCTGCGTGACCCGCTACAGCACCGAGCAGCGCTACCTGCGGGCCGGTGCGGACATCATTGCGACCGACGATGGCCCGAAGTGGGTTTCCGCCCGTGGCGGAAAAATCCGGGTCTCGGTCGGAGCCGGCCGGGAGTTCCAGCGAGTCGCGGCTGACCAGTACTTCGTGTTCACCGGGGTGGCGCATCTCGTCGTGCTGCTTGATGACCGGCAGGACCTCGACGCGGTCGACGTAAGGACCACGGGGGCCGCGCTGCGATACGACCAGCAGCTATGCCGCCAGGTGAATCATCCGGAGGGTCTCCACGTCGACTTTATGCAACGGCACGGGAACAGGATCCGGATCCGCACCTATGAGACGGGAGTGGAGGACGAAACCCGGGCTTGCGGCACCGGGTCCGCCGCATCCGCCTACGTCGCCCGCCGGGTCTGGGGCCTACCGCACCCACTCCGCGTGACCGTGAGAGACGGCGAGATACAGGTCGAGGAGACCGACCGCGGCCTCCTCATCAGCGGAGTCACCGGCTACGTGTTCGGCAATCTGAGTCCGGCCGTGCCCGCGGCAGATCCCGCACCGGTCCCATCCGGCGTCTAACGAAAAGAGACTTCCGGTGGTTGAACCCACACGCGTCTGCGTGGTTGGCCCGGGGACCCGTTTCCTGTCCGGCATCACCTACTACACGTATTCGCTGATCGAGGCGCTCACCGCGGCGGGTCACCAGTGCTCCGCCGTGCTGATCCGCAACCTGGTGCCCGCGTTCCTGTATCCGGGCCGGGCCCGGGTGGGGGACGCTCTGACCGATGTGCGGCTACCGCCAGGCATCCGGCGGGTCGACGGGGTCGATTGGTACTGGGGCCGGTCCCTGGCCCGGGCGGTGGCCTTCCTGCGCCGGGAGCGGCCGCAGGTCCTCGTCCTGCAGTGGTGGACCGGGGCCGTGCTGCACACCTACCTGGTGCTGGCCATCGTCGCCCGGCGGTACGGGGCCAAAGTCATCGTGGAATTTCATGAGGCCCAGGATGTCGGCGAAGCCCGGCTTCCCTTCGTCGCCCGCTATATGGACCTGCTGGGCCGGAGTTTGCTGCGGCTCTCGGCCGCGCAACTGGTCCACTCGCAGTTCGATCGTGACCTCGTTGAAGGCCGATACGGCAGGAACGCGAACATGGCGCTGGTCCCGCACGCCGGCTACGACTACCTCCCGCCACGACCGCCACTGCGGGCCGCTCCGCCTGGTGTGATCAACCTCCTGTATTTCGGCGTCATCCGGCCGTTCAAGGGGGTGGAGGACCTCATCGCGGCCCTGGACCTTCTCGGCCCGGCCAGGTCCAGGTTCTGGCTCACCCTCGTTGGTGAGACCTGGCAGAGGTGGGACCGGCCTAGTCAGCTGATCATGGCCTCGCCGTACCGGGATCAGATCACCTTCGTCAACCGGTACGTCACCGATGCCGAGGCGGCCGGTTACTTCGCGGGCGCCGACGTCGTCGTGCTGCCCTATCACCGGTCTTCGTCGTCCGGACCGCTTCAGATCGCGATGGCCGCGGGGGTTCCGGTGGTGACGACGAAGGTGGGCGGCCTAGTCGAGGCAACCGCCCGTTACCCGGGCGCGGTGCTGGCCGATCCAGCCAGCCCGGCATCGCTGGCCGACGGAATTCTCCAGGCCGCCGGGCTCGTCGGGCGGCGGTTCCAAGGCGCCGGCACCTGGGCCGACACCGCCCGGAGATATTCCGAAGTGTTCGACGGAATCCTGCAGTGACGTGGCTCCATTCCGGGCGACATGCCCGTCCCCTCGACCCGCTGATCATGAATTCGGTGTACCTGATGGCGGCGACGATCGTGACATCGCTGCTGGGCTACGTGTTCTGGATCGTGGCCGCCCAGCGCTATCCCGCGGCCGACATCGGCGAAGCCGGCGCGGGCGTCTCGGCCATGGCCTTCGCTTCCCTGCTGGGAGCCCTGGGCGGATCCATGGCCGTGCTGGCCGAGTTGCCCGGCAAGCGCCGGCCCCGGGAGTGGTCCGCCACCGTCACCGCCCCCCTCGTGTTCACCTCGGCCACATCAGCGGTGGCCGCACTGGTCACCGTGGCAGTCCTATCCCAGACCGGGCATTCGGCGTTCCTGTACCGGACCGGATGGTGGGTGGCGGCCTTCGTCATCGCAGTGGTGGCCACGACGGCTTCCCAGCTGCTGGAGACCGTCTGGGTGGCTGAACGTCGGGCGATCTGGTTCCTCGGCGCCAGCACCGTCTTCGCCGTCGTCAAGCTGGCGGTCGTCGCCTTGCCAATATTCGTGGTACTCGGGGCGACCGGCATCCTCGTCGCCTGGTCCGTTGTGCTGGCGGCCACCGTCGTGGGCTGCCTGCTGGTGCTGGCCCGCACGGACGGATACCGGCCGTGCCTGACCGGCTTCTCTCAAGAGATCTGGTCGATGCGGGAAACTCTCACCGGAAACTACGTGATCAGTGTGGGCGATCAGGTGACGTTCTACGCGATTCCGGTCCTCGTAGCGCTGCAGGTCTCCCCGCAAGCCGCGGGCTGGTTCTACGTGGCCTGGAAAATCGGCGGCTTCTATGCGGTGTTCGCCTCAGCCGTCGGGACGTCCACGTTCGCTGAGGGCAGCCACCGTCCCGGCCGTGCGCTGCCGCTGGCACTAACCGGGATGAAAATGATTCTTCCGTTCATCGCCCTGGGCGCCGCCGTCACCATCTTCGCGGGCCACCTGGTCCTGCGCGTCTTCGGCGCGGGCTATGCCGGGCACGCGTACACGCTTCTCGTCCTGCTGTCGCTGGCCGCGTTCCCCGACGCAGTGGTCACGATTTACCGCGGCGTCCTGCGGGTGCACAAGCGTTACCGGACCGCGGCGGCCATCTGCTGGGCCATCTCCGTTTCCCGGCTCGCCCTCACTGTGCTGGCCCTGGACCGGTGGGGCATTGCCGGCGCGGGCTGGGCCTGGCTCGCCACGCAGACCGGCGGGGCGCTCTGGTGCGTGCTGGACCTGGCGGCCCACCGCAATTCCTGCGGCGGCAACGACACCCCGAATACGCCGGTTCACCTGGTTAGCCCATTCACATGGTCAAAGGAGCAGTCATGATGCGGTGCCTGGTTACGGGCGGCTGCGGGTTTGTAGGCTCGGCGCTGATACGCCGTCTCCTAGCCGAGTCGTGCGACGTCGTGGTCGTGGACGACCTGTCCCGGGGCTCACCGCAAAACCTTGGGCCGGACCGGGACCAGGTCACGGTGGTCCAGGAGGATGTCCGGAACGGCCTGGGCCGGATCCTCGAGTTCTTTCAGCCCCAGGTCATCTTTCACCTGGCCGCGCTGCACTTCATCCCCGACTGTGACGCCGACCCGGCTCGCTGCCTGCAGGTCAACGTGGACGGTACGCGGGCCGTGCTGGACGCCACGGCCACGCTCGGCCTACGGGCTTCCCTGGTACTGGCCTCCTCGGCCGCCGTTTACGCACCGGCTGACGGCCCCCTGCGCGAGCAGGAGGATTCCATCGGGCCGGTCGACGTCTACGGGCACTCCAAGCGCTGGGCCGAGGAACTGGCGGCCGGCTTCGCGGCCCGCACCGGGACAGCGGTGGGCATCGCCCGGCTCTTCAACGTCTTTGGCCCAGGCGAGACCAATGCTCATTTCATTCCCAGCCTCATCTGCCAGCTGAAGGCCGGAGAACTGGTACGGCTGGGCAACCTGTTCTCCCGGAGGGACTACGTCTTCGTCGATGATGTCGCTGATGCGCTGCTGCGGCTGGCCCGGTACACCAGGGATGGGCGATCGGCGACCCTGAACATCGGGAGCGGAAGAGCCTACACCGGTCATGAGGTGGTCAAGGCCCTGGCTGCATTCTCTTCGGTTCTGGCCGGCGGGGCTCCAGTCATCGACCCGAGCCGGATCCGGCGGGTGGACCGGCCCATGCTGCTGGCTGATCCCGCGCGGGCCCAGAAGCTGCTGGGCTGGACGCCGCGAACCTCGCTGCTGGATGGCCTGCAGGCCGCCTGGGATTGTCCCGTTGGCGCGGGGGTCCGGCTCTCATGAGAATCGCCATGGTTTCAGCGCACTACGCCCCGTTCGCTGGAGGCGTTGAGTCGCACATCGAGGAGATCGCCAAGCGCCTGGCCGACCGCGGGGAAACCGTGGAAGTTCTCACCCATCACGACGACCCCGGCCTCCCCGATAAGGAAATTCGCGACGGCGTCCTAGTCCGGCGGTACAAGGTGCCAGTGACCAGCCAGCATTTCGGGCTGTCCCCAGCAATGTGGGCCGCGCTGGTGCGAAGCAGGCATCGCTATGACGTGGTGCACGCGCACGGATACCATTCCTCCGCTCCCCTGGCCGCCGCTCTGGCGGGCGCCTCGCCCCTGATCTTCACGCCGCACTACCACGGCACCGGTCATTCCTTGTTCCGCAAGGCCATTCACGTCCCGTACCGGGCCGTAGGGGCCGGGATCGTGGCCCGTTCCCAACGCATCATCTGCGTGTCCCGCGCCGAGGCTGATCTCTTCATGACCCATTTCCGCGCGGCCCGGCCCCGGGTCACGATCATTCCCAACGGCGCCGACCTGGGGCGGATCACCACGGCCCAGCCTTTCCCCGACGCAGGAGCAGTGGTCATCACCGGCGGCCGCCTGCAGTCCTACAAGCAGATTGACCGCGTCATCGGGGCCATGGCGCTGACACCGCCCGATCTGCGCCTGGTGGTCACCGGAGACGGCCCCGAGCGGGGCGCCCTCGAAGCGCTCACAGACGAGCGCGGACTACGGGCGAAGGTCCGGTTCCTCGGCCGGGTGGACCCCATGCTGCTGTACCGCTGGTACGCCAGCGCCGAGGTGTTCTGCTCCATGTCGTCCAACGAGGCCATGCCGGTCACCATCTTGGAATTGCTGGCCGCAGGAGCCCGGGTGGTCGCCTCAGACATCCCGGCTCACCGGGATATCCGCGACCGCACCGCAGGGGCGATCACCCTGGTGCCACTGAACGCCAGCCCGGCCGTCCTGGCCGCCGCCCTACGGTGCGCCCGGGACGAGCCGGGTGCGCCCGGACAGAAGATTCCGACCTGGGACGAGGTAACCACGCAGACCCTGGAGGTCTACCAGGACCTCACGAGCGTGGCGGCCTCAGCATGACCGAACGTCCGGTGCGGGTCCTGTATTGGTTCACCCAGCCCACCCCGTACGTGGTGGCGCGTTTCAACGCGGCCGTTGAGCAGCCGGGCCTTGACCTTCACGCCGTCTTCTCGCAGCTGCGCCAGCCGGACCGCTCCTGGAACGTGGACGAGTCGACGTGGAAGTTCCCCGCCTCCTATCTGGGGCGGATCAAGGTACCGGTCAAGGAGCTGCGGCGGCTCCGCCCCGACGTGTTTGTCCTGGAGTACGACCGCTGGAACCTGGCTCTGGGGGCGATCGCCGGCTTCGCCACCGCCCAGCGGGTGGCGTTCCGGGTGCTGCCCACCTTCGACGCCTGGTCGACGCGCACGTGGTGGCGGGAGATCGGCAAGAACGTGCTGTTCCGAGCCATCGACGGGGCCAAGGTGCCGGGTCCGGACGGAGCCGCGCTGGCCATCCGTTACGGGCTGCCGGAGGAACGGGCCACCGTGGTTACCCAGTCGGTTGACGTGGCCCACTACGGCCGGGGCCGCGATATGGCGGCCGCCGAACGTCAGCGGCGGCGCGACAGACTGGGGTTGTCCGGATGCGTCTTCCTGTACGTGGGACGCGTCTGGGCGGGCAAGGGCCTGGACGAGCTTTTCGCCGCCTACCGGCAGGTCCGGGCGGTCCGGGATGATGTCAGCTTGCTGGTGGTCGGCGATGGCGCGGACTACGAACGTTACGTCCGGAGCGAGTCGGCCACGCCGGGCGTGAGGTTCGCCGGGTTCGTCCAGCCAGCTGACCTCCCGGAGAGCTACGCCATCGGCGACGTCCTGGTCTTCCCCACCCACGGCGACCCCAACGGGCTGGTGGTGGAGGAGGCGCTGGCCGCTGGCCGGCCGGTAATCGTCTCTGATGCCGCCGGTGACATCCAGGCCCGCGTTCCCCAGCCGGTCGGCCGGGTGTTCCCGGTGGGCGACGTCATAGCCCTGGCCCGGGCGATGGAAGAGCTGGCCGAGCCGTCCACCCGGGATCCGATGGCCCATCGGGCCCCCGGCTGGGTGGCGTGGAAGGACGACGAACGCTACGCCAGGGATCTGGCCCGTTTTGCTCACGACCTGATGGCCCGCCCGCGCCGGCGGACCCGTCCCCGGGTTATCTGCGCGGCTATCGGCCACCTGCTGGCCCGATGCGGGCGGCAGGGCGGATGACGGCCCCTACGACCATGACAAAAACGGCTTATCCTCACCTGACGCCCACAGCGGGACCTGAGCGGCGGGACACCCGCGCGACCGGGCTGGCAGTCGGATCGGCGTTCATGGCCGACGGCGCCGGCGTCGTCCTGCTGGCGGTCGCGGACGCACGGTCCCGGTACGGGGCACCCGGCGGTTATCTGCTGTTCTGGGCCGGTCTGGCCCTTATCTTCGGGCCCAGCGCCGGTATTCTCCTGCTTTCGCAGCGGAGCAGGGAGGTTCGGCTCGCCGTAGCCCTGGGTCTCGGGCTGGCGCTGTACCTGGCCAAGGTCGCCTACGAGCCGACGGCGTTCACCTTCCATGATGAGTTCGCCCATGACCGGAACGCCAGCAATCTGCTGAGCTCCGGTCAGCTCTTCGGCTACAACCCGCTGATCCGCACGACCGCCTACTACCCGGGCCTGGCCGTCGCGACGGATGCGGTCGTGCGGCTGACCGGGCTGTCCGTCTATACCGGCGGCCTCATCCTGATCGGCTGCGCGCGGCTGATCATGATCGCGGCGCTGTTCCTGCTCGCCGATGAGCTCATCGGCTCCCCCCGGGCCGCAGGCGTGGCTGTCGTGGTCTATGCGGCTAACCCCAATTTTTTCTACTGGGACGCCCAGTACAGCTACGAATCGCTGGCGCTGCCCCTGGCCGTCCTGGCTGTCTTCTTCCTCGCGCGCCGCCGGGGCCTGCCGCCAACGACCCCGGCTGTACTGTGCGGCCTGGCGGCCGCGCTCGCCGTGGTCGCTACCCACCACATCACCGCCTGGGCCCTGGCGGCCCTGCTCCTGACGTGGGCCGCGGCCGGATGGTTCCGCGACCGCCGTGCTCGTGGCTCATCGGTCGCCGCGGCAGGATTTGTGCCGGTGCTCCCGGCCGCGGTGACTGCGGGCACGGCTGTGGCCTGGATCGTTGTCGTGGCCCCGATCACCATCGGATACGTCAGCCCCGTGCTGGCACGGGCCGCGGTGCAGGGCATGCAGCTCATCACCGAGCTTCACCCGTCACGCGCCCTGTTCGCGACTAGGGGTCAGGCCGCCACCGCTCCCCGGTGGGAGGAAGCGGCTGCCATCGCCGCCACCCTGGTCATGCTCGCGGCAATCCCAGTAGCTCTCCATCGCATCCGGCGGACCAACCTGCCCGTGATCGCCAAGCTGCTGGCCTTGTCGTCGCTGGTGTGGGTGGCTGTGCTGCCGCTCCGGTTCACAGCCAACGGCCAGGAGACGGCGAACCGCTCGTCAGAATTTGCCTACCTGGGCATCGCCTTTTGCTTCGCTTTCCTCCTGGAATCGCTCCTTGGTTCGTCCCGCTGGCGGCGAATGCTGGCCGTTGGCGTGGTGTCGCTGCTGTTCATAGGCGGGATTTCCGTCTCGTGGAACTACTCACAGCGGCTGGCGCCGGATTACCGGCCGACGAATGGACCAGCGGTCGTGACCCCGGATGATCAAGCGCTCGCCCGCTGGATGCTCGCTTCGTTCGGCCCGGGGAATCGGGTGGCGACCGACGCCGAGACCGGGCTGGCGCTCGGATCGCTGGGCCACCAGGATGTGCTGTCCTCGGCCGAGGACGGCGCGCGCCCGTGGCTGATTTTTTATCCGCGAACGGTCGGCAGCGGCGTATTGACTGAAATAAGCCGATCACGGGTCCAGTACATAGTCGTCCAGCGGAACGTGCTCGATCTCCCGACCGGGGTGACCCGCTTCGATGACTCAGAGCCGGCCTCGTACGATAACGCCCCGGTCGCGGCCGCGTCGCTGGCCAAATTCAGCCAGAGTCCGGTGTTCCGGGAAATCTATTCGGCCGGATCGCTTCGGGTTTACCAGGTCGCCGACTCAGCGGGAGGTAAGTGATGATGGCGGGTCACCGGCCCAGCAACGGGCCTCGCGGGCCATGGGGACTCCCGGTGGCCTGCACCGCAGTCACCCTCACCGCGTTCGGCCTCATCTGCACGTCGACCGGGACGATCAGGCTGATCGCGGGGTTGAACCTGCTCGGTGCCCTGGCCGGCGCCCTGTGGCTTACCCACCAGGTGCGATTCCGCGCGCTCGGGCCCGCCATCGGCCTCACCCTGGCTTTCCTGGTCCTGGCCGGACTCGGGCTCGCGGCCGTCCATGCCCTGAACACCATTCCCACCGCGCTGGCGACCGTAGCCGCCACCCTGGCTGCCGCCTGGATCAGCGTCTTCTGGCCCGCCCCGGGGCTCGCGGGACGGGCACCACGGCCCGGGCTGCCGAACCCGCTCGCGGTGGCCGGCGTCCTGATCGCCACGGTGGCGGCGACCGTGGCCATTCATTACGCCGCGGGCAGCGCCACGGCCGGCGCCGATCGAGCGTCGTCGCTCGCGGTCTGGGCCTATTCCTCAGGCGGCCAGCTTCAGATCGGGGCGCAGCAGCCGGCCGGGCACGGGGCCGCGTGGCTGCGGATCGTCGTGACTCAGGCCGGGATCACCACTGCGGCGTGGAACAACGTCCGGCTGGCTCCTGGCCAGACCTGGGAGGCGCATCCGCTCGCCCTCACCGGAAACGGCCTCGTCCGGGTAGTCGCGCTTCGCGGAGGAGTGGTCGTGGCCAGATTGTCAGCTTGGCCAGGCTAGTCCGCCGGGTGCTCAAGGCCGGGCGGATCCCGCCCGCGCCCGCCCGGGGCACCGACACGATGTGGCTTCAGCTCCTGCACATTCAAGCCGCGACATGCTCGCCGCGTAGCTGGCACGAGCCAGCCATTGACGCGCTCCGCTCATGCAGCTGTGGGACTATGAGCGCATGGCTGGAGGGATCACTACCGGCGAAATCCGCACTTGGGTGACAGCACTGCCGCAGGTTACCGAGAAGCAGCACTTCCGTTTCAAGGTGCCGGTGTGGCAAGTGCGTGGCAAGACCTTCCTCGGGATGGGCCGCGAGCCGACGTATTCAACGGAGCCGGTCCGGTGGGTGCGTTGGCGTACTGGGATGTACGCGATCTCGACGCGGTGGCCGCCGAGTGGATCAACCACGGCGCGGCGGCTCACCGCGGCCCGCGGACCGTCATGACCGGCGAACGTCTCTGCCAGCTGCGCGACCCGTCCGGAAACTGTCGGAATTCGCCAGGCGCCATTACCTTAGGTATCGGCCAGGGTGCTAAGGAGCTGGTATTGGCGCCAGGCTCGTAACGGCCTGGTCGCCAGTTCAAATCCTCCCCCGCCAGTGGGCGGTGACGCAGCGGGTAGCTGCACCGTGACGCAGAGCCCGCCAGCAGGACGGGGGATGAGGGTGAGGGTCCCGCCGTGGGCTTGGGTGATGCTTTTGACGATCGCGAGGCCGAGGCCGACACCGGCATGGTCGGCGTGCTTGCGTTCTGTGCCGCGAAGAAACGGCTCGACCAGTGTGGACGTTATCTGCGGGGTGAGCTTCTCACCGGTGTTCTCGACCGTAAGCACCACCGTGTTGAAATGAACGCTGGTCGTGACCCGCACGGCACCCCGTTCAGGCAGGTTGTGGACGATCGCGTTGTGCACGAGGTTTGTCGTCAGCTGCAGCAGGAGCGCCCTCGAGCCGATGGTGGGGGTCATGTGGCCGGAGGTTTCGATGCCGACGCCATGCTTTTCTGCAAAGGGGAGAAGCGTTTCAGCGGCTTGTTCGGCTATGAGGGACAGGTCGACGGGTACCGGGGTGAAGGACCGCTGGTTGGACCGGCTGAGCAGCAGCAATGCTTCAGTAAGGTCGATCGCTCGGGTGTTGACGGCGTGGAGGCGGTCGATGAGTTCGCCAGCGTCGCGGTTCTGATCGTTGCGGGCCACGTCGAGAAGGGTCCGCGTGATCGCCAGCGGCGTGCGCAGTTCGTGGGAGGCGTTGGCTGCGAATCGCCGCTGTTCGGCGATGTGTGCTTCGAGACGGGCGAGCATGGCGTCGAAGGCGTCGGCGAGCTCGCGGAACTCGTCTCTGCGGCCTGGTAGCCGGATTCGGTGGGAGAGCGATCCGTTCGCGGCGGCGCGGGTGGCGTCGGTGATGCGCGTCAGGGGGGCGAGCATCCGGCCGGCGAGAAGCCACCCTCCCAGGAGACCGAAGACCAGCAGGCACGCCAGCACGATGGCTGCGGCCGGACCGAAATCGTGTAGAAGGACGGACCGGTCCGGCGCCAAGCGAGGCGGCGCTGAGCCATGGACCTCGACGATCGCGTGGATGGGTACGTATCGCAGGAGGAACACCCACACGGCCGTGAGCAGCAACGCACCTGCGAGGATGACGAAGCCGGCGTAGCTGGCGGTGAGCTTGAGGCGGACACTCAAACCGGGAGCTCTATCCACGGTCTCCTCCCTCGCGCCCAGCGTCTGGTGGCGTGCTGATGCAGTACCCGACGCCGGCCACAGTGGCGATGATCCAGGGTTGGCCGAGGCGTTTGCGCAGCGCCGAGACCGTAATCCGCACGGCGTTGGTGAACGGGTCCGCGTGCTCATCCCAGGCCCGTTCTAGCAGGTCCTCGGCGCTTATGACACCGCCTTCGGCCGCGACCAGAACTTCCAGCACGGCGAACTGCTTGCGGGTGAGCGCGACGTAGTGGCCGTCGCGGTAGACCTCGCGGCGAAACGGATCCAGACGGAGGCCTGCGATCTCTCGCACGGGTGGCCTGCTGTGGGGACGCCGGCGGTCCAGTGCTCTGAGCCGGAGCACGAGCTCCCGGAGGTCGAAGGGCTTGGTGAGGTAGTCGTCGGCGCCGAGTCCGAACCCGGAGGCCTTGTCGTCAAGCCGGTCGGCAGCGGTCAGCATGAGGATCGGCATGCCGCTACCGGAGGCGACGATGCGCTCGGCGATCTCGTCGCCGGGGGGCCCCGGGATGTCGCGGTCCAGCACGGCGATGTCGTAGGCGTTGATGCTCAGTAGTTCGAGAGCGGTGGCACCGTCACCGGCGATGTCGGCGGCGATCGCTTCCAGCCGCAGGCCATCGCGGATGGCCTCCGCCATGTAGGGCTCGTCCTCGACGATCAGCACGCGCATGGGCTTAACGCTATGAGCCCTGGTGTATCGGCGGCATATCGAAAACCACATACGTGCTGGCAACACGGCGCTGCGTTGACTGCAGGCATGGCCTACAGCGAACCGGCACCGATAGCAGCCGTACACAATCGACGATCTCCGTTGCGATGGCAGCGGTCATGGCCGCAACCGTCACGGTCCCCCGTGAGCGCAGAAGCCGCGATCAGAAAACTGCGGCCGCTGGTCGCTCTGGCCCTGATTGCGATAGTCGTCCTGCTCAGCGCCTGCGGGTCGAACGCCCCGGTCAAGACCGGCACCGGCAGCGGCGGCGACGCTAACACCACCGCCAATGTGGAGGAGGCGGTGAAGTTCGCCGAGTGCATACGCGACAACGGTGTCAGCGAGTTCCCGGACCCGGACGCGTCAGGCGACTTCGCCTACGGGATCAAGGCAGGCTCGCCGCTGGATCCGAGCACCGCGGCGTGGCAACACGCCATCGGCGCGTGCAAGGGTCTCGAACCAGCGGGATTCATGCCCAAGCACTTGACCGCCCAGCAGATAGCGGCACGCCTCAAATTCGCCCAGTGCATGCGCGCCAACGGCGTACCGAGCTTCCCCGACCCCGCCAACAACGGGCCCCTCATCAACGTGCAGCACGCTCAGAGCAACCCGGAGATCCAGGCCGCCTTGCAGAAGTGCCGCAGCCACCTGGCAGCCGCATCGGGGGCCCCATGACACGCAAGACGCGGGCCCTGGCGGCCGCGGCCGTCCTAGTCGCCGTCATCGCCGGCGGCGTGGTGGTGATGTCCAGTTCGACACCAGCGACGCAAGCCGCACAGGAGCCGGCGGTCAGCACCGCGACGGTGGAACAAGGCGCGCTCTCGGCCATGGTCTCCGAGGACGGTACCTTGACCTATTCTGCGCAATCAGACGGCTCGCCGTACTCGGTGGTCAACCAGGCCCAAGGGACCTACACCAAGCTCCCCACGCTCGGCCAGGTGATCTCTCAGGGTCAGGTGCTCTACCGGGTGAACGAGAACCCGGTCGTGCTGCTCTATGGCTTGATACCTGCCTATCGGACGCTATCGGCCGGGTCGAGCGGCGCGGATGTAGCCGAACTCAACGCCGATCTGGTCGCGCTCGGCTATGCCAGATCGGCGCAGCTGAGCCCAACGTCGGCCTTCTTCGGGCCGGTCACCACTACGGCAGTGGCCAGGCTCCAGGCCGCCCTGGGGGTGATCCCCAACGGCACGCTGACCCTCGGCCAGGTGGCCTTCAACCCCACCGCCGTGCGGGTGACATCGCTGTCCGCCCAGCTCGGGGGCAGCACCCAGAGCGGCCAGACGGTGATGCAGGCAACCTCGACCACTCGCCAGGTGCAGGTGGCGTTGGACGCCACGCAACAAACCGATATGGCGGTTGGGGACAAGGTGACCCTCACCCTGCCCAACAACCAGACCACCCCAGGTGTCGTTTCCACGGTAGGAACGGTCGCTACCTGCCCCTCGAGTTCCGGGTCAAGCTCGAGCTCCGCTGCGCCGGGGACGGACACCTGCTTGTCGGGCAACTCGGGGAGCAGCGCCACACCGACCATTACCGTGGACGTCACCCCTTCCGACCCGGCCGCCACGGGCACGTGGGATCAGGCCCCAGTGCAGGTCGGTATCACCACCGCCAGCGTGCCCAGGGCGCTGATAGTGCCAGTCACCGCACTGCTGGCCCAGTCCAGCGGTGACTATGCCGTCGAGGTCGTCGGCGCAGGCGGGATCAATCGTCTCGTGCCGGTCTCGCTCGGACTATTCGACGACGCCGACGGGCTGGTCCAGGTCACCGGCCCGGGGTTGGCCGCCAGCCAGAAAGTCGTGGTACCAGCGACATGACCGGCATCTCGCGACTAACACCCGACACCGATCCCACGCCCGGCAGGAACGCGGTCGCGGCCGGCCACGGCTTGGCCGCCGGCGGCGCGGCGGTGCCGGTAATCGACGTGGAGGACGCGTCCAAGAGCTATCCCGGCGAGCCGCCCGTCCAGGCCCTGCGCGGGGTGAACCTCACCATCGGCCCGGGAGAGCTCGTCGGGATCGCCGGCCCGTCGGGATCGGGCAAGACGACCCTGCTGCAGCTGATGGGGACCCTCGACCGTCCCACCAGCGGCCGGGTGCGGATCACCGGGCTGGACGTGGCCACGATGGCCGACGACGACGTGGCCTACCTGCGGGCTACCCGGATCGGGTTCGTCTTTCAGCAGTTCTTCCTGGCCGAGCACGCCACCGTATTGGACAACGTGGCCGACGGGCTCCTTTACGCCGGCTTCCCCCTCAAGCATCGCCGCCAGCGCGCACTCGACGCCCTGGACCTGGTCGGCCTGGCCGGCCGCCCCCATGCCCGTCCCACCCAGCTCTCCGGCGGGCAACGCCAACGGGTCGCCATCGCCCGAGCCCTGGTCGGCCAGCCCGCCATCGTGCTCGCCGACGAGCCGACCGGGAACCTCGACCAGGCCACCGGGCAGTCCATCCTCGCCCTGATCGACCAGCTCCACCAGGCCGGCTCGACTATCGTGGTCATCACCCACGACCACGCTATCGCCGAGCGGATGCCCCGCAGGGTCGAGATCCTCGACGGGCACATCGTGGCTGACACCGGCCCCGGTGGGGCCGGCCGACGGCTCCGCCTGCTCCATCCCCTGGCCGGACCTCCTGGCTCAGGACCTCAGCATGAGCTGCCTGTCGGCGAGGACCGGTCATGACCTCCGCCGCGACCGTGAACCGCAGGCGCTTGCCGCCGTCCGACTTGGCCCGGCTCTCCAGCGTGGGACTGCGCACCCGGAAGCTGCGGGCCGGGCTGTCCGCGCTCGGCATCGCCATCGGCGTGGCCGCCATCGTCGCCGTGCTCGGCCTGTCCGCCTCCGCCCAGGCCGGCCTGCTCAACGAGATCAACCAGCTCGGCACCAACCTGCTCACCGTCAGCAACGGGCAGAGCCTCACCGGCGGCGCCACCGAGCTGCCCATTACGGCGCCGGCCATGATCGGCCGCATCAGCGGAGTGCAGCAGGCGCAGACTACCGGAGCGGTCAGCGGCGCCAGCGCCTACCGCAACCCCTACATCCCCCCCGGTGACACCAACGCCCTGACCCTCCAAGCCGCATCACTCGACCTTCTCCCCGTCATCGCCACCAACGTCGCCCAAGGCCACTACCTCAACGCCGCCACCGCCCAAGAACCCGTGGCCGTACTCGGCGCGGCCGCGGCCCAGCGGCTCGGGATCGACCGCGTCTACCCCGGCGAACGGATCTGGGTCGGCGGCCAATGGCTGTACGTGGCCGGCATCCTCAAACCGGCTGTGCTGGTCTCCGCGATCGACTCCTCCGTCCTGGTCGGCTACCCCGCGGCCCGGAAGTACCTGGGCTTCGACGGGCATCCCTCCACCATCTACCTCCGCGCCCAGAACGACCGGGTCAACGCCGTCGACACCCTCCTCGCCGCCACCGCCAACCCCAAGAACCCCAACCAGGTGAACGTCAGCCAACCCTCCTCCGCCCTCGTCGCCCAGGCCGACGCCCAAAGCGCGCTCAACGGCTTGTTCCTCGGCCTCGGCGCCGTCGCCCTCCTGGTCGGCGCGGTCGGCGTCGCCAACGTCATGATCATTTCCGTCCTCGAACGCCGCTCCGAGATCGGCCTGCGCCGCGCCCTCGGCGCCACCAAAGGCCACATCCGCACTCAATTCCTCTCCGAAGCCGTTCTGCTCGGGCTTCTCGGCGGCGCCGTCGGCGTTGCCCTCGGCGTCGTGTCCACGGCCGTCTACGCCCACACCAGAGGCTGGGCTACCGTCGTGCCCACAGAAGCCTGGGCCGGCGGGTTCGCCGCCTCGCTCATCATCGGAGCCGTCGCCGGGCTCATACCCGCCCTACGTGCCGCCCGCCTCTCCCCCACCCAAGCCCTGTGGTCCATATGAACCCCGGCGGAACGCCCCTCAATCAGCGGGACTCGCCTGGCCGGATATGAGCTTTACACGGGGCAGCAAACCCTTCCCTTCGGGGACCGCCTCCGCGCTCTGCCCATCGCAGAAGGCTGCGATCGGCAGCCGGACCCCGGGCCAGCGTTCGGCACTGACTTCGGCGGGATAATCGGCGACGGGCGTGTCGAGAGCCGGGGTGTGGCTCCGACTGACAGGTGACAGCTACCACGTGAACCCGCACGGAAGGACACCCAGATGAAGTACCTGATGCTGATATACGGGAACGAGGAGAAATGGGCATCGTTCCCGGCCGAGGACTGGCCGGAGGCGATCGCGAAGCAGGACGCATTCAATGAGAAGTACACCGATACCGGTGAGCTGCTCGCTGCCTACGGGCTAGGCGCCGCGGCGCAGGCCAAGCTGGTGCGGCGCGATCAGGCCACCGGGCTGCCGGCCGTCACCGACGGGCCGTACCAGGAAACCAAGGAATACATCGCCAGCTTGTACCTGCTCGACGTGCAGAGCGCAGAGCGCGCGCAGCAGATCGCGGCGGACATGCCGTTCGCGGACCAGGAGCCGGTCGAGCTCTGGCCGGTGCCGCACGAGTCGAATTCGATCTTTGACCAGTCCAGGCACAACCGGGGACCTGCTGCGCGAGCTCGCGCCGCAGGTC
>JALYVS010000663.1 GCA_030853115.1 Actinomycetota bacterium
GAACGTGGAACCCGGCGTCCCGGCACGATAGCCGGACCTCAGCCCTGCCCGCAGAACGGAAACCTTGATCAAAAAGCCGGACTCATGATCAAGGAGCGCCCGTGCCTCCCCTGTGAAAAATCTAGGCATGACCCCACGCTACAGAGCTATTAACTACTTCAAAGGTCCCGGATTAACCAGATAAGGGATGTTGACGACCCGGCGTCGTCCGGCTTACCGGCCGCCGACTTAGAGAATGACCAGGCCAGGCACCGTCTCCTGGTCGGATGGCAACTGCCCTGTTAGCTCGAGCCGTAAATGGCCTCCTCCACTTCGTGCCTGCGCTCCAGCAGGCACAGGTGGCTCGCCCCGGTTCCGCGGGCAGTCCCTGCGGTTCCAATGAGATCTGCCGCGCAACAGGTGCCCGGCACCGTCACGCTCAGGCGAGTCCCGTCACCATCGGGCAGCTGGTATTGCGGCGGCGCGATTACGCGTTACCAGCGGCGCCGCTGACGGTAACAGTCACGTCCCGCGTGCGGGCATCGACCTGGACCTGGAAGCCCATACTGTTTGCGACGCCACCGGGAGTATCCGGGACGGTGGCACCGCCACGACCCGGAGACGAAAGGATGACGCCAGTCAGGTCGCAGAGCGCATGCGGCACCGTCACGGTGGCCTGACGGACCGTAACACGTGAGCCAGGGCGCCCGCAGGCGGGGCGGAACTCCGGCGGTACCGCCGTCAGGTCCCGGCCGATCGTCTTGCTCTGATCTGGCCCGGCCACGATGTGCCTGCGCTCCTCCAGACGAGCGCAGGCACGGGCGTAACGCTCAGCTTCCCAGCCCAGCCGATCCCGGATCTCATGGCTGTCCGCCGGGGCTCCGTCCACTGGAAGGAGAGCGAGAAGTGCCACTTCGTCATCGTCAGGTTCGTTATCACCTTGTGCCATTCCAGCAGCCTATCTTTCATCCCGCCGACCAGCGCGGTGATATTTAAAGGGCCGTCGTACCTGCTCCTTCGGATCCCCCTTCTTACCTAGCACGCTGACGCAGACGGCTACTTTCTAACCAGCGACAGCTGTCAGACAGCCGCCAAGGCCACGATCGCTGCGATAACGCCGTCATGACTGGCTGACGGGCCTTCAGGCGCACCATAACTTCGCCGAATGTCGGCACAAGCCAGGTCGACCACGGGACGGGCCATCTGACCATGCGCCTTTTACGATCGATATCTCATGGCTCAGGTCGCTATCCGGCGTGGGTAATTCCGGCGGTGTTCATTACCGAGTTCTCGCACGCGTTGGTAATCACACTCGGAGAACACCGTCCGCCAGGGCTTGCGCAGGCCCGTGATCACCGCGATCACGGGCCGGGGAAACCCTCGCCTGGCTAGCTCGCCGTCGGTGCCGTTCTCCAGCAGGCAGAACAGCCGGAACTGCTCGCGCCCGGGGCCGGTCAGGCGGATCTCATACCAGCCGCCCATAGTGCCGTGCATGGCCTCCCACTTGCCCCCGCCGGAGAACCGCGGCGGCGGGGCAGCAGCGACCGCGTCCAGCACCGCCGTGAACTGCGCGTCAAGAGTGCCAGGGCACCGGTCGAGGAACTCTAGCGCGGGGGTCGCGCCATCGGGGGCCTGGTAATAGACAATGACCCACGGCAACTGCTCGCCATGGTCCTGGCCAGATGCGCTGCGGGCTCCGCCCTGATCACGTTGTCGAGGGGGCATGAAGCCGACCGTAGTCGGCAGGAGACTTAGACGTCAGCTGTGACACGCTGCTGACGGACGTGTTCGCGCACCGCCCGCCGCGCTTGCGTTGTCCGGGGGACGATACGCAGCTCGGCGCCGAGCGCATCGGCGAGCGCCGCGATAAGCGCGAACTCCGGCCGCACCTGGCTTGCGGTGAACAGGCGCCGTACGCTGGAGGCGTTACGGTTGACACGCCGCGCCAGCTCGGCTTTCGATATGCCGAGATTAGCCCGCAGGGAGTCCAGCTCCTGGATCACCGCGTCCGTCTGGGCAATCTCGCGTGCAGCCCGCTCGTACGCCGCGCGGTACTGCGGGTCTTGCATCCGGCGCTCCCGGCGGCGCTCATGCACACTCACATCGAGCATCTGCAAGTCCACAGTAGCCCCTTCCCGGTGTTGCACAGGCGACACGTTTATTGTACCTCCTAGGCAACACTTTCCGAGAGGTACGCATTCCGCCCTCGTCGCCGAGCCTGACAGCCCCCGGCAGGCCGCTCTCCCAGTCAAGACCACGAGCCCGACCGGCATGCGATGCCTACTCCCCTACCGAACACGTCACAGGCGCCCAGCCCGACCAGCCGGACCACTCCTCATCCCAGCACGGCCAGGCACATAGAACCGCCGACCCGCCCACGCTGAGAAGTCACTACGTACACCCGAACGCCCGTCACGAACTGCCCGGGCTCGTGCGCGATCGAGCGTGTCGGAGACTCACTCGGCTTTCGCTGTTTTAGGCGGCGAGGGGCGTAGGGTCTTCCCAGGCCAGCCGTAGGAGGCTGATTTCCTGGGGTGTTGGCTGGTCAGGGCGAGATGCCTTAAATCTGGCGGCGATGATGAC
>JALYVS010000212.1 GCA_030853115.1 Actinomycetota bacterium
GAATTATCGTGTTACGAGCCGGTAGGGGATGGTGCAGATGACCACATCGGTGCTGGCGCGCAGCACCGTCGCCAGCAGCAGCCCGCGCTGGTTCTGCAGGATCCGGTAACGCCATCGGCGGGGCTGGATCTCCAGGATGAGGACGGCGACCTGCTGGCTGCCTCGCTGTGCCTGCCGGACGTAGTCCACGATCGGGTGCACGAGCGAGCGGTGCGGGCTATCAAGGGTCTCCAGCGGTACCCCGGGGTTCCAGCGGTCCCAGTCCGCCTGGAAGGCGGCGCTCTGCGCGGCTTCCGGGTGGACGCTGACGGCGATGACGTCGTCGCCGAGCGACAGCGCTGCGTGCAGGGCGTACTCGGTGAGCTTGCCGATGCTGCTGACGGGCACGATCACCAGGCTCCTGGCCGGCCGTGCCCGCGGTGGCAGCTGCCCTAGCTCGAGTTCGAGTCCTACCGCCTGGTAGTAGTTCTGGATCCGGGAGAACAGCAGCATCAGGGCCGGCACGGTGAGGACCACCACCCAGGCGCCGGAGGTGAACTTGCTGAGGATGAAGACAGCGGCGGCGGTCGCGGTCAGGACCGCGCCGGTGCCGTTGAGGGCAGCTCGCAGCCTCCAGTACGGGGAGCGCTCGCCGTGCCAGTGCCGGACCATGCCGGTCTGGCTGATGGTAAAGCCGATGAACACCCCGATCGCGTACAGCGGGATCAGGTGGGCGGTGTCCGCGTTGACCACGATCAGCATGCCACCGGCGAGTACGGCCAGGGTGATCACGCCGTAGCGGTGCACCGGCCGCTCGGCCCGCAGGCCCAGCAGGTGGGGCAGCCGGTCGTCGTCGGACAGCAGGCTCATCAGCACCGGCAGGCCGCCGAAGCTGGTGTTGGCGGCCAACGCCAAGACCATGGTGACGGCGATGTTGGCCGCGTAGTATGCCCAGCCGGTGCCGAACGAGCCGGCCGTGAGCTGGGCCAGTACGGTGACGCCGCCGCGGGGCGCGATATGCTCGCGCCGGATCAGGACCGACAGCCCGATCAGCATCGTGCCGAGCAGCGCGCCGAGCATCAGCTCGGTGCGCTGAGCGCGGCGGGCACGTGGCTGCCGGAAGACGGGTACCCCGTTGGCGATAGCTTCGATCCCGGTCAGCGCCGAGCAGCCGGCCGAGAAGGCCTTCAGGATCAGCAGCACGCCGATCGCCTCGCTGATGCGGACCGGCTGCGCGGTGCCGACGATAGCAGCCGGGTGCGAGCGCAGCAGGCCGACGATGATGACGCCGAAGATCGCGGCCAGGAACACCACCATCGGCAGCATGAGAACGCGCGCGCTCTCGGCGATGCCCCACAGGTTGACGGCGGTGAGCAGGATCAGGCCGGTCAGGCACATCGCCAGCAGATGGTGGGCCAGTGAGGGAAACGCCGAGGCCAGGCTGGCCGCCCCGGCGGCGAGGCTGACCGCGACGGTCAGCACGTAGTCCACCACCAAGCTGGCCGCCGCCAGCAGGCTGACCGTGGCGCCCAGGTCTTTCTTGCCCACCGCGTACGCCCCGCCGCCGGTGGGGTGCACCGCGATGACCTGGCAGTAGGAGACGACGAGCACCGCGAGCAGGCTGGCGATGGCCAAGGTGACCGGCAGGGTCAGTCCCAGCGCGGACGTCCCGGCCGCCGCCAGTACCAGCACGATGGCCTCGGGCCCGTAGGCTACCGAGCTGAGCGCGTCGAGGGACAGCGCCGCCAGCCCCTCGAAGCTGGTCAGATGGTCCTTGCCGCCCTCCCCGTGCCGCAGCGGTACCCGGGGCCGGGCCTTCTTAGTTTCTGCTCCAGAACCCACGGGTGCCCTCCTCGCGGGCATCCCCGCCGCCGTCAAGAACGCGTCCATTGCACCACGCAAGCCGGTCACCGCGCGGCAGGAGGCACGCGATTCCGGTGGCCCCGTGCCGTTGCTCGCCGGTGGTAGTCCTGGTGAAGGACCAGTCACGACGACCGGTCGAGGTAACGTGCCAGCACAGATTTCGTCTCCGGGCGCCGACGGCTAAATGGTCTGCTTTGCGCATCACCGCCGCTTTCATGCGGCTTCCGGTACCGCTTTGACCGGCGGACGAGATGGTCACCGCGACCGGCGAATAAATGGCCTTCGTGATCTTGCCCGTGATAACTTCGGATTGTTGCCCTTGACCTTGGCGACTCATGATATCTTGCCGTCCGTTAATGTCGCCTTTATGCCGGGAGCAAGTGATGCTGGGATTCCGCGGGAGAAGCCGATGCTTACCGTGGATCTCAGCGTCCGGGACGGCGACGGCCTAGCCGTCGTCGCCCTGTGCGGGGAGCTAAACCTGGCCGACGCTCCGGGCGTCTCGTCCCATCTGATCACGGCCGTGGCGGCCTGCGGCCCATCGGTCATCGTGGACCTGGCGGCCCTGGAGGGCATCGGCTACAGCGGTCTGGTTATGCTGCTGCGGATCAGGAAATGGACCCGGGCCCGCGGCGGTGACCTGCGCCTGGCAACTCCGGTGCCGCCGGTGCGCCGGATGCTGGAAGCCACCGGCCTGATCGATGTCTTCTCGGTGTATCCCAGTGTGGAAGCGGCCGCGAGCAGTGCCAGACAGGTCCGCTCTCCGCCGCCGTCCGCCCCTAGGCAGCCCGCCCCCATAGCGTCCCGATGCCGCGGCCGGCGGCCGGTATGCCGCGCTGCGCCTCATTCGCGCCTCCGGCCGCGGGGCCCGCGCGGAACGTGCCGGTCGCGGCACATCGCGCGTGATACCTGTGTTAATCGGCGCCCGCCCGGAGAAGAAACGCAGCCTGGCCGATTCTAGCTGATCAGGTTTATTCTCGCGGCAGTAGCGCATCAACCGCTTGCCTACCGTAACTTTCCTGGCAATGCGGGAGAAACGTCATTATGCGAACGAATGCACGGTTAAGTGTTTAGCTGCCCTGGGCTCGGCGGTTCTCTTCGGTCGGCGGCCGAAACCGGGGTCGGCCCTTGCGCCCGGCCCTCTTCCTCGCGTCTGCCCGACGTGGCGGCCACGCCTGTCCGCGCCAGTGGCGGGTATCGGAGGTAGTATCCGTTACGAAGCTGGTGTACTCGCCGCTGGGTCAAGACCTCGCCTTGCCGCTGAAGCTGGAAGGCGTCCTTATGTTCAGCGTTAATCTGAGTACCCGTGGCGGCGATGGTTACGCCAGAGTGGACGAAGCCACCGGACCCGCCCGGCCCAGGGCCACGGTCCCGGCCGGGCGGCCTGTCCTGGCCGGGCGTCCCGCCCTCGCTGTCGCGACATGATCTCGGCCGGGTTCTGCGTGTGACTGACCGGCCACCGGGGCTGCGTGATGACAAGTAACCGGCCCGCCAGGATCTGGAGCCTAGTCGCGGAGCAGGCGGCCAGTCGCGGCGGACGGGTGTCAGCCGCGGATGCGTGCGTGGCGGCCGTTGCCGCGGTCGAGGTCACCGGGGCCTGGCTGATGGCCGCCAGCGGTACCAAGCCAGGTCACCTCATACAGGTCACTGATGACGTCAGCGAGCTGCTCGCCGAGCTTCAGCTGACCCTGGGGGAGGGCCCGGGTCCGGATGCCGCAGCCCGCGGCGGGCCAGTGCTCGCCTCGGATCTGGGCGAACTGGATTCTGTCCGCCGCTGGCCGGTGTTCGCCCCGGCGGCCCGCCAGACCGGGGCGGTGGCGATCTTCGCGTTCCCGCTGCGGGTCGGGGCGATCAGGGCCGGGGTGATGGGCCTGTACCGGGTGCAGAGCGGCCCGCTGAGCGCGTTTCAGCTGGGTGATGCGCTGGTTTTCGCCGACACCGCGACCCTGCTGCTGCTTGAGCCTCAGGACGACGCCCCGGCCGGGCCGCCGGGGCCTGCGGGGTCCGGCCCCGGCGGCCAGTCCGCGGAGCTGGCCCTGCACCGCGCCGAGATCGACCAGGCCACCGGGATGCTCACCGAGCAGCTCGGCGTCGACATCGAAGAGGCATTTATCCGGCTGCGCGCCTACGCGTATGCTCATGACCAGAGGTTGTCTGTTCTAGCCCGCGACATCGTCGCTCGACGCCTGCGGCTGCGTCCCGACCCAGACCTACGCGAGGACGACCAGGTATGACAGAGCGAACGCCTACCCGTGCTGGCCAGTCATGCCTATTGCTGAGAGGGTGACCGGGGATGGATGGAAAACTGCTGTCGGATACGTTCGTCGAGCTGACCGACACCATGGTCGCCGGTTTCGACTTGATCGACTTCCTGCACATGCTGACCGACCGCAGCGTCCAGCTGCTCGACGTCTCCGCCGCCGGGCTGCTGCTGGCTGACCCGCGCGGTGAGCTGCGCGTGGTGGCCGCCTCCAGCGAAGCCGCCAGGCTACTTGAGCTGTTCCAGCTGCAGAACGATCAGGGTCCCTGCCTGGACTGCTTCCGGTCGGGCCGGCCTGTCTCGGCCGCCGACCTGGCGGCCGAGGCGGACCGGTGGCCGCGGTTCGCTCCCGCCGCCCGGCGGGCTGGATTCGGCGCCGTGCAGGCCCTGCCGATGCGGCTGCGCGAGCAGGTCATCGGCGCGCTGAACCTCTTCCGGGCTGCCCCGGGCCCCTTCGACCCCGCGAGTGTCCGCATCGGTCAAGCCCTCGCGGACGTGGCCACGATCAGCCTGCTGCACGAGCGCAGCATGCGCCACAGCGACACTCTCAACGAGCAGCTGCAGACCGCACTGAACAGCCGGGTCATCATCGAGCAGGCCAAGGGCAAACTCGCCGAGCGCCTCGGCGTGGACATGGACCGGGCCTTCAACCTGATGCGTGACCACGCCAGGACCAGCAACCGCCGGCTGTCTGACCTGGCCCAGGCTTTCGTCGAAGGCACCGAATCCCTCACCGGCCTGAACGTGGGCCGGACCCAGCCGCCGCCGCCTGGTCATGCGCCGCCGCGCCGGCAGCCCCGACCTGGGTCACAGCCCAGAGTGTAACCGTCGCCGTCGCAGGTCGCTGGCGGCGTCGTCAAGACGGGCGGCATCCATTTGGCTAGGGAGGGACTCACGTGTGCTTCTCGCCTCAGGCCGACATCGGCGGCGGCTTGCTGATCTGCGCGATCGGCGTGGTCGCCGTCCGCCATATCCGCCAGCGCCGCGAGTTCATCGCGCTGGCCTGGATCCCCGTGCTGCTCGGCGTCCACCAGTTCATCGAGGCCCTGGTCTGGCTATGGCTTCAGGGTCATGTGCCGAGGGGGATCGGCCATGTCGCGCTGTGGGCTTACCTGCTGATCGCCTTCGTCGCGCTGCCTGTCTTTATCCCCGCGGCCGTCATCGCGCTTGAGCCGACGAGACGGCGCAAGCAGCTGATGGCACCGTTCGCGTTGATCGGGACCGCGGTCGCCGTAACGCTGTTCGTGGCGATGCTCCGTGGCCCGGTCAGCGTGCAGCTGGCCTCGTACCACCTCTCCTACAGCATCCGGCTGCCGGACGGTTTCCTGATTGTCGCGCTGTATGTCGTCGCCGTCTGCGGGCCGCTGCTGGTGTCGGGTTACCGCAACGTCGCGCTCTTTGGCGTGGTCAACCTGATCGCCGTCATCGTCATCGCCCGGCTCACCGTTTCCGGGTTCGCTTCGGTGTGGTGCGGGTGGGCGGCCGTCTCCAGCGCCGCCATCACGCTGCATTGCCGCTTCGCCAAGCCGCATCCTCGACGGGTCAAGGCCGGATCCGACCGAACAGTTCCGGCCGTCTAACCCGGGCCGGGGTCAGCGGCAGCCAGCTCCCGCAGTGCCGGCAGCCCGGTGTAGTCGATGTCGGATCTGCCGTCGGCGTCGATGATCACTGCGTGCACGGGGCTCGAGGCGCCCTGGACGAGATGACGGACCCGCAGGCTGAGGGTAGTCCGCGTTGCCGTACCACAGGGCGTAGACCAGATACACCAGCCCTCCGGGGAGCTGCTCGGTCGGGCTGCGATGTCAGCCGGGATCCAGTGGTCGGTGCCTGGCTCCCGCCCGAGCACGGCGTCTTGGGGCCGGGCTGACCGCCGGGTCCTGTCGGCCAGCGAGGCGGCGGTGGCCACGAGACGCCAGGCAGGCGAACGCGCGGTAGCCCGCCACGGACGGTGCCGAGGACCGCCACGCCGTGCCGGGACCCGAGCCCGAAGGCATGGACGGCGGCAATGGACAGGACCAGGCCTGCCAGTGGCCCCGGAATCCGGTGGTCAAGGAGCTGGGCGCCGGTGATCACGGCCAGGACGCCGAGGCAATGCGCAGTGACCAGCCGTTGACGTGGCTCACCTGGCCGGCCACCGCCAACACCACCTATAAGGCTATGCAACGCAGCGCGCAGGTCGTGAGGATCGGGCCGATGCTCCAGGGCCTGGTCAAACCGGTGAACGACCTCAGCCGCGGTGCCTGGTGGATCCTGGTCTTTCAGCGGGACGGCGGGACGCCGGGGTGCTCGCCGAAGAAGCGGATGAACTCGGCGCTGGCGTCCGGCCCGCGGGCATCGGTGTAGGAGCCGTGCGGGACACCACCGGACCAGGCATGGCCGCTCTGGTGGATGGTCCAGCGCTCGGCCAGGGCCGAGCCCGCCGAGCCCGCCGGGCCCTGGTAACAAGTGCGGGTGTAGGCATGGCCGCCGGGCACCTGCCCCGTGGTCACCGTGGCCGCCGGGATGCCCGGGCGGTGGTCCGGGCTGGCCGCGGCCAGGGTGCCCTCGATGAGCCCGGCGGCGTTGGCGGGGGCCACGGTCGCATCCCGGTCACCATGGAAGACGATCAGCGGCAGGGGACGGCCCGGGGCCCGGGGCGGCCCGGACGGGCCCTGCTTCATCGCCGCGAACGCGGAGGCCATGTCGCCGGCGGCTGCGTAGGGCAGCCCGGAGTGCACGCCGGCGGCAGCGTAGAGATCGGGGTAGACCGCGGCCATCACCGCGGCCATCGCGCCCCCCGCGGAGAACCCGGCCACGTACACCCGGCTGACATCTGCCCCGCAGCGATCGGTGACCTGGCGGGTGATACCGGCGATCAGCGACGGCTCGCCAGCGTCGCGGCGCTGGTGACCCGGGACAAACCAGTTCCAGTACCTGCCCGGGTTCGCCGAGGAGGGCTGTTCGGGGTAGGCGACGAGGAATGCCTGACGCTCGGCGAGGTCGTTCATGGCGGTGGCGGCGGCGAAGGTAACGGCGTCCTGGGTGCCGCCGTGCAGCATCACGACCAAGGCCAGCGGGTCGCCGGCGTGGCTGGCGGGAACGTAGAGCCGGTAGGCGCGGGTGCCGGCGGCATTGGTGTAGGAGAACGCGTCCAGCCGGCCCGCCGGGCCCTTCACGGCCGGGTAGCGGCCAGGCGAGCTACCGGTCTCATCCTCGCCGGATGGCGCATCCGGCGCCCGCCGTGCCGTCGCCGGGCTGGCCAGCGTGCGCTGGATGAGCGCGGTTGCTTCGGCGAGGCGGCCCTGGCGGGTCAGGCGGGTCGCCTCAGCCATCGCCGTCATATGGCGTGCGTCCATGGCGGTGTCCCTTCTCGTGGTTGTCTTCGGCTGGTCTCCTGGCAGCACGGCCTCGACGTCGCCGGTTTCGGCGGTCCGGGCAGCTGTGTGAGCACACGGCTCAGGCGGTGCGAGACGCCAGGGCGGCCTTCACCGCTGCGGGTGCCCGGAAGGCGCCGAGTACCTCCACTGAGGCGATCGTGGCCAGGGCCAGCTGGGGGGAGACATCCGCGGCGATGCTCGCCAGCCCGAGCACCCGGATGTGGATCATTTGCCCGGCGTCGCGGATCTCCTCCAGGTCGCGGCGGGTGTAGTGAGAGCTGCCCAGGGTCAGGGTGCGCCGGGCCGCCGTCTGGTCGAGCGCCTCCCCCCGGGTCGCGAGCTGGGTGCGGATGGCCGTGCGGATGAAATCGGTGCGGTTGGTGTAGAAGCCTTCCTGGACCAGTAGATCGATCTGCCCGAGGTCCACCAGTCCCAGGTTGATAGTGATCTTCTCGGTCGTTTCGCTCTCACCTTTGGCCATCCGCCCACCATCCTGGACCATCTCCTTACCATCCATGTGGATGGTAACTCCAGGAGCCGCGGCGATGCAAACGCGCCGGGCCCCGGTCAGCTGAGGGCCGGCCGTGCCGTTTCCGGCACCAGGGAGATGACATGCTCGACGGGTAGGCCTCCGGCTGCTCAACGGGCAGCGGGCACGGCACGTCCTGACACGCCGCGCTGGGGCAACGCCGCAGCCCGGGACGAACCGGGAAGGAACGGGAGAGGTCATGGGCGTTGATCGGGAGTCCGGGGTGCGGGTGCTAGAGGATCCGCTGACGAACAAGGGCACGGCGTTCTCCGAGGAGGAACGCTTCGAGCTGGGCTTGCGCGGCCTGCTTCCGGCCGTGGTGGAGACCCTGGAGCAGCAAGTGCTTCGCAGGTACCAGGCCTACCAGGAGCAGTCCACCGACATGACCCGGCACATTAACCTGCGCGCGCTGCAGGACACTAACGAGACGCTGTTCTACCGGCTGGTCTCCGACCACATCGAGGAGATGCTGCCGGTCCTTTACACCCCGACGGTCGGACTGGCCTGCCAGCGCTTCAGCAAGATCTACCGCCGTCCGCGCGGCCTTTTCATCACCTATCCCGACCGCGACCGCATCGGGGAGATCCCTGCGTAACCGGCCCCGGCGGGAGGTCGACGTCATCGTCGTCACGGACGGGCAGCGGGTTCTGGGGCTGGGCGACCAGGGCATTGGCGGCATGGGCATCCCGATCGGCAAGCTGTCGCTGTACGCGGCGCTGGGCGGCATCGACCCCCGCGCGCACCCTGCCGGTGCTTCTGGACGTCGGCACCGACAACGCCGGGCTGCTGGATGACCCCACGTACCTCGGCTGGCGGCACCGCCGTATCGACGGGGCCCGCTACGACGACTTCATCGACAGGTTCGTCCAGGCCATCCGCGCCGAACTGCCCGGTGTGCTCCTGCAATGGGAGGACTTCGCCACCCCGCACGCCCTGCCGATCCTGGAGTGCTACCGCGAACAGGTGCTCAGCTTCAACGATGACATCCAGGGCACGGCCGCCGTGGTCCTGGCCGCGCTGTCCGCGGGGGCAGCGGCCACCGGCTCGCGGCTGCGCGACCAGACCGTGGTGATGCTCGGCGCCGGGTCGGCCGGTATCGGAGTCTGCGAGCAGGTCGTGCGGTCGATGGTGGCCGACGGCCTGTCCGAGCAGGGCGCCCGAGACAGGATCTGCGTGGTCGACGTCAACGGCCTGCTGACCGCGGACCGCCCGGATCTCAGCCGGGCGCAGCGCCGTCTGGCCCAGCCGCCGGCTGCGGTGCGCGGCCGGGAACCTGGCCGGCCAGCCGGCCTCGTCGACGTGATCGACGCTGTGCACCCGACCGCCCTCATCGGGCTGTCGGCCGCGAGCGGGGCCTTCACCGAACAGGTCGTGCGCCGCATCGCCGCGCACGCCAAACGGCCGATCATCATGCCGCTGTCCAACCCGACCAGCCGCAGCGAGGCCCGCCCGCAGGATCTCGCCGACTGGACCGAAGGCCGTGCGCTCGTCGCCACCGGCTCCCCGTTCCCGCCTGTGAGCGTCGGCCACGCCAGCATCCCCGTCGCCCAGTGCAACAACATCTACATCTTCCCCGGAGTCGGCCTGGCGGTGACCGCCGTGCGGGCAACCCGCGTCACCGACACCATGATGGCCGCGGCTGCCGCCGCCGTCGGTGACGCCGCCACGATCCGGCACGACCCGCACGGGGCCCTGCTGCCCGGCCGTGCTCAGCTGTTCGGCACCGCGACCGCCGTGGCGAGCGCCGTCGCGAAGGCCGCAGTAGCCGATGCCGTCGCGCCAGCACTTACCGATGACCAGATCGATCAGGCCATCGACCGCACCAGGTGGCTACCCCGCTATCAGCCTTATCGACGTCAGTCCTGATCGACCCAGCATGATCCGCTACCGCAGGCTCACCGGCGGAGGCC
>JALYVS010000664.1 GCA_030853115.1 Actinomycetota bacterium
GGCGCTCACCGGACCACCTCGCCCGCAGCCGGCGAACGACATCCCAGCGTGGACCGCACGGGCCTGCTCCAGCACCTCTCCCGTGACCTCGGGATGGGCGTACGCTCAGACGTCGGCGCGCCGACATGCATCCGGTGCCTCCACGGCAGCCAGGGGACGACAGGGGCATCAGGCGACGGGACACGATTCCCGGCCGCCACCTTGACGGCGATAACGGGGTCCAGGCTATGGCCCGGATGCCGTCTGGCAGGGCCCTGTCCATGACACCGCAGATGCGACCCGGCCAGTTCTCCTGACGCTGGCGCTCATCCTATCCACCGGCGGGTCGCCCGGCGCAACTGCCGCACGGCGGGCTGGGCATCAGCGAGGCCCTGGCCCTGGGGCCCCGAAGCCACCCGCTGGGCCCGCCTGCCGGCTGCGCAGCGGCGGCTGCTGATGGCCTGCGGCGCCGGTGCCGGGCTGGCCGCGGGCTATGACGTGCCGCTGGGCGGCGCTTTGTTCACCGCCGGGATCATGCTGGGCGCCGTCATCGTGCCGGCCGTGTTCCCCGGCGCTGGCGTGCCCGGCCATCGCCACCGCCGCGGGGATGGCCTGGAGCTACGCCTGGCCCGGATCGCCGCCTGGTGCCCATGCCCTGGCCGGCGCGGCCGCCATGCCCGGCGCTGCCATGCAGGCGCCGCTCTCCGGCCTGGTCCTGGTCATGGAACTCACCCGCGGCTTCCCGGTCATGATCCCGATGATCACCGCCGCCGTGACCGCCTCGGTGACCGCCCGGCGCATCGGTGGCTACTCCGTCTGCACCGCCCGGCTGCGCGGCCGCCCAGTCCACCCGGGCGCCCCGCCGGGCAGGCCGCCTGTCGCCGTCAGGCCCGGGCGGTTACCGACCGGGGACGCGCCGGTTGTCTTCGCCATTGCGGGCCTGCTCAACTCGCCGTACCGCGTTCCGCTTAATCCGGAACGTGGCAGGCACGACGCGGCTTGTCCAGCCGGATGACCGCGGGCCCGGTGCGTCCTCCGCCGTGTTTGGCCCCGGGAGGCCGGTGCATAAAATGACGGTTACCGGGGACGGTATGACTTATGCCGGTGTCGTTCGGCCGGATGCTTCCGGCTCATCACCTCGAGCGGCGGGGTCTGCGGTCGCGCTGGTGATCGCCGTGGCGGCGGCGCTCGATCTGGCGGCCGGAACGGGGGTCGCCTATCTGACCGGCTTTCCCGCCGTCGGTGGCGTGCTGGTGCGCATCGACTGGGCGTGGCTGGTGGTGACAGGTTCGCTGCTGGTCTCCTTCGCCGGGTATTTCCGTGCCTGCCAGGGCATCTTCCGCGTCGATGGCGGCCGGCCGCCGCCCGGGCGCCAGATGCCGGCCTTGGTCGCCGTCGATTTCGGCGGGTTGCTGGCGCATGGCGGCGCGCTGGACCGGTATGCACTGCAGGCCTGCGGGACCGGCGAGGACGAGGCGAAGGTACGGGCCGGCGCCCTGGCCGGGATGGAGCAGGGCATGCTGGCCCTGGCCGGCTGCGCCGCGGCGATCACGGTACTCGTCGGCGGGCTTGGCCGACCCGGCGGCGGGTTCACGCTTCCCTGGGCCATCATCCCGGTTCCCGGGTTCGCGCTCGGCTAGCCGGTACGCGGACAGGTTCCGCGGCCAGCCGGGATGGCGAGGGCGCGCCGGGAGGTTCCTGGCCTCGGTCGAGCTGATCCAAACTGTTCGCCTGCCCGCTGCGCTGGTGGCGGGCGCTCGCGGGGATGGCAGCGTTCTTGGCGGCCGACGCCTGCGCGGCATGGGCCGGGATGGCCGCGTTCAGGTTCCGGATGGACCCGGCCGCGTTCTTCGTCGGCTTCGCGACCGGGATGGTCTTCACCCGGCGCGCCGGGCCGCTCGCCGGCGCCGGCCTGCTGATCTTGGTCCTGCCGCTGACGATCTGGCACAGCGGCGCCCCGATGGCGGTAGCGGCCGCCGGGGTGTTCACCTACCGGATGCTGTGTGTGTGGCTGCCCCTGCCCATCGGCCTGGCCGTCCTGCCGGTCCTGCGGAAGATGCGCCATCCTCAGGTCATTCCCGGTCTGCAGGCCGGCCCGGCCGCGGGCGCGCAGCCCGCTTCCGGCGTCCCGGCTTAAGCGCGGCCGTCGGGTTCCGGCGGGCATGGGCAGATTTCTGCCGGGCCCCGGGAGTTCCTGCTGGCCCTGCAGACGGCCGGGCTCGGTGCCCTGGCGCTGCTGGCGTTCTTGTCCTGCCTTTCCCTCGCCGTCCGGTCCCGGGTTCGGTGATGTCCAGCGGGGAATGTACGTCACCGCGCTGGTGCTGGCCGTCCTGGCGGCGGGTCTGCTGCTTGTCCCGGCCGCCTGCCATCGCCGGATGTCCCGCCGCCTGGCGCCCGGGCAGGTGATCCGCGTCGTGAACGCCATGGCGGTCGGCGGCCTGCTGGCCGCGGCCGGGCTAGCCGTGTCCACGGCGGTACGGCTGGCGGCCAGATGGGCCGTATCTGCCGTGCCGGCCGACCTGGCCGCCGCCGCCACGGCCATCGTGTTCGCCGTGATCTGGTTTGCCG
>JALYVS010000665.1 GCA_030853115.1 Actinomycetota bacterium
GCCGCGGCCTGATCGCCAGTGACCGCCGTAGCGCCTGGCGGGACCAGCGGCCTGAGCCGGGCGCTCAGCGCGGCGGCGGGCACACCCGGTGCGGCGAGAGCGTCGACCTGGGTGAAGCTGCCGGACAGGCCGGTGAGTTGCTGCGCCGTAGCAGTCTGGACGACGAGCACCGTCGGCGTGTCGAAGCTCACGACCTGCGCGGCGGCCGGGCTGTCCGCACCGTCGAAGCCGGTGATGGCGACGATGGTCAGGGTGTGGATGCCCGCGGAGGTGGCGACCCCGATCCGGTCGCCGGTCCGGTAGCCGAGGCTGCGCGCGGTGGCCGCGTCGATCATCGCCTCACCGGGCCGCAGGGGCGGGCGCCCGGACTGGATGGTGTACTGGGCGGCCAGCGCCGGGATAGTTGGATAGCTCAGCAGCTCGTTGGGCGCCCGCCGGTGCGTGATGGGCTGGCCGTCCTTGCCGATGATTGTCATCTTCGAGGCGTTGACCAGGCCCTGAGCGAAGGCCACACCCGGGACGGCGCGGATGCGCGTGACCAGGTCGGCTGGCAGGGACGCATACGCGGGAGCGCCCTTGCCACTGTCAGCCCCGGCCGGCTGCACCACGACCTGGGCCGCTGAAGCGGCCGCGGCGGGGCCGCCCGGTGGTCCCTGCACGGAAAGCGCGCCCTGCAGGGAATCAGTGAGGATGAAGGTCCCGGCAACCAAGGCGACACCGATCGCGATCGTCACCGCGGTCAGGATCAGCCGGAGCCGGTGCGCCACCAGACTGGCGACGGTTACCCGCAGCATCGTTATGCCTCCAGGCCTTTAAGAGCGTCCAGGACGCGGTCGCGGGTAGGCTCGGCGAGCTCGCCGGCCACCTGGCCGTCAGCGAGGAAGACCACCCGGTCGGCGAAGGCGGCCGCCACCGGGTCGTGCGTGACCATCACGATGGTCTGGCCGGACTCCGTCACCGCACGGCGCAGGAAGGCGAGCAGGTCGTCCGACGTCCGCTGGTCCAGGTTGCCCGTCGGCTCGTCGGCGTAGACGATCTCCGGGCGCGAGGCGAGCGCCCGCACGGCGGCCACGCGCTGCTGCTCACCGCCGGAAAGCTCGGCGGGGGTGTGCCTCAGCCGTTCGCGCAGTCCGACGGTACCGACCAGATGGTCGATCCACGCCTGGTCTGGATCCTGGCCGCGGATGCGCAGCGGCAGCATGATGTTGTCGATGGCGGTGAGGGCGGGCAGCAGGTTGAAGCTCTGGAAGATGAAACCGATGCGCTCACGGCGCAGCAATGTCAGCCGCTTATCATCGAGTGCGCCCAGCTCGGTCCCGCCGAGAAACACCTGGCCGCTGGTGAGGCTGTCAAGCGTGGCCAGGCAGTGCAGCAGCGTTGACTTGCCGGAACCGGAAGGGCCCATGATCGCCGTGAAGAACCCGCCAGCCAGGTCCACGGTGATGCCATTCAGAGCGCGGACCCTCGTCTCGCCGTCTCCGTAGTCCTTGACAGCCGTGACGGCGCGGGCACCCCGCGCTGAGGTCGCCGGTCGCGCCGCGGCAGCGGCTGGGGCACGGGTCTCCATCGGGCGCGTCTCCTTCTTGCTGGTGGCTTGCCTGCGGTTCGTGCTGGTGGCTTGCCTGCGGCGTAAGTGTGCACGGGAATTCCTGACAGACAACTGACAGGGGCAGCTTCGTCAGCGGCTCGTCAGGTTCGCTGGGCCACACTGGGGGCATGCGAAGTCCACCTGCCCGGGTCTTGCTCATCGAGGATGAGGCGGCGATCCGCGACGCCGTGACGACCGCACTGAGCGACGCCGGCTACCAGGTACGCGAAAAGGCCGACGGCACGCTGCTGCGGGATGTGGCCGGCGAGTTCCGCCCCGACCTGGCGATATTGGACATAGCGCTGCCCGGCCCAGACGGCCTGACCTTGGCCCGCCTGCTGCGTACTCGCGGCGACCTGCCCATCTTGTTCCTGACCGCCCGTGACAGCCTCGGCGACCGGCTGGCGGGGTTCGCCGCAGGCGCAGATGACTACCTGGTCAAGCCGTTCGCGCTGACCGAACTGCTAGCCCGGGTGCACGCGCTGCTGCGGCGCTCCGGCCGGCTGCGTTCGGTCACCATCGAAGTCGGCGACCTGGTGCTTGACGAGTCGGCACGTGCCGCCTGGCAAGCTGGCAAGCCGCTCGACCTGACGCCCACCGAGTTGCAGCTTCTCGCCTACCTCGTCGCCCGCCGCGGCCGGGCCGTATCCAAGGCCGAGCTGCTCACCCAGGTCTGGGGCTACGGCTCCTATGACCCGAACCTAGTCGAGGTCCGGATCAGCTCGCTGCGCCGCAAAATCGAAGCCGATGGCCCGAGGATCATCCACACCGTGCACGGTCACGGCTACACGGTCCGGCTACCCGAGCCGACTCCGAACTGATGGCTGCCTCTAAGTGGTTAGGTTTGTAAGTTCGTCGGGGGTTCGTCGCCGGTGTCGCTGACGTGGAAGGTCGCGACGGTGTCGAGTGCTTCTTGCGGGGTCCCGACGGGTGACCCGGTGATCAGGACGGAATCTT
>JALYVS010000666.1 GCA_030853115.1 Actinomycetota bacterium
GTCCCCGGCGCCGGACCAGTCCCCGGCGAAGGGCCAGGCGCCGGAGTCGGGTCAGGCACCGGAGTCGGGTCAGGCGCCAGAGTCGGGTCAGGCACCGGAGTCGGGCCAGTCTCCCCGCCCTCGCCGCTTGCGGAGCTCCACGTCGGACGGTAAACCTGCCGGAGCCGGAGCCGGAGCCGGAGCCGGTGAGGCGGGAGAATCCCTGCCCGCCGGGTCTGAGTCCGCTGGAGCCAGTGAGTCATTCCCGTCAGCTAAGGAGCCGCAGTGACCGACATGCTCACCCCGGTGCTGACGGCGGGCTGGGATCAGCCGGACCTGTTCACGCTTGACGGTTACAAGAACGGCGGCGGCTGGCAAGCGCTGCCGAAGGCTCTCGAGATGGACCCCGACGCGCTTATCGCCATGGTCAAGGACTCGGGCCTGCGCGGACGCGGCGGCGCCGGATTCTCCACCGGCGCGAAATGGAGTTTCCTGCCGCAGGACGACGGCAAACCGCACTACCTGGTGGTCAACGCGGACGAATCCGAGCCTGGCACGTGCAAGGACACCCCGCTGATGATGGCCAATCCGCACGTGCTCATCGAGGGCGCAGCCATCGCCGCGTACGCCATCCGGGCTAAGCACGCGTTCATCTACGTCCGCGGTGAGGTCACGCACGTGATACGGCGGCTGCGGCACGCGGTGGAGGAGGCCTACGCGGCCGGCTACCTCGGCACCGACATCCTGGGCTCGGGTTTCGACCTCGAGGTCGTCGTCCACGCCGGGGCCGGCGCCTACATCTGCGGCGAGGAATCGGCGCTGCTCACCTCGCTCGAGGGCTACCGCGGCCTGCCCAGGCTCCGGCCGCCCTTCCCGGCCGTGGCGGGCCTGTACGCGTCCCCGACCGACATCAACAACGTGGAGTCGATCGCCAGCGTGCCGTCGATCGTGCTCAACGGCGCGGACTGGTTCGCCGGCATCGGTACCGAGAAGTCCAAGGGCTTCGGGATTTTCAATCTTTCCGGGCACGTGACGACACCGGGTGCGTACGAGGCCCCGCTCGGGATCACGCTGCGCGAGCTGCTGGACATGTCCGGCGGGGTACGGGCTGGCCACCGGCTGAAGTTCTGGACGCCGGGCGGATCATCGACCCCGCTGCTGACCGACGAGCATCTCGACGTGCCGCTGGATTTCGAATCGGTCGCCGCCGCGGGATCCATGCTCGGCACCCGGGCACTGCAGATCTTCGACGAGACCACCTGCGTGGTCCGCGCGGTGCTCCGGTGGACCGAGTTCTACGAGCACGAGTCGTGCGGTAAGTGCACCCCCTGCCGCGAGGGGACGTTCTGGATGGTCAAGGTGCTCGAACGGCTGGAACACGGCCACGGCACCGAGGAGGACCTGGACAAGCTCCTGGACATCTGCGACAACATCCTCGGCCGGGCGTTCTGCGCCCTGGGCGACGGCGCGACCAGCCCGATCACCTCAGGCATCCAGTATTTCAGGGACGAGTTCATGCGGCACCAGAAAGAAGGCGGCTGCCCGTTCGATCCGGCCGCATCGACTCTGTTCGGGGGGGAATCGGGGGGTCACCTCCCCGAGCCAGCACCGCGGGGTGAGTCATGACCGCCCAGCCGCAGCACGACACCGTGACCGTCACCATCGACGGGTTCGAGATCGCGGTCCCCAAGGGCACCCTGGTGATCCGGGCGGCCGAGATGCTGGGCATCCAGATCCCCCGGTTCTGCGATCACCCGCTGCTCGATCCGATCGGCGCCTGCCGGCAGTGCCTGGTCGAGGTGGAGGGCCAGCGTAAGCCGCTGGCCTCGTGCACCACCGCCTGCACCGAGGGCATGGTGGTGCGCAGTCAGCTCACCTCGGCCGTCGCCGAAAAGGCGCAGCGAGGCGTGATGGAGCTGCTGCTCATCAACCATCCGCTGGACTGCCCGATGTGCGACAAGGGCGGCGAATGCCCGCTGCAGAACCAGGCTATGTCTTCGGGCCAGGGTGAGACCAGGTTCGTCGAGGACAAGCGGACCTTCGCCAAGCCGGTGCCGATCTCCACCGAGGTGCTGCTCGACCGGGAGCGCTGCATCTCCTGCACCCGGTGCGTCCGGGTCTCCGAAGAGATCGCCGGGGATGTGTTCATCGACTTCCTCGAGCGCGGCCCCAACCAGATGATCGGCACCGCCGAGGGCAAGCCGTTCAACTCCTATTTTTCGGGTAACACCGTGCAGATCTGCCCGGTGGGCGCGCTTACCGGCGCGGCCTACCGGTTCCGGGCCCGCCCGTTCGACCTGGTGTCGGTGCCGAGCGTGTGCGAGCACTGCGCCTCGGGCTGCCGGCAGCGGACCGACGTCCGCCGCGGCCGCGTGATGCGCCGGCTGGCCGGCGAAGATCCGGCGGTCAACGAGGAGTGGAACTGCGACAAGGGCCGGTGGGCGTTCAGGTACGCGACCCAGCCCGACCGGCTGACCGCCCCGCTGGTCAGGGACGAGGACGGAGTGCTGGTCCCGGCGTCGTGGCCGCACGCGCTCGCGGTGGCGGCGGCTGGGCTGGCCG
>JALYVS010000667.1 GCA_030853115.1 Actinomycetota bacterium
TGAGCTCGCGGTGCTCGCGGCCTGCTCGCCGCACCGGCAGGGCGCGGTCTACCCGGTGGTGCAGACGGTCCAGCGCGACGGCATCTGCCGCGAGGTGATCGCGCCCGCGCCGGGGTTGCCGCCGGGGCGGGCGGCCGAGGCCGCCGCGCTCGCGCTGCAGATCGCCGCCGAGCTCGGCGTGACTGGCCTGCTGGCCGTCGAGCTCTTCGAGACCGAGGCCGGGCTGCTGGTTAACGAGCTCGCTATGCGCCCGCACAACTGCGGGCACTGGACCATCGAGGGGGCAAAGACCTCGCAGTTCGAGCAGCACCTGCGGGCCGTGCTCGACCTGCCGCTCGGCTCGCCCGCGCTCGCCGCCCCGGCCACCGCGATGGCTAACGTCCTGGGCGGTGACGACGGGGACATCTACGACAGGTATATCCACGTGATGGCCGCCGATCCCGGCGTGAAGGTGCACATGTACGGCAAGCCGGTCCGTCCCGGCCGCAAGATCGGCCACGTCACGGTGACCGGCGACGAAGCTCACCGTGATCCGGCGGAGCTGACGGACCGTGCCCGCCGCGCCGCCAGCTACCTGCGCTGGGGCCGGGAGGATGGCTCATGAGCGAGCCGGCCCGGGTAGGCGTCGTGATGGGCAGCGACTCGGACTGGCCGGTGATGCGGGCCGCGGCCGAGGTGCTGGCGGAGTTCGGCGTGGCCTACGAGGCCGACGTGGTGTCGGCGCACCGGATGCCGCTCGACATGATCGAGTACGGCTCGTCGGCGGAAAGCCGCGGGCTGCGGGTGATCATCGCCGGGGCCGGCGGGGCCGCGCACCTGCCCGGCATGCTGGCCTCGGTCACGCCGCTGCCGGTGATCGGGGTCCCGGTCCCGCTGAAGAACCTTGGCGGCCTGGACTCGCTGCTCTCCATCGTGCAGATGCCGGCCGGCATCCCGGTGGCGACCGTCGCGGTCGGCGGGGCCCGCAACGCCGGCCTGCTGGCGGTCCGTATCCTCGGCGCCGCCGACGGTCCCGACGGCGCGGCGCTGCGCGCCAAGCTCAGCTCGTTCGCCGAACGCCTAGCCGATCAGGCCCGGGCCAAGGGTGCCGCTCTGCGGGGGTCTGACGTAACCTGAACCTCATCCGTCCCGGACCTGGCGTCGGCCGGGGCGAAGAGGTGGTGATGGAAGGTAGTTCTGACCTCACGGTGGGTATACCAGCTGCGGATTTCCCGTGGCCGGCGCTTTGGTGAGGTTAAGGACAATCAGTGACGGACGGCAGAATTAGGCCGTGAGCATCGGCGAGATACTGGCCGAGGCCCGGCATCGCCGGGGTCTGACCGTGGCCGAGGTGAGCCACTACACCCGAATCAGGGAGCCGGTCATCCGCGCGATCGAGCGCGACGAGTTTCTGCTCGCTAGCCCCGACTTCGAGACCCGCGGCCAGATCCGGATCCTCGGCACCGCTCTGGGCGTCGATCCCGGCCCGCTGATAGCCGAGTACGACGCGGACCACCGGTCCCCGCCGGAGCCCAGCGCGACCGAGGCCGTCCGGTCGACGATCCCGTTCCGGATCCACAAGATCCAGCGGCCACGGCGGGCCGGGTGGCTGCCGGCGCTCGCGGTGCTGGTCCTGGCCGTGATCGGCGTCGCCGCCTATGTCGTCGTCTCGGGCCGAGGCCCCGCTTCCGCCAGCCCGGCTTACACCAGCCCCGATACCTCCAGCCCTGCTACCTCCGGCCCTGCTCCCGCCCGCCCTGCTACCTCCCGCCCTGCTTCCTCCGGCCCTGCTTCCTCCGGCCCTGCTTCCTCCGGCTCCGCTTCCTCCGGCCCTGCTTCCTCCGGCCAGCCGACGGCCGGGTCGCGCGGTATCCCGCTGGTCCCCGCGAGCGCGGTGGCGTTCGGCCCCCGGGGGCCGTCCGACGGCGACAACCCGCAGTTTGCCGCGCTGGCCGTCGACGGTAACCCGGCTACCGACGGTAACCCGGCCACCGCCTGGACCACCGGCTGGTACGGCACGCCGCGCTTCGCGAGCGCTCAGGGCACCGGCCTGCTGGTCGACCTGGGCCGGGTGGTCACGATCACCGGCGCGGAAGTGACCCTCGGCGCCTCCCCCGGTGCGGGCTTTCAGATGCGGGCGGGCGACACGCCGTCGCTGGCGCCGCTGTCCGAGGTGGCGGTCGCGACCAACGCGCACGGTCCGATGGGGGTGCGGCTGACCGTCCCGGTGCACGCCCGCTATGTGCTGATCTGGTTCACCGCGCTGCCGCCGTCCGGATCCGGCCGCTTTCAGGCGGCCGTCTATAACGTCACCGTGCTGGGCGTCAAACCCTCCTGATCGGGGAAGCATTCCTCCATGTCATCGCGCAGGTCATCGAGCCGCAGCACGTCCGCCATTGGCTGAGCAGCAGGACTCCGCGTACCGGGCAGCGCGCGAAGCCGCGGCCGCAGCCGCCTTCCAGCCGCCGGTGCCGGTCAGGAAGCGCGAGCGCCGCTGGGTCAAGGGGGCCGCCGCGCTGGTCCTGCTGGTCCTGGCCGTGCTCGGTTTCGCGAGCTACAAGT
>JALYVS010000024.1:0-17387 GCA_030853115.1 Actinomycetota bacterium
GCGCTGGCCCTGGGCGTGACGGAGCGCCAGCACGCAGGGCAGCGTGTAGGCGAGCAGGTGCCATCCGGCTCCGAGGATGAGCCGGGTCCGTGAGCCGCCGGTCACCGGCACCAGGCCGCGCGACATTCCGGCGACGACCTCCCGGTACCCCTCGTACATCCGGGTCGCGACCATCTCACCGCCCAGGACCAGGCCCAGCTTCAGGCCGGCCTGCCGGACCCGGCGCGCGATAGCGACGTCTTCGATAATCTCGCTGCGCACCGCGGCGAAACCACCCAGATCGTCATAGGCCTGCCGGGTGAACACCAGCAGGGAACCGTTCGCGGTGGCGGCCTGGGGCACGTCGGCGGACAGCAGGCCGAAGGGAAGAAAGCACAGCAGCACGTCGTCGATCAGCGGCGTGATGAGGAGCTCACCCAAGGTGCCGGTGATCTGCCTGGGGAACACCGAGAAAACGTCGGCGCGCTGCGTCCGCATCGCAGCGGTGACGGCGTCGAGTGCGCCGCGGGCCAGCTGTACGTCGGCGTCGCAGAACAGCAGCAACGATCCCGAAGCCTGGGCCCCGAGCTGATGGCAGGCCCAGTTCTTGCCGACCCACCCGCCCGGCGCCGGGCTTCCGGTCACCACCCGGGCCCGGGGCTGCCCCGCCAGCAACGACCTGGCCAGCGGCCCCGTGCCGTCACTGGATTCGTCATCGAGCAAGATCAGCTCGTCGGCGTCCTGGCGGAGCAGGCCCGGAAGAAAAGCCGCCAGGGTCGCGGCCTCGTTGCGCATCGGCACCAGGATCGATACCGAGGCCGGCTGCGTCCCGGCTGACTCGGGGGCGGTGCCGGGGCCCGCAGCGGGCGCGCGGCGCAGGACGGGAAACTGCACCACGTTGAGCAGCAGGACACCGACTTTGAGCACGAGGAACGCGGTTACCGCTCGTCGCAGCGTCTTCATCGCCGAATCGCCCCGGCCCATCGGCTGAGGCGTTCGTCCCAGCTGGCGCGGCCCTTGACCGCACACCGGAATCCTGGCACCGCCGCGCGCGGGTCGCAGTCGGCAATGGCGGCGTCCAGCTCCTCGAGCTGAGACTTCAACGCGGCGAAAAGCTCATCCGGTGCCACTTCGGGAGCGATATCGACCAGTGCCTCGGCGTACTGCTGCCCTCGGCTGACGACGCGGACGGCCACCGGGACCACGGCGGCCGGCGCGTGAGACCCCAGCCATGCCGCCCCGCGCGCCATCGTACGCAACGGGCCCGGAGACCGGAGTTCGCCCTCGGGGAAGATGACCAGGACCCGGCCCTCGCGCAGGACCTGCAGGGCCTGCCGCGGCCGCTGAGCCGAGATGACCCCGGCCGATCGCATGAAGCCGAAGGCGCTGAGGTTGGCCCCGTCCATCAGCAAGGCCGCCGGGCGATGCTGCTCCTGCAGCACCGCGGCGGCGACGAACCCGTCCCACCAGCTGTGATGGTTGGCCGCCCACACTACCGCGGAGGAGGGAAGCTCACCCCGGACCCACACCCCGCGCAAGCCGCGGCGAACCAGCTGGGTAAAACCGGCCGCCAGGGCGCGGCCCGGAATCGAGCGGTCCGCCGGGGCGCGGCCCGCCGGGGAGCGCTGGCCCTCGATCATGGCGTGGTGCTGGTCAGCAGGACGAGTCAGCCCGCTCGGATCAGGTACGGCAGTCACTCAGTGCTCCTGGGAAACTTGACCGCCCAGCGGTGTGACGACTGAACGCGGCGGGTGTGAAGCGGGATCAATATGCGAGAGCTGCTTTCTCAGCCCTGCGACTCTAAACGTACGGCCGTTCCGGGGTCCTCCGGCAGGGGTCCCGGTGAGCAGCGCCGGCCGTCAGGGCAGTTCCGCGATCATGGTGACCGCCTCCGCGAGGTCAGTGAGCATCCGGACTCCGGCGGGAAGGTCCTGCGTTCTCCAGCCGGGTCCGCAGGCCGCGACCAGGGAGGGACGGGGCCGGGCGTTGACCGCGGCCGCGAGCGGCCCGGGGTCGGCGGCGCCCGCCGTGTGCGCCCAGATGACGACGGCCGTCGGTCCCGTCCGGATGATGGCGTCGCGCAGGACATCCGCGGGCAGCCGGGCGCCGAACATCCGGCTCGCGCGTCCGCGTTCGGCCAGCGCGGCCGCGAGCGCTTCGAGCGGCAGGGTGTGATCTTCGGCCGGCGCGCAGGCGAGCATGATCGACGGACGGGAATCCGGCCGGGGCACGGCGGCCAGCGCCGCCGAGATCGCCGCGGACAGCAAGTGCTCGGCCGCGATATACCGGCTGATGGTCGTGTACCGGTCGCCGACCTCCCGCAACGCGGGAGCAAAGGCGGTCGTCCAGGCCTGGACGACGCCCTGGGTCAGGGCCGTATGGATGAGCCGGTCCAGGACGCCAGGGTCCAGGGCTACGGCCGCCCGGCGCAGGCTCCGCGCGATGTGAGCCCCGGCCGGAGCCGTCTCCTCGGCGCCGGGGACAATCTCGGCGGCTGCGCTAGGATCGCGCAGTTCACGGGCGATACGGGCCGCTTCGGCCGCGGCCACTCCGTCGATGGTGAGCTGGCGCATCAGCGTGAGCCGGTACACGTCGCGCTGGTGGTAACGACGGTGCCGGCCCGGGTCGCGGACGGAGGGGCCGAGCCCGTACCGCCGGTCCCAGCTGCGCAGGGTGCTGACCGCGATGCCGAGCCTGCGAGCGACATCGCCCGCGGACAGGCCGGTATCCGGCACATCGGTCACGCAGCGGTCCGCTGCGACGAGCGGGTGATCCGCTCGACGGCGAGCCGGGCTGAGACGAGCACCATGGGTATGCCCACGCCCGGCTGGGTGCCCGAGCCGACGAACACGACGTTCTCCAGCCCCGGCGCCAGGTTGCCCGGCCGCAGCGGACCACTTTGACGGAAGGTGTGCGCACTGGCGAACGGCGTGCCGGCGGCCATTCCGGCGTCGGCCCAGTCCGCCGGGGTGACCAGGTCCCGCACTTCCGCGTCGCCCAGGCCCGGGTACCCGCGTGCCGCCAGGACTTCGAGAAGTTCGTCGGCGTACGCCTGCCCGGAGCGGCGCCAGTCGATTCCCGCCTCCAGGTTTGGGACCGGGGCGAGGAGGTAGTACGCGCTGCGCCCGGCCGGCGCCAGCTCCGGGTCAGTATGGGTGGGGTTGGTGACCAGCAGGGATGGGTCGGACATGACCTGGCCGCGCCGGATGATGTCGTCGAATGCGTCCTCCCAGGCCGTGCCGAAGAACACGTTGTGGTGGGCGAGACCGTCGTAGGCCTTCGCCGAGCCCAGGTGCAGGACCACGCAGGACGGGGAGTAATGCAGACGGCGGCGCAGCGGGCGGTGCAGGAGGTCGCGGTAGGCGATGGGCAGATCCGGATTGAGCACCACCACATCAGCGCTGATGCGCTCCCCGTCTTTGGTCCGCACCGCGACGGCCCGGGAGCCGGTAACCTCGACGTCGGTCACCTCCCGGTCATAGCTGATGCTCACGCCCGCCTTGACGGCCGCGTCGGCCAGCGCGGTCGCGATCGTGTACATGCCGCCGCGCGGGAAATACACTCCGGCCACGGTGTCGAGGTACGCGATGACGGCGTAGATGGCCAGCGCGCGGTGCGGGGCCACGCCGGCGTACAGCGACTGGAACGAGAACATCCGCTGGGTCCGCGAGTCCTGGAAGAACTGGCCGACCTTGGCCGAGAGGTGCCGGAATCCGCCGAGCGCGGCTAGCCGGGCCAGGTCCGGCCCCAGCAGGTTGCCCGGGTGGTCGAGGTTGCGGTCGATAAAGCGGGGCCATTCCAGCTTGTACAAATCCGCGGTGTAGTCGACGAACCGCAGGTAGCCTTCGGCTTCGCGCGGCCCGCACAGGTGCTCGATTTCCGCGGCGGTGTCGGCCGTGCTGGCCCGGATGTCGAGCTTTGACCCGTCCGGGAAGTGCGCCCGGTAGGCCGGGTCGAGCCGGATCAGGTCGACCCGGTCCGATAGCCGCTCGCCGACGGCGCCCAGGGTTTCGTCCAGCAGGTGCGGCATGGTCAGCACCGTCGGCCCGGTGTCGAAACGGTACCCGCCCACCGTGAGCTGCCCGATCCGGCCGCCCGGGCCGGCTCCGCGCTCCAGCACGGTAACCCGCCGTCCGGCCCCGGCCAGCCGTAGCGCGCACGCTAGGCCGCCGAGCCCAGCCCCGACGATGACGACGTGGTCGGTGGCTCCTGTGACAGTTCGCATGATCTCCTCCGCGGCCGCCGGCCGCCGCTCGAGCGGCCGGCCCGCCGGTCTGCGCCCCAGCCTACAGCGTAGGCTACATTGCATTGATATCTGCATCGATTTGAGGTGACGCGATGATCAACTACCGATCGCCCAGCAGGCCCGCGACCAGGCTGGCCGGGATCGGCCCGCACGGGATCGGCCCGCCCGAGATCAGCGAGCCCGTCATCAGCGAGCCCGAGATCCTGGCGCCGGACGCGCGGGCGTCGCTGGACCGTGCCTACCAGGCCTGCCGGGTGATCCACCGGACGCACGGTCGCAGCTACTACCTGGCCACCCGGCTGCTGCCTCCGTGGAAACGGCGGCACGTGCACGCGCTGTACGCACTCACCCGCTACACCGACGACATCGTCGACGCCCCTCGCGCCGCGGCCGATGAGGGCCACGCGGACGAGGCGGCGCGGCGGCTTGAGGCCTGGACCGCCCGCTTCTACGCCACCCTGGACAGCGACGCGCCCGCCGGGCACCCCGTCGTGCTCGCGGCCTGTCACACCATCGCCGAGTTCGGCCTTGACCATGCTGATTTCGACGCATTCTTCACCAGCATGGCGATGGACCTGCGGATCCGCGAATACGCCAGCTACGACGCGCTGCTGAGCTACATGGACGGCTCCGCCGCGGTGATCGGCACCATGACACTGCCGGTCCTGCTGGCCGGCGAGGACAGCCGCCGGCCGGCCTCGGCGGAGATCCGCGCGGGTGCCCGCGAGACGGCCCGGCAACTCGGCCTCGCGTTCCAGCTGACCAACTTCCTCCGCGACGTCGCCGAGGACCTGAGCCTCGGCCGGGTTTACTTGCCGCTGGAGGACCTGGAGCGCTTTGGCGTGCGCCGGGCCGATCTCGGCCGGCCGTCGGCCAGTCCCGCGGTCCGCCGCCTGATCGCGTTCGAGATCGACCGGGCCCGCTCGCACTACCGTCAGGCCGCGCCCGGGGTTGCCCTGCTGCCGCCGCGGTCACGACGATGCGTCCGGCTGGCGTTCGCCGTCTACGGCGCGATCTTGACCCGGATCGAACGCGCTGGTTACGACGTCCTCGCGGGCCGGGTCGTCGTCCCGCAACGACAGCGAGTGGCGGCCGTTGTCCGGGAACTGACCAGGCCCGCGTGACTGCCAACCGGGCTGCGCCCCTGCCCCCGCCCCTGCCCGCCAACCGGGCTGCGCCCCTGCCCCTGCCCGCCGACCGGCTCGCGCCCCTGCCCGCCGACGGGGCCGCGCCCCTGCCCGCCGACCTGGCCTTCGTCACGGGCCGCCTTCGTCCTTACCTGGCGGATCTGCTCGCGGCCGAGCAGGTGTCCTGGAAGGAACACGGCGCTCCCTGGTGGGACGCGCCGCAGGCCCTGGCCTCCTTCCTCGGCGGCGGCAAGGCCCTGCGTCCCCGGTTCTGCTACTGGGGTTATGCTATCGGCGCCCGGCGGTCAGGCCCCATGCTGCTGCGGGCGTGTGCCGCGCTGGAGCTCCTGCACGCGTTCGCGCTTATCCACGACGACCTCATGGACGGCTCCGCCACCCGCCGGGGAGTCCCCGTCCTGCACCGGCAGCTCGCCGCGGAACACCGCCAGCAGCGCTGGGCGGGTGATCCGGATGCTTACGGTCACGCCGTGGCGCTGCTGACCGGTGACCTTGCTTTCGCCCTGGCCAGCCGGCTCACCGCGATGCTGCCCGCCCGGGCCCGGGCGGTCTGGGCGGATATCGTGCAGGAGCTGACGATCGGGCAGTTCCTCGACCTGGCCGGAACGGCACGGCAGGACCATTCCGCCGAGATCGCGCGGACCACCGCCTTGCTGAAGTCCGGCCGGTACACGGTGACGGGCCCGTTGCGCCTCGGCGCCGTCCTGGCCGGCCAGGACGACTTGCCGGCCTCCCTGGTCCGCTACGGCGACCTCGTCGGCGAGGCGTTCCAGCTTCGTGACGACCTGCTGGGCGTGTTCGGGGACCCGGCCCGGACCGGCAAGCCGGTCGGCGAAGACCTGCGGGCCGGCAAGCCGACCCTGCTGCTCGCCTGGGCCGGAGCCATGCTGCCACCGGGCCAGCAACCGCTGCTGGCCCGGGCCGGATCGCCCGCGCTCACCGACGAGGACGTCGTCGACCTCACCGGTGCGCTCGACGCCTGCGGCGTCCGGGAGCGCGTCGAGCGCCGCATCGGGAGCAACGTCACCACCGCCCGCGCTCTGCTCCGCGACACCCCGCTGGCTGGGCCGGCCCGGGAGGCGCTAGGCGGCCTGGCCGCCGCCGCCGCCCACCGGCGGACGTGAGCGCGAGGTGGACAAGTGGCAGTACCTCGGAGTGCTCGGCTTGTGCGTGCTGGGGACGCTGCCCCTGGAGCTCGCCGGGGGGGCCAGGGTGTACCGGCGTCCCCGGGCGCTGCTCGCCGCGCTCGTTCCCGTGGTCATCGTGTTCGGCGGCTGGGACCTGCTGGCCGTCCACCACGGCGACTGGTGGTACAGCAGCCACTACACCCTCGGCCTGTCGCTGCTCGGGCTGCCGGTCGAGGAATGGCTGTTCTTTCTCGTCGTGCCGACCTGCGCCCTGCTCACCTATGAGGTGCTCGGCCGCGGAAGGCCGTAACCCCCATGGGCAGCTACACCGTCGCAGCGCTCTGCGCCCCCGTCCTGGTCCTCGCCCTCGAGGTCGCCGTGCTGCGCACCGGGATCCTGGGCCAGCGAAGGTTCTGGCTGACGCTGGCGATAACACTCGGCTTCCAGGTACTAGTCGACGGCTGGCTAACCAAGCTCAGCGCGCCGATCGTGCTGTACCGGGCGCAGGCCAACTCAGGAGTGCGGTGGCCCTGGGACATCCCCGTCGAGGACTACGGCTTCAGCATCGCCATGATCACCCTGACCCTGATGCTCTGGAGCCGCGCCCGCAGGACCCCGGCCCCCAAGTGACGCCCCCCGCAATCAACCACAGATCGCGCCCTGGTGGGGTCCCTGTTAATTCGTTGGGCTTTGGTCACCCCGGCGGCTTCTCTGGCCCCCGCGAGCTCTGCGCTTCCGTGCCTATGCGGTCTCCGGCCCGCGCCGGCACAAGGGTTCATTGTGCCGACCTGGGCCGGCACAAGGGTTCACCATGCCGGCTGGACCCGCCGCGATACGTCCACGACCGGCTCCGCGACGCTAGGCCGGCGGGCGGTGCTAGCCGGTCAGCGAGGCTGGATCTCGCCCATCGGGCCGAAGCCGTCGTGCGGGGTGTCGATGTAGATGATCTGCGGCTGGGTGGCCACCAGGCCGGGTGCGGTGTCGAAGAACTTTTTCACGTAGGGATTCTTGACGTGCGCGGCGCCCGCCTCGGCATCGGCGAAGCCTTCGATGCAGACGAACTCGTTGTCGTCAGTCAGGCTCCGCGCGAACTGGAAGAACAAGCAGCCGTCCTCGGAGTTGACGTCCTTAGCGTAGGAGTCGGCCAGCGCCAGCCACTCGTCCATCTTCTCGGGCCGGATCTGCATCTTGATGTTGATCAGGATCATGGGTGCCCTCCTGCTCGGTGACTGTCGTCATTATCGTGGTGCGATCGCCTGCGGCCGTCAACCCAGGGGCCCGCCGGCCGGTACCGCGGACGCTCGATCTACGCGGTCCGGTCCGCTGCGGCCGGGGGTGCCGGCGGGACCGGGAGGTTCCTCGCGGTCAGGCCGGCCTCGATGGCCCTGACCACCGACTCGGCTACTTTTACCCTGGCCCACCGCTTGTCCTCGGCCTCAACCAGCACCCACGGTGCGGAGGCGTGATCAGTGCGGTCCAGCATCTCCTCCACGGCCGCCTCGTACTGCTGCCGCTTCTCGCGATTCCGCCAGTCTTCCGCCGTCAGCTTCCAGGTCTTCAGCGGCTCACGTTGTCGCGCCTTGAATCGTCTGAGCTGTTCGGCGGACGACAGGTGCAGCCAGAACTTGACCATGATCATGCCTTCGTCGGCCAGCGTTCGCTCGAACTCGACGATCTCCCGGTAGGCGCGCCGCCACTGCTTCTCGGTGGCGAATCCCTCGACTCGTTCGACCAGGACACGGCCGTACCAGGACCGGTCCAGCACCGCCATGCCTCCCCAGCCGGGCAGGGCCGGCCAGAACCGCCACAGGAAGTGGTGGCGTTTCTCGTCGTAGCTGGGCGCGCCGAATTGTGCGACCCGGACGTGCCGCGGGTCCAGCGGCGCGACGAGCCGTTTGATCGCACCACCCTTACCGGAGGCGTCCCATCCCTCGAAGACCACGCAGACCGGCGGTCCGAGCTGCGGATTGTCCCCGATTTGGCCGCCCAGGACCAGCCGCAGCTGCAGCAACCGGTCCTGAGCCGCGGCCAGGCGGGCCGCTTCCTGGGCCGGGGTGAGCTTCAGGCCGAGATCCAGCCCGGCGAGCACGCCGTCCTTGCCCGCCATCCGCCCCGCCTCCCCTCATCCATGACCAAGCCGGCCCGGCCCGGGTTGAATCCTCCACCGATTTACCCGGGTTCGCCTTCCTCGTAAACAGCAACGGCGCGCTCAGCTCTCCGCCGCGGCCCCTCCCGCTAGCCGGTTACAGCTCTTAAGCGCTTAGCTGGCCGGGCTGGTCGGGCTGGTCGGGGTTGACTATGAGCGCCGCAGGTGACGCCGCGCGCCGCTGGATGGCCTGAAGGCTGTCGTGGAGCGCCTGCCAGACGTTGGCCAGGCCGGCGCTGACGGGAAGTTCACCGCGGATGACGCCAGGCGGCCCGGCCTGGTCGCCGAGCGCATCGAGCGCGGCGCGGCCGAGCTCGACGATCACCGGGTCAGTGGCCTCGATCGTGAGCTGCTGGTCGGTGACGCGGATCAGCATCTGGCGCCGGCCCGCCTCTTCCGGCTGCTCGTCGCTGGTGCCGGTGACGTCAGCGGCGCGCAGTGCCTCCCTGGCCTGGTCCAGGTCAACCCCGAGGGCGGCCAAGGCCCGGGCCGCGGCGGTATCGGGGTCGCCGAGGGTGGCGAGCAGCAGGTGGTGGGAGCCGACTGGCTGCGACCCGGCCAGCCGGGCGGCTTCGCTCAGGCTGGTGTCGGCGGCCGGCGTGGTGCGCAGCTCCGGCTGCTCACCTGGCTCGGGTGCCTCGCCGGGGCTGGTCTCGGAGTGGCGGCGCAGCCAGCGGCGGAGCCGCGTGGTGTCAGCCGGCGCCGTGGCAAGCAGGTCGAGCACGGCCATCCGGATCGGCGCGAGGTCGCCGGAGTGCTGCTTCAAGATGTCCGCGGCGACTCCTTCGCCTTCCCGTAGCACGCCCAGCAGGATGTGCTCGGTGCCGATGTAGTCGTGGTGCAGTCGCAGGGCCTCCCGAAGCGCGAGCTCGAGGACCTTCTTCGCGCGCGGGGTGAACGGGATATGCCCCTTGACCGTGCTGCTCCCGGTGCCGATGATGGCCTTGACCTCGTCCCGGGTGCCTTCGAGCGACATCCCGAAACCCTGCAGGGCGCGGAACGCGAGCCCGTCGGGCTCGCCGAGCAGGCCGAGCAGCATGTGCTCGGTGCCGATGTAGTTGTGTTGCAGCCGCCGGGCTTCCTCCTGGGCAAGCACGACAGCGTGCCGGGCGCGGTTGCTGAATCTCTCAAACATGAGACCACCGTGCAGCATGGCTCTGACCTAGTCAATACCATGCTATTAATAGGGAGACAGTGCGCTTCACCGGAGTGGGAGGGTCCTGGAGTCATGGACTGGGAGGACCGGCTCGACGACTGGGAACTCGAGCTCGAGCTCACCGCCCAAATCGAGGGTTCGGACTGGGTGACGCTGGACCGGGCGGCCGCCGACACCGGCGCTTCCCGTGCCGCCTTGCGCAACTGGTACCGCACCGGGCAGATCCCGTCCCGGCTCATCGACGGGCCGCACGGACCGCAGCGGCTGGTGCCGCTCGCGCTCGTCGCCGCACGCGCCGAGGCCTCTCCGCGGCTGCGCCGCACCGCGCAGCGGCGGCTCTCCGACGAGGCCCAGCTGGAGATCCTGCGGCACCGGGTCGACCAGCTCGAGCTCCGGCTGGCCGCGCTCGAACGGCGCCCGCCATCAGGTCAGTGACCTACCGCCCAGCGACCTGGCCTTACGGAGCGGGGGTCAGGCCGCGGCGCGTCAGGGTAGCGTGGCGGCAGGGGGAGGTGTGATGGCTGAGGATGAGGAGATCGCGGCGGTTCTGGCGGAGCTGGCCGAGCAAGACGCGGCCGTCGCCGAGGACGCGCGGGCCGCGCTGGAATGGGTCGCGGGGGAGCCGGGCCGGGCCTTCATCACCCAGGAGCGTATCCAGGGCTTCTGCTGGTACGAGCTGCCCGTGAAGTGGTTCGTTGATCTCGACGAGAAGCTGCGGGTGGCCGCGGCGCTGGCGCGGGCACTGGATCTGCTGGAGCTGCCCCGGTACGCCGCCATCTGCCGGTCCGGTGCGACACGCGAGATCCTGTGCGCCTATGAGGTCGCCATTACGCACGGCAAGGCCGCCTTCCGCCGGGCCGCTGCCGCTTCCGGCATCGTCCCGCCCGACCTGCCGGAGTTCGAATGGGGTGCGGTGATGGGCTTGGAGGAGGCGTCCGCGCGTTCGTCCACCGCCGATTTCCTCGAGGTCGCCGTCGCCAGCGGCGATCTGGTCCCGGGACGGCCGGGGTGGAAGACCCGGCAGAAGGAACTCGTGCGAGCCCATCTCAATGTCCCGCAGGTCGGACTGCTCGGGCAGACGCTTGCCCAGGTGATCCTCACCGAGCGTGCCGAGACCTGGGTCGACGGGCGACGCAGCGAGACGCGCCGCCGGATCCTCGCCGCGATCGCCAACCGCCTGCTCCAGCCCGCCGAGCTCCCGGCCGCCACAGCTACCGACCCGCTTCCCCCGTTGCGCTGGCTGCTGGGCCAGCTGGACGGCGGTGTCGCTCTCACCCAGACCGGCAACCTCAGCCAGAAGTTCGTCCAGGAAAGCGCGGACCGGTTCGGCTGGGACTTCTCCCGTCCGCCGCGGACTGAGGACGAGCTGTTCGACCTGCACCAGCTGCGCCACTTCGCCCAGGATCTAGGCCTGGCCCGCCGGTCGGGCCGGACCCTCACGCTGACCGCCAAGGGCCGCCGTTTTCTCGCCGACCCCGGCCGCCTGTGGCGCGCCGTCGCTGCTGGCCTGCTGAGCGGCGACCAGTTCGCCGTGTTCGCCGGCGAGTTGTTCCTCGCCTTGCTCCTGGACGCGGACTCGGTACCCGATGCCCAGATCAAGGCGACCGTGGGACAGGCCGTCGCCGAAGAGGGGTACCGGGAGAGCCGCAGCGGGGAGCCACTGGACGAGCATCACATCGGCTGGGCCGTCCACGAAACCAGCAACCTGTGCCGGGCGCTTGGCCTGCTGGCAGTCGGCGGTGACTGGCGCGACCGCAGCTCCGGATTCACCGGCACCGGCCAGGCGACCGCGCTCGCGGCCCTGCGGGCCAGGGCCACCGGCCCGCGCACGCTCCCGTGGTCCTGATCTTTAGCGCACACTGGGAAGGTGGCTGATGGAAGCACCGGATCCTCGCCCGATGAGCTGCGGCGGGCGCTGCAGGAGCATGCCGGTCTTAACCTGGTGGCGCTGACACCGACGGCTGACGGGGAGTCACACAGCGCGTTCTGGGCTAGGGATAGCGACGGCACGGTTAGTCTGCTCAAGATCATGCCGGGTGCCACGCCGGAAGCAACTGGTCACCTGCATGCGCTGGACGCTGTGCTGGCCCGGCTGCGTGACCGCGAGTATCCGGCACCGCGGTTCCGTGGCATCGGCTACCTACCCGGGCTGGTGTTCTGGTTTCAGCAGCTCCTTCCGGGCGCTGCGCTGGACCGCGGCGGGGGAGAACCGGATCATGCGGCGCTGGCCCGGCTCCTGCCCGGGCTGCTCCGGCTGAACGACGCCCAGGCGGACCTGGGGACCGGCACGGACAGCTGGGCGACCCTGATCACCGGAACGCTGATGGCCGGCGGCGACGGGTACTGCCTGCACGCCACCCTGCAAGCCCACTCGAGCACCCGTGATCTGCTTCAGGTGCTACGCCGGATCGGTGACCGGTGCTGCGCGGCCATCCCGGCCGGCCGGGACTTCATCCACTACGACTTCACCCCCGCCAACCTGCTGTCCGACGGCACCGCGATCACCGGCGTGATCGACATCAACCCGCCCGTCCTGGCGGGCGACCGCGCTTTTGACCTGGCCACCTTGCTGTTCTACGGGTACGACCACGATGACCTCCGCGAACCGCTGCGGTCCCGGCTCCTTGAACTGTCCGGTCCCCGGGCGGCCTGCGCCTACCTGGCGCACCTGGTGCTGCGGCAAGTCGACTGGTCGCTGCGCCACCATCCGGCCGCCGCTGCCACCCGGCGTCACCTGCGCCTGGCCGAGCTCGTCATCACCGACATCAACCACAGCCCGGCGCGGTGGTGACACCGGTACCAGCACCTGGCCGACCTGGCCGGGCGGGCCTACGACGCCTCGGAGCCGTGGTCTGGCTCCGCCGATGGCCAGTTGGCCAGGGTCTCTACGTAAGCGCTCCGGACCTGCTCGATATGCCTCCGCAGGTTCCGCAGCGTCCAGCCTTTGACGCTGACCGGCGGCAGTATGGCGATATCGACGGTACCGGGATTGAGCTTGACCGCGTGGCGGCCCGCCACCAACTCCGAGTTCCTGATCACGATCGGGACGATCGGCAGGCCGGTCGCCATGGCGATCAGGAAGGCCCTCTTCTTGAACACGCCCACCGACTGGGTGTCCAGCCGGGCCCCTTCGGGGGCAATCAGGATCGACAGCCCCTGGCGATAAGCCGCCTCCAGGGGCTTGAGGGCGGCGACGGCCGTCCTCGGGTCCTCGCGGTCGACGAACGCGGCGTCGAGCAGCCTCCCGAGCTGGCCGAACACGCGGCTGCTCTGAAGTTCCTTATCGGCGACCCCGGTCCAGTTGTCCCTGACTAGCGCGGCCACCAGGAACACGTCGACGTTGTTGCGCAGGTTGAACAGGAATACGGCGGGTCGCCGCTCGGTCAGGTGCTCCGCGCCTGCCACGTTCAGCTTGACGCCGCTCAGCGCCAGGACCGTCCCCGGCCAGAACCTGGTCAGGACGTTGACTCCGGCTCGCTTGTTGTGCCGCAGCAGCCCGACGCCCAGCGCGGCGAGGCCCAGCGGGCCGAGAGAGCTGACGCTAGCCAGGCGGCGGGCTAGCCCGATCGGGCCGCCGCTGCCCCGGCTGCCGAACTCCATGATCGGCCAGCCGCGGCGGAGCGCCACCTTGGTCATCAAGCGGCCCGGATTAGTCGGCCGCGGATGGCCGACCCGGCACATCAGGCTGAGGTCCTCGTCGCCGTCCGCGTAGAAGTAGCTCGCCGCCAGGTCAACCTGATGCTCGGCGGCGAATTCCTGCACCCCGCTGGCCTTGGTGGGGCCCCATACCACCGGCTGCTCGACCTCGCCGGTCAGTTTCCCCTGCTCGTCGGCTACCAGCCGGTTGCACACGATGTGCTCGATGCCGAGGTAATGCGCGACCGGCGCCACCTGGTTGGTCAGCGCCGACGAGCTCAGCACCACGGTGTGGCCGCGGCGCTGGTGGGCCCGGACCAATTCGCGCATCTCCGGGTAGATCAGGTCGGTGACAGACTGCTGGAAGACCCGCTCGCCCATCTCATCGATGTCCGCGGCCCGCCGCCCTTTGACGGTGAGGGCGCTGCCCTCGATCAGGGTCTCGAAGGCCCGCCGTCCGAGCCGGAACTGCACCGCGAGCTCCACCACCGTCAGGAACTCGACCACCCGCAGGTCCCGGTGGCGCAGCCGGTCCCTGGTCTGGGCCGCGGCGGTGTATCCGGCGACCAGCGTCCCGTCCAGGTCGAAGAACGCGCCGACACCGGGGCCTTCCGGGCTCGCGGCGATTGCCTCTGCCGGCCCGGGGAGCCGGGCTGGCGGGTGAGCGTCGTTCCGGGGTGTGGTGGTCATGGGGTCCGCTGACCGTCCGGGATCGTCGCGCTCAGCCGGCCGCGGTCGGCCAGGCGGTCCCAGATCTTCTCGCCGCAGACCGCTGATCGCATGATGTACGTGCTCCTAGAGCGAATTGCCCGCATCTCCGGTTACCGGAGGCAGGCCGCTTTGGCGGCCTGCGCATGTGTACCCCGTCGTTTTCAGCTTATGCGCGTCCCGTTGCCCCGCCTCGCTCGACGGCATGAAGCCCGCCGTGGTTGCGGAAACCCGGGACGGCCGCGAGGGACGGCGGCGCCGTTCCGGTCAGTTGCCTTTCGGGCGATACTGCAGCCGCTGCCGCGCCGTCTCGCATGCGCCGCTACGTTCGTTGTCCGCCGCGGCCTGCCGGGCATCATCGAGATCGGCCGGGGTCAGCAGGCCGTTGGCGAGCAGGAAGTCGGCGAGATCGCGCGCGTGGCCGCGTTCGGACCAGATGAAGCCCTGAAGCAGCTTCTTGTAGTCCGACACCGCACCTTCTCCGCTGAGGTTCAGGGCAATGACCACATCAGTCATCGGCACCGTCTGCGGGGCGGCCAGGCCACCGATGAACTCCTGGTAGTAGTAGGCCATGGTCAGCCGCGCCGTGGCGTTGCGCACGAAGTAGCCGCGCACGTGTGCCACCGCGTCTTCCCCGGGTCCGGCGCCCCGCCGCGTGATTTTCCCGGCCTGAGTCGTCAGCTGCCTGTCACCGTCCGAGGCGGGGCTTGGGTGCAGGCGGCCCGGCCCGTCGAGCCGCAGCCGCAGCACCCAGGTACCTACGCTGACCAGCCACGAGCCTGCGGCCAGGACCACCGGCAGGGCTTCGTAGCGCGCCGGCGCGACGGGCAGGACCTGGCACGCCGTCCGCTGCACGGCCTGAGCGCTGAGCGGGATCCCGGCTGCTTCCGGGGCGAGGTAAACCCGGTAGGTGGTATCACGGCTGAACAGCTCCCAGCGGTGGTGCACGTAACGAAGACCCGCACAACGCGGGGCGCGGTGAAGCGTGAGGTCCTCATCGCCGCTCAGCACGCGCCGGTCCAGCCAGGTGATCTCATCGGGCGGACAGCTCACCCACTCACCAGGCTCTTCTGACCACAGGAAAAGCCGACCCGTCGCCACTCAGCCGCCACTCCCGAACGACGCCGCGCCCCCGGCGCAGGCATCCAGTCTCGCCATGGGCCGGGATGACTACTGTCGCATTTCGTGGCCCGAGCTGATCTCAACGCGGGACAGCAGCGCGTCCGGCCTGGTTCCCCAGCGGATCGTATCGCCGTCGCCGAGCGGCTGTTCACCCGCCACCGGGGTGCCGTTGAGGGTCAGGCCGTTCCTGCCCTGGTTGGTGATCCACCAGCGGCCGTCAGAGAAGGTAAATTTCGCATGCTCCCGGGACACCGTAGGCACGTCGGGGAGCTCCAGCTCAACCGGCCCGCGCCCGGCACGGGCGCCGGAGATCGTGGTCTGCGCCACCGAGGAGCCCGTGACCAGCCGCAGCACGGGGACGAACGCGAGGCTTTCTTCCATGATCGTGGCCATGCCGCCAGCGGCCGTCAGGCCCGAGTCAGGTGCTGGCCAAACACGGGTGCCCGGCCTGGCGTAGCCATGCTGCGGGGTGGCATACGCGAACCCGGGCGCCATGCCCTCGTACCAGGGGTCAGGCAGGTCAGGCAGGTCAGGCAGCTGGGCGTCGGCGCTCGTCAGATCCCCCTGCCGCAGCCGGTAGCGGCCCGGCGGGACGGCGGCGGCGGCGATGACGTGCACTTCGGCCCGGCCCGGTCCGGCGAAGCGAGCCCCGTGCGCGGCGGCCTGGTCCTCGTAGACTTCCGTCACGCCCGCGCTGATCACGCCGAGTTCCATCCGCTCGCACAACGAGCTGAAGTCGTCCGGGTTCAGCTGCAGTTGGACAATGTTCGGCGCGAGCAGCAGCCCGCTGGGCGTGACCACGAACACGTCGGACAGGTGCCGCATGGCGACATTCAGCACGTCCTGCCCGTCGCGCCACGGCCGGGAGGCCAGCCGCCGTATCCACGGATGATCCCTGGTGATGCCCGAGGCCCGCAGGCCGCCCATGGCCGCGGCGCCGAGTCCCGCGAGCACCACCAGCAGCACGGTGGCCGAGACGACGGAACCCGTCACGACCTCCAGGACCACCCAGCTGGCCGCGACGCCGCCGGTGACCGCCCAGCGCCTCCGGCTCCGCTGCCGCAGCGGAGTGCGCACCGGCCGGCGGGCCGCTTCCCTGCCTTCAGGCATCGGGTACCGTCCTCGATCTGTCCTTGACTCGTCCGTCACGCGTCCGAGCTCCCCCCATCCGTGCGGATCCGCCAGTCCCGTCACCGAGGATGCGTGCTGCGCACCGGTTAGTCAACGAATCACGCTGAACTTCCAGATTTCTGGAAGGCGCCGTGAGGTCCTGCACCTCGGCCAGGAACGCAGCCTGGCGGAAGGGCTGCCGTTAGGAGCCAGCGACCAGCAGGACGCCGATCCCGGCGAGCACCAGACCGGCCCGCTGTACCCAGCGCAGCCGCTCGCCGAGCACCACCCTGGCCATCAGGACGGTGATCCCGGGATAGAGCGAGGCCAGCACGACGGCCAGGCCGAACATGCCGGTCCTGGTGGCCGCCACGTAGCAGATGTTCGCGACGACATCGATCACGCCGGCGCCCGCGGCGGCCAGCAGCGGGCCGCCGGCCGTGCCGCGCGGCAGCAGGTCACGGCGCAGCACGGCCGTAGCGATCAGGACGGTGGCCAGCTCGCCGATCCGTCCAGCGGCCACCGGCCAGAACGTCCCGGACTGCCCGGCATTGCGGATGAGGAGAAAGAACAACCCGAACAGGGCGCCCGACCCGATGCCGTAGGCAATGGCCCGGCCGCGCCCGGGCCGCCCGGGCCCGTCCTCTTCCCTGGGGTGGCCGGCTGAGCTGGTCAGCACGACCGCGACCAGGCAGAGCAGCGCGCCGACGTAGACGCCGGCCCCGGGCCGCTCGCCCTCGGCCAGCGCTACCGCGACGGGCAGGACCGTTGACACGACGCCGGATAGCGGCGCGACCACGCTCATCGGCCCGTCCGCCAGTCCGAGGTAGAAGATGATCAGGCCGAGCCCTCCGGTCAGGCCCGCGCCGGTACCCCAGGCCAGGCCGGCCAGGCTGGCATGGCCTGCCGCCATTACCGCCACGGCGATCGCGGTGATCCCTGCGACTGTGTTGGCCACCGTGAGCACCGCCAGTACATGCGCCCTGCGGGTCGCCATGCCGCCCAGGAAGTC
>JALYVS010000024.1:17397-28485 GCA_030853115.1 Actinomycetota bacterium
AAGCACGGCAGCGGCGAGTCCAAGCAGGATCACCATGACACGCGCCTCCGATCGGTCAGGCCGCCTCCGGGCTCGCGGCGTGCCACTCCGTTAGTGACTACTAAAGTCAGTTTAGAGGTCACTATGAGACCGGTCAAGTCATTTAGTCGGTCACGCGTGTGTTAGGCTTCCGCCGTGACCGTGCCGTCGTGGGTGCCCGGCCAGGAGCTCAAGCCGGCCCCGATGCCGTTGCTGCTCGTGCAGGCGTTCGTCAATACCTGGGACGGCGACGACGGCTCGGACCTGCTCCTCGACCCCGCCGCCGCCCGTGACTGGCTGACCGGCGCCGGCCTGTGGAGCGCCCAGCGCACGCCGGACCCGGCCGAGTTGCACCTCGCCCGCGGCGTGCGCGAGGGCATCCGGGCCATGCTGGTGGCCAATGCCGGCGGCTCCCAGCCGGAGCCCGCAGAGCTGCAGTTCGTGCAGGCCGCCGCGCAGGCTTCCCACCCCTTGTTGCAGGTCGGGCCGGACGGGGAGGTCAGCCTTGGTGCCGAGCCCGGCGGCCGGACCGGCGTCGGCCTGCTCACCGTGCTGCTGGCGATCCGCGACGCGCAGCACGACGGCACCTGGCCGAGGCTGAAAGCCTGCGGCAACCCGGACTGCCGGTGGGCTTTTTACGACCGTTCCCACAGCCGGGCCGGTGCCTGGTGCGACATGGCCACCTGCGGTAACCGGATCAAGAACCGCAGGCTCAGGCAGCGGCAGCGATGACCTTGCCGGGCATAGACCCGCCCGCTGATCTGACGCCCAGCGGATCCGGCACGCCGACCTGGCGCCGCAGGCTGGAGCGGGTATGGCTACGCAGGCTTGCCCTGCTGGCGATCGCGGCCTTGGCGGGCCTGTTGTACGCCTGGGCCCTGGGCCAGGACACACTGGAGTACTACTACGCCGCGGCTGATCGCAGCATGTCCATGAGCTGGCACGACTTCATCTTCGGCGCCTTCGACCCGGCAGGCACCATCACCGTGGATAAGCTGCCTGGGGCGCTGTGGCTCCAGGCGCTTTCCGTGCGGGCGTTCGGCATGCATACGTGGGCGATCATCCTTCCGCAGGTGATCGAGGGCATCCTCACCGTGCTGGTGCTCTACCGGGCGGTGGCCCGGCTGGCCGGGCCGGCGGCCGGCCTGATCGCCGCGCTGGTGCTGGCGGTCAGCCCCGCCACGGTGGCCCTCGACCGCGAGAACATCTCCGACTCGCTGCTGATCTTGCTGCTGGTCCTGGCGGCCGATGCCGTCTCGGGAGCTATCGCCGGGCTGACCGCTGGCGACGCCGGTGAGCCGGCTCCCGCTGAGGAGGGCAGCGAGGCTGACGGCTCCAACCGGCCGGGTGGCCGCGCCGTTCCTGTCCGCCGGCCCGCCGGAACGCTGGGCCGGCTCGTGCTGGCCGGCTTGTGGGTAGGGCTGGCTTTCCAGGCCAAGGAGATCGAGGCCTGGATGGTGCTGCCCGCACTGGGCCTGGCCTACCTGCTGGCCGGCCCCGGTTCGGCTGTGCGGCGCGCCGGCCGGCTCGCGGTCGCGGGCGTGGTCGTCGCGCTGGTGTCGGTGTCCTGGATGACCGCCGTGTCGCTGGTCCCCGCCGCGGACCGGCCCTACGTCGACGGCAGCCACGACGGCTCCGCCTTCGCGCAGGTCTTCGCCTACAACGGGTTCGGAAGGTTCGGCGACCAGACCCCGCTGCAGGTGCGGGCCGCCCAGCTGGATCCTGGCGCCGCGCTCCCCGTTCCGCCTCGCGCGGCCGGCCGCCTGCTGGACGGTGGCCTGGGCACCGATGCCGGCTGGCTGATCCCGGCCGCCGCCGTCCTGGCTGTCTGGGGCGTCGTCAGCCGGCGCCGGCAGCCACGCGGCGATCCGCTCCGGGCCTGCTTTATCTTGTGGGGCGGCTGGCTGGTGACTTTCTTCGCGGTGTTCTCGGCGGTCACCACGCTGTGGCCTTATTACACCGCGGCGATGTCCCCGGCGATCGCCGCCATCATCGGAGCCGGCGTCGCCGCGGCCCGGTCACGGGAGCAAGTCCCGGTCAGCCAGCGGATAGGCCTGGCCGTCATCGTCGCGGGCACCACCGCCTACGCGGCCTGGCTGGTGTCCTCGGCCCACCCGCCGGGCTGGCTGGTCCCGGCCATCGTCGCCGTCGGCGTCGCCGCGACCGGCGTGGTGCTCTGGTCGCTGGTCCGCCATTGCGTGCCGTTCGCCGCGGCCCTCACCGCGGCTCTGGTCGCCGTGTCGCTGGCCCCTGCCGTCGCCTCCGTCAGCCTGGCGGCGCACAGCGAAAGCGCCTTCGACACTCCGTTTGAGTCGGCCCTGGCGCAGGAGGCAGTAACTTTCGGCTTGGGGAAGCAGGCGGTCAGCGCGGTGCAAGCCACGATCCCCTCCTGGCAAAGCACCGAGAACGGAGCCCCGGACCTGATGGCGGCGCAGAGCGCGCTGGTGCCGTCAGCCGTCATCTACGACACCGGCCTTGAGGCGCTCCCCATCGGAGGGTTCGACGGTACCGCTCCGTCGCCGACCCTGGCCCAGCTGCAGGCCGACATCCGGCATGGCCTGTTCCATCTCGTCTGGATATCCTCCAGCGCCGACCCCCGGTTGCGGTGGATCACCACTCACTGCACCCACCTGTCGAAGCGGTTCTACGACTGCGGTTTATGCCTGTTCGGGTCGGGTAACCAGGCCGCCATGACTGGACCCGGACCTGCCCAGGACAGCACGCTGTTCTTTATCGGCACCGCGACCACCCTGATTCGCTACGGTGACATGACGGTGCTTACCGACCCTAACTTCCTGCACCGCGGGCAGCGCGCCTACCTCGGCCGCGGCCTCACCGCCCGGCGGCTCACCGAGCCTGCCATCTCAGTGGAGGAGCTGCCGGCGGTCGATGCCGTGGTCCTGTCGCATCTGCACGGCGATCACTGGGACCGGCAAGCTCAGCGCGGCCTGCCGCGCGACACCCCGATCATCACGACCCCGCACGCCGCCCGGCGGCTGCAGTGGCGAGGGTTCGCCCGCTCCGCCGGGCTACGGACCTGGGGTAGCCAGGAACTTATCAGCGGCGTCACCCGGCTGAAGATCACCGCGTTGCCTGGCCAGCACACCCTGATCCCGGTCCCTCGCCTGCTACCGCCCGTGATGGGGACCATGCTGGAATTCGGCCCGGTCACCGGCGAGGTCGCGCTGCGGCTCTACATCTCCGGGGACACTCTGCTCATCGACGACCTGCACCAGATACCGCAGCGTTACCCGCAGATCGACGCCGCGGTCCTGCACCTAGGTGGCACCACCTTGCCCGGCGGGATGGTCGTCACCATGGACGCCAAACAGGGTGCTGACCTGATGGAGCTAGTCGGTGCCGGGATGGCCATCCCGGTTCACTTCGACGACTACCCGCTGTTCAAGTCGCCGCTGTCGGATTTCCGGGCCGAGGTCACCCGCCGCGGGATCGTCGACCGGGTGCGATTCGTCGACCGTGGCGACACCGTGTCCCTGAGCCAGCCCGTGCCCGCCGGCCAGCCCGGCCAGCCCCTGGGATGACCGCCGCCGGAGGCGGACCGTGGCCGCTATGCTCCTTCCCTCGCGCTGACCGGCTCTGCTGACGCCTCGTCGAAGCCGGCGTCCAGCCGCTGGTCCTCCGTCATCTCCCGCGGGTCCTCCGTCATCTCCCGCTCGCCGGCCGGAGGCGGCGCTACGCGGCCGGAGCCCGGGAGGTGAGCCGTCCAGCGTTCCGTACATGACCGAGCGTCCTTGCAGTACCAGCGAATGTCGACGCACGCCTGACCGCCATCGGGCACCATCAGCCCCACCGGAATCAGGGTGCCACATAGGGAACACTGCGCTGTCTGCAAGGAAGGGCGGAAATCATCCCGCCGGGCGGACGGCGATGACTCTCCTGCCATCAGATGACGGTTCATCGAGAAGGTCCCCTCTTTCAGCCCCTCGCGGGGCACCCCACTACTACCGATGAGGTGCGGGTTGCTCCCCCGCAGACGGCCGTTTAAACGCCTAGGGTCGGCGGCCGGTTTCCGGTCCGGTGGCCTGGGAAGCTGGCCGGGGTATCGATACTTGCCCGCTAGCCAGCCGCAGTGCTGGAAGGAGTTACCGACCATGGCCATGCCACCAGCGGCACCCCCGTCGGGACCGCAGTCAGACCCGGATCCAGATCACTTCCCGCCGCCGGATCTTGACCCGCAGCCAGATCAGCAGCCACCGGACCCGAACCCCGACCCGCCGCAGCCAGACCGCACCAGCAGCACGTGAACCACTGCATGACCGATGATGTCGGTCACGATGTGGATCGTGACGGCGCGGCGGGCTTACCAGTACCGCACCCTTGGCTGGAATGGTCGACGACGCATGTCACCACGCCGGGCGGAGGCGACCCGGTGGTACGACCGCTTGCAGGCCGGACTGCAAGGCGCCCATCGCGGCGGTGCCGAGCTGGCGTCTCCAGGCGTCGGTGGTGTCGGCGGCAGCCTGCTCGGCGGCCCGGGTGCACGCCCAGCCGCGTTCGGTGAGCTTCAGTATCCGGGACCTGGCGTCATCGGGGTCGGCTTCGCGGATGACGTAACCGCGCTGCACGAGCTGTTCGACGAGCTGGCTGGCAGCCTGCTTGGTCACGCCCAGGTACTCGGCGACGTCGATCATCGAGGCGTCGCCTGCGCTGATTCGCACGAAGGCGAACCCGTGGGCTGGCCGGACATCAGCGAAGCCCCGCTCGGCCAGCCCGTGCTGGATCCCGTCAACAATCTGCGTGGCGGCGCCTAGGACGAGCATCGCTACGGCCACGCCACTGTTGTCAGTCATGACTGAGTTTGACATACAGGTCAAGCTGCTTGACCATGTAGTCAAGCCACTTGACCACTTGGAGGACCCGTGCCAGTCATCCGTTCAGCCCACGCCGCTGTGCATCATGTGCACGGCAGCACATTCAGTTCGTTCGTGGCGCCGTCACGAGGCAGCGAGCAGCTTTGCGCCTGGCAGTTGAAGGTGCCCGCTGGCCTGCGTGGAGTCGCTCACCGGCCTACTCGGGAGGAGGTGCTGCTCCTTCTTGAAGGGGAACTCACCGTCACGCTGGACGAGATAGCCACGGTTCTCGCTGCGGGTGATGTCGTCCTCGTGCCCGCCGGCAGCGAATTGCTCGTGGACGGCGGGACGGCCAGTGCCACCGCCTGGGTGACAACGACGGCCGGTCTCGAGGCGGTCATGGCCGACGGCAGCCGGATCGCGCCCCCGTGGGCGAACTGAATCGATTACTTGCGGGTTGACAGCCCCCACTGGCTGAATTCATATCTCAGCCGCTGCGCCGCCTGCTTTCCCAGGATATTCCGCACGATCAGAATAAAGTTTACGCGCCACGCGTGATGATGGCCTTCACTGCTGTTCCGGCCAAGCCTGGGTTCGCGCAGCTCCTTGCCTGGCCCATAATCAGAGCTTACGGTATGCGCCAGTTCATGCAGGCAGGCCTGTTCGCAGTCACCGATATTGTATCGGTTGTTAGTGCCGACCTTGATCCGAGCCGACAGAGAGTCAGCGTGGCTGACTCCCTTTCCGCCCACCACGGTCACGAGGCTGGTGTGCGTCGGGAACGCGGCCTTGTACCAGTCCATCTGCTGAACGGCATGGAGGTAATTTGCGCAGTGCTGATGACCTATCGTGTCAGCATCTTTGATCAGCACTGAGCCAGCTAGCTTGCTGATCGGCAAGCCTGCTGCCAATTGCGCGTTGTACGCCGCTTCCTGCAGCTTGGTCGTCTTAACCCCTCCCTAAGGGTCCTGGGCCGCCGGATGTGCTTAAGACCGGGCTAGCGCCTGGCGGTCCGCTCGGGCGGCATGGTGATGCGCACGCCCTTCCCGAGCAGGATGACCATCAACAACGTACGCGTTAGCATCCGTCAATGACTACTACTGACAGCCTGGCGCCGATCCAGCCCGGCGACCCGACGGACGCGCAGTTCGGACCGCACCGGTTCTACCCCGGCGAGGGCGGCGGCAGCACGCAGTTCCGGGGTGCCCGGTTCGACGTCGCGGACCTGCGCGGGGCCCGGCTCACCGACTGCGACCTGACCGGCGTCACGATCCGGGACGGCTGGCTGGTCGACGTCAGCATTTCCGGCTACCTCAGCAATGTCACGGTCAATGGCGTTGACGTGACCGGTTTCGTGAACGCCGAATTGGACCGGCGGCACCCGGAGCGGGTGCAGTTCCGTGAGGGCCAGACGGCGGACGACGTCCGCGCGCTGTGGGACACCGTCGAGCGGCTGTGGGCCCAGGCCACCGAACGGGCGGCGCGGCTGCCTGCGGGGATGCTGGCTGAGCAGGTCGACGAGGAATGGTCATTCCAGCAGACGCTTCGCCACCTGGTCTTCATCACCGACGCGTGGGCTAGCCGGACAGTGCTGGACGAGCCGATGCCCTACCACCCGCTCGGCCTGCCGCAGAGCTGGTACCCGGCCGCTGCCGCACTTGGCATCGACCTGACCGCGCAGCCCGGCTATGACGAGATCCTGGCCGCCCGCGCCGACCGGATGGCCGTGATGCGGCGCATCGTGGCCGGCCTGACCAGCGAAGGCCTGGGCCGGGTATGTCAGCGCTCACCGGCTCCCGGTTACCCGGATGAGGAGCGGACCGTGATCGGCTGCCTGAGCGTGGTGCTGGACGAGGAGATCGAGCACCACCGGTTCGCGCTACGCGACCTGGCGGTACTGGAATCTAGGTAGCACCTACCTCCGGTCGCGCGAAAGGGCATCGACGACGCGGTCGAGCCATTCGGTCAGGAGCTGCTGTTCGGCGTCGCTCAGCATGTCGAGCTGGGGCGCGACCGCACGGAAGGCGACAGTCGCGGCCATCGGCCCGTTTTCCGGACGTCCGGGCGCGTCAGTGAGGATCTGCTGGAGAACGGCCTGGTACATGCTCTCGGCGAGACCGGCGTCGCGCTGCCCGGCCGGTGTCGACAGGAGCGTCTGGATCGCGCCGACTCCGGCGGCCTGGATGATGTTGACGGCACGTTGTTCGCTGACCCGAAGCCGTCCGGTCACAGCCACCCGGTGCACCCGCGATTCCAGGACGTGCCTGCCCGATTGCGCCGCGGGGGAGTGCCGCACTCGGTCCGGATCGCTCAACAGACGGAACAGGGCCGGATTCGCGACGCCGAAGTCGATCTGCATCTCCCACCCGGCCCGCAGATCGTCGAGCGGATCGACGTTTTCCGCCGACGCTGCCTGCACGATCGCTGCTTTGACAGACGCGTAGGTTGCCATTACGTGCTCGGCCACGGCATCGAGCAGACCGTCCTTATCGCCGAAGAGCCGGTAGATCGTCGGAGCCTGCACCCCGGCCCCCTCGGCTACCCCGCGCGTGGTCACCGCCGCCGGGCCTTGCTCCTGGAGGAGGCGTGCTGCGACGTCGATGATCTTTGACCGCGTGTCGCTGCGGCGGCTGGGCGCATCAATCACATTCCAACGATAACGCATTCCCGTTATCACGATGTTTCCCGTAGTACCCGAATGTTGCTTCCGCCGATATCCGCCGCGGTACCGCCGGATGGGTACGCCAGGGGAACTGGCTTGCTGGCCCGTCTGCCGTGAACGTTTCTGCGGACCGGGCTGCTATGTTCCGTTCGTGGACATGATCCGGTGCCGCCGGTGACCGGCTATCTGTGCCGGTACTGCAGGCAGCGTAGTGCCCTGGGGAAGGACCCGGTCAGCTGCCCGCTGTGCGGGGCTCCGCTCGACGTCAGGCCCGCGGTGAGCGGATCGGGCTGGATGCGGCAGCCGGTGATCCCCAGCATGGCCCGGCTGAGCTGCGGCACCATCCGGTGCCAGATCAACGGGACGTATGTGCCCGTCGCCGAATTCGAGCTGGCCGCGGGCGACTGGATTTATTTCTCGCCGAAGGCGCTACTGTGGACCGACCCGGCCACGACGCTGACGATCCCGCAGCCGTCCCGCCTCCGTAGCACGGGCATGATGGAGGCACACGGACCCGGGCATATCGGGGTGGCGGAGAATCGCGCGGGCGAGGTGATCGCGCTGCCGCTGCGGCCCGCCCAGGCGGCCTGCGTCCACCCGGGCCGGTTTCTGTGCGCGACCGGGAACGTGAAGTACCGGTGGCAGCCCTCTGAGGTTTCCTACACCACGATGGCGGCCGAGCGCGAATATCCGGCGGGCCGCTACCTGCTGAACCTGACCGCGGCCAAGCGCCAGGGCCTGGTGCTGCTACACGCATCGGGTGACGCTTTCCTCCGCGATCTGGCGGACACCGAGAGCGTCTTGGTGTCACCGGCGTCCCTGCTGTACTGGGAAGACACGGTGGACTTGTCATTGCACCTGGAGTTTCCGTACGTGCCGGGCCCGCATGTACGGCGCGTCATCTGGCGGTCCAGCAGAATCTGGCTGCGGGTCTGCGGCCCGGGACGGGTGATCATCGACTCGGCCGGCGGACAAGCCGAGGACGCCCGCACAGCCGATCGTCAGTCTTTCGCCTCATCGCAGCGCTGGGATTCCACCACCACGACGACGACGGAATGAACCAGTACGCCTGTCATCACAGGACGCCGACCTTCGAGCTCAAAGAGCGTTATCTACTCCAGCGGAGCTCGTGTGCCAGCCCATAAGCTCTGCTGTCGTGACGGATAGCTTTGATCCTGTGGCGTATAACCGCGCCGCATGGGACCGCGAGGTGGAGAACGGCAACGAATGGACCCAGCCGGCCGGGTCGGAGGTTATCGCCCGGGCGCGGGCCGGCGACTGGCCGGTCGTCCTGATCGGCTACCAGCCAGTGCCGCGCGGCTGGTTCCCGGCTGAACTGGCCGGCGTCGAGATGCTGTGCCTGGCTTCCGGGGGAGGGCAGCAGGGGCCGGTATTCTCGGCAGCCGGCGCGGCCGTGACGGTACTGGACAACTCGCCGCGGCAGCTGGGCCGCGACCAGGAGGTCGCCGCGCGCGAGGGACTGACCGTCCGTACCGTGCTCGGTGACATGCGCGACCTGAGCGTGTTCCCCGATGCCAGCTTCGATATCGTCTTCAACCCGGTGTCCAACGTGTTCTGCCCCGATCTCGCACCGGTCTGGCAGGAGTCATTTCGCGTGCTGCGCCCGGGCGGAATCTTGATGGCCGGGTTCATGAACCCCGACATCTACATCTTCGACGTCACGGCGCTGGAGGAGCGGGGCGAGCTCACAGTACGCCACCAGCTTCCGTTCAGCACCCTCGATCTCCCGGACGCCGAGCGGCAGCGTTCGTACGGGACCGGGCCAATCGAATACAGCCACTCACTCGCCGAGCAGATCGGCGGCCAGCTCGCGGCGGGCTTCACCCTGACCCACCTGGACGAAGCCCCGCACCACGCGGATGCCACGGCCCGGTACATGCCTGGTTACTTCGCCACTCGAGCCATCAAGCCGTGACCAGTGCGCGATCGGAGACAACGCGAGTGCGCGGCCTTCCGGGTCCACCGCCCGGCTCACATCGAATCCACCCACCATGACCAAGAGGCTAACTACCCGCCACCCCAGCGACCGGCAGCGACACCAGCGGCTCCGCGGGCACATCAACGCCCGCGCCTGAAGTCACGTCAAGACCACCTCGCGTAACGGACCAGAATAGATGCGTTAGCCGTCGGTGCACGAGGGCCAGTGGTCTGCCGCCCACTCGGGCCAGCCCGGCCACCCTGCTGGCGGGTCGGGAATCTCGCCGTCGTCGAGCTCGGCGGCGTCGGGCACCTGGAACTGCGGCCGCCAGGCGTCCACGTCGGCCTCGCTCATCGGGAACGTCTGGTGCGGTGTCGTTTCCTGGCGGTGCGTGATGCGGGCGAGCTGGACGTCCTTGTCCACGGCCAGGTAGACCACCTGGCCAGCCGCCCCGGCGGACCGGGCCAGCCAGCGCAGCGCCGAGCGCTCGTCGCGGCCCCAGAGCCCGAAGTCGAGCACCACGCTGGTCCCCAGCCGCAGCGCCTGAAGGGCGACCGAGATGAGCCGGCCTTCGAGCACCCACCGCTCACCACCCGGCCGCTGGAAATCACCGATGGAATTACCGAACAGCGGGATCATCCAGTGATCCGGGGTCAGCCGCAGCGCCGGGTGCGTTGCGGCGAGTTCCCTGGCCCGGGTGGTTTTCCCGGCTGCGGGGAGCCCGACCATCAGGAACATCGTGGCGGCACCACGCGGGTCATCCATGGCGAGAGCCCCGGCTGCGGACGGGCAGGGGAATAGTTCTTGGTCGTGCGCATCGGAAACGCTGCGACTGGGACATGGCTCCCCTGATCAGGCAGGATGACCCGGCAGCACAAGAATACGCGGTGGCTGCCAACGGGATACTGATCCGGCGGTATGTCCTGGCACTGCCCCGGAATCGCCGGCGACGGCGGCTTCGGCGTACCAGCAGGTGATATGGGCTGGCGTGATCAGCCGCTCGAAGCTGCGGCGCCACCGCTCGCCGACGGTCGCGCAGAAAGCCAGGCACAAGCGCTCGGACCGGAAGATGAACCGCAGTTCTTCCTCCAGCGATCCGCTGACGGGGTGTTGCCCGGAGCTTCATGTCACAAGTACAACTTGTGACATGAAGCCTGAATCATCCCGGGTCGAGGACTTCCTGCTGAGTCGCGGGGCTGGCGAGATGCCCCACCCCGGCGGGACTTTGTATGAGCACCTTGTCCGGGTCGCCGCGCTCCTCGCGGAATGGGGAGCCGACCCGGACCTGCAGGTGGCCGGGCTGTGCCATGCCTCCTACGGCACGGACGGCTACCCTGATGCGCTGCTCGGGCCGGGCGAGCGCCCGGTGCTCGCCGCGCTGGCCGGTGCGCGGGCTGAGTCGCTGGTGTACCTATATGGCAGCTGCGAACGGGCCGCGGTGTACCCGGCCCTGGGCAGCCCCGGGCCCGTGGCCTTCCGGGACCGGTTCACCGGCCGCACGCGCACGCCGCCGGAGCGGGATATCTGCGCCTTCACCGAGCTGACCGCCGCCAACGAGCTCGACGTATTGCGACACAACGCCGCCTTGGCCAGCCGGTACGGCGCCGCGCTCGGGCAGCTGTTCGCCGGCGCCCGCCTCCGGCTCACCGGTGCTGCCT
>JALYVS010000213.1 GCA_030853115.1 Actinomycetota bacterium
GCCGCAGGCCGGCCTGTACCCCGTGGACCAGGCCGAACGTCCCCGCGGGGGCCCCGGCCGCGGCCAGCGCCTCGGTGACGATCTGCGCGCTCAGCTGCGAGGTGACCGGATGGCCCTCATGGGCCTTGACCACCACCGGACACCCGGCGGCCAGCGCGGACGCCGTGTCTCCGCCGACCACTGAGAACGCGAACGGGAAATTCGAGGCCGCGAACACCGCCACCGGGCCGATCGGCTGGTTGATCCGCCGCAGCTCGGGCGCCGGGCCGGCCGCCGGGGTGACGACAGCGTCGAGGTACCCGCCATCGCGCAGCACGGCCGCGAACAGCCGAAGCTGCCCGGTCGCGCGGCCCACCTCACCTTGGAGCCGCTCGCCGCCCAGCGCGGTCTCGGTGTCGGCGATGACGGCAAGCTCGCCCGCCCGGGCGTCGAGCGCGTCGGCCACCGCCTCGAGCGCCTCGGCGCGACGCGGGTACCGCGACCAGGCGGGGAACGCGGCGGCCGCGGCCGCGACGAGCGCGTCGACCTCGGCGTCGGTCGCCTCGGCGACAGGTTCGCCGATCGGTTCAGCGGTCCGCGGGTCATACCCCTGGATCATCAGTTCTCCTTCGAAGATTCAGGCCGGGTGCCTGACCTTACCGGGGGTCAGGTTCTGGGTTGCGGCCGCGCCCGGCCAGGAAGCCGAAGTCACAGCCTTCATTGGCCTGGGTGATGTGCTCGCTGTACAGGGCGCCGTAACCGCGTTCGAACTTCGCCACGGGAGGCTGCCACTGTTCCCGCCGCCGCACCATGGTCCGTTCGGAAATATTCAGGGAAAGCTCGCGGGCGGCTACGTCCAAGGTGATGAGATCCCCGGTCTGGACCAGGGCGAGCGGGCCGCCGACGAACGATTCCGGGGCTACGTGCAGCACGCAGGCACCGTAGCTGGTGCCGCTCATCCGGGCGTCGGAAATACGCACCATGTCGCGCACGCCCTGGGCCAGCAGGTAGTCCGGGATGGGCAGCATGCCGTACTCGGGCATGCCTGGACCGCCCACCGGGCCCGAGTTGCGCAGCACCAGGACCGAATCGGGGGTGACGTTCAGCGCCGGGTCGTTGATCCGCGCCTGCAGGTCGGCGTAGGAATCGAAGACGACCGCGGGGCCGGTGTGCTTGAGCAGCCGCGGCTGCGCCGCGATGTGCTTGATGACCGCGCCGTCCGGGGCCAGGTTGCCGCGTAGCACCGCGACCCCGCCCTCGGCGGCCAGCGCGGTGCCGGGACTGCGGATGACATCGTCGTGATAGATCGGTGCGTCTGTGACCTTGTCCCCGAACGGGCGGCCGCTCACCGTCGTCCGCCCCAGGTGCAGCGCCCCGGGGACCTTCGCCAGCTGGCCGAGCAGCGCGGGCAGTCCGCCGGCGTAGTAGAAGTCCTCCATCAGGTACGTCCCGCTCGGCTTGACGTTCGCCAGCCAGGGCACCCGGCGCGAGATCGCGTCGAAGTCGTCCAGGGTCAGCGCGACGCCGGCCCGGCCGGCCATCGCGATCAGGTGAATGAGCGCGTTGGTGGAGCCGCCGAGCGCGAGCACGGTAGCGACCGCGTCCTCGAAGGCCTCGCGGGTGAGGATCTTGTCCGGGGTCAGGTCTTCCCAGGCCATGTCCACCACGCGCCGGCCGGTGGCCGCCGCCATCCGGTAGTGGGCGGAGTCGACCGCGGGGATCGAGGCCATCCCGGGCAGCGTCATACCGAGGGCCTCGGCGGCGGAGGTCATCGTCGAGGCGGTGCCCATCGTCATGCAGTGACCTGGTGACCGGGCGATGCCGCACTCGAGCTCGGCCAGCTCGCAGTCGCCGACCAGGCCGGCCCGGGCGTCGTCCCAGAACTTCCACACGTCGGTGCCGCTGCCCACCTTCTGACCGCGGAAGTTACCGCTCAGCATCGGGCCCGCGGTCAGGTAGATGGCCGGGATGTTGGCGCTGGCCGCGCCCATCAGGAGCGCGGGCGTGGTCTTGTCGCAGCCGCCCATCAGCACCGCGCCGTCGGCCGGGTAGGAGCGCAGCAGTTCCTCGGTCTCCATGGCCAGCAGGTTCCGGTACATCATCGGGGTCGGCTTCTGGAACGTCTCGCTGAGGGTGGCGACCGGCATCTCGACCGGGTAGCCGCCTGCCTCGAGCACGCCCCGCTTGACCTGCTCGGCCCGCTGGCGCAGGTGCATGTGGCAGGGGTTCAGCTCCGACCAGGTGTTCAGGATGACGATCAGCGGCTTGCCCAGGTGCTCGTCGGCTTCGATGCCGAGCTGGCGCATCCGCGACCGGTGGCCGAACGCTCGCAGCCCGGCGGTGCGCTCGCGGCCGAACCAGCGGAAGCTGCGCAGGCTCTCGGGATCGCGGTCGGTCCCGTTCCCCGAAGTCACAGCATGCCCCAGGACAGGAGGATCTGGGCGATCTCCGCCTTGATGTTCGCGGGCAGCGGGCGGCTCGGCGGGCGGACGTCGGCGCGGCATAGTCCTAGCTGGGCTAGGGCTTCCTTGACCACGCTCACGTTGTCGGCGGAGGAGTCGGCCGCGCGCAGTTCCTCGAACCGGCGCACCGACTCCCAGACCCTCATCGCGGCGGCGAAGTCGTTGGCGCGCAGCGCGCCGAGCATGGACAGCGCCAGGTGCGGGCTGACGTTGGCCAGCCCGGAGGTGAAGGCGTGCGCGCCGGCCGCCCAGTACGCCGGGGCGGTCAGCTCGGCCGCGCCGGCCAGCCAGGTGAACCGGTCGAGGCCGGCGTCCCGGGCCACGGCGGCGAACTTGGTCGCGTCCCGGACGCCGTACTTGACGCCGACGACGTTCGGCGCCCGGTCGGCGAGCGCGGCGATGTGCGCGCCGGCCCGGCGCTCGTCCCGGATGTACAGGACCACGCCGAGGTCGGGGACCGCGCCGGCGATGGCGGCGTGGTAGTCGATCCAGCCCTCGGCCGACACGTAGGGGTGCACCGGCTGGTGGATCATGATCATGCGGGCGCCGTGGCCCTGGGCGTGCCTGGCCGCCTCGACCGCGGTGGCGATGTCGTGGCCGACGCCGGCCAGTAGCTCGGCCGTGTTGTCCCGCCCGCCGACGACCTTGGCCGCGGTCTCGACGGCCTGCCGGGCCTCGGCCGGGCTGAGCGCGTAGAACTCCCCGGTGTTGCCGTTCGGGGTGATGACCGTGATCCCGCCGTCTATCAGGCGTCCGGTCAGCGCCGCATAGGTGTCCCAGTCCGGGCTCTGGTCGGCGTGCAGCGGGGTCACGGGGACGACGACCGCCGTGGCGAGGGCGCGGCGCAGGTGCCGCGCTTCGGCCGGGGTGAGGCTCATGGCTTCTCCTTAGCTGGGGCCGGCGTCTCGCCGGTGAAGTTGCGGTCGAAAAAGGCGGCTATGTGCGCGCGGAGCAGCCCGGCCGCGCGGCTGGTGCCGCCGCCTTCGGCCGCCTCGAGGATGGCCTGGTGCTCGCCGGCTTCGCGGTCCCAGCTAGGCGGGGTGATGCCCGGCGGCTCGTGTTGCCAGCTGGCCACGGCGATCAGTGCGGTGGCGTCGCGGAGGTCATCGAGCATTCTGACCAGTAGCGGGTTGCCGCAGCCCAGGTACAGCGCACGGTGAAAGTCGCGGTTAGCCAGGCTGCGTTCGGCTTGGTCACCGGGACGGGCCGCCTGGGCCAGGGCGGCACGGGCGGGTCGCCAGTCTGACCCGGCGGCGACCGAGCGGGCGAGCGCCTCGGGCTCAAGTAGCAGGCGGGCGTCGTAGACGTGCCGGGCCTGCTCGTCGTCGACAACGCGGACGGTGGCGCCCTTGTACGGGTTCATCGTCACCAGGCCCGCGCCGGCCAGGGTCTTGAGCGCCTCGCGCACCGGGGTCTTGGACACGCCGAGCAGCTCGGCCAGGTCGGTCTCGACCAGCGGGCGTCCCGGCTTCAGCTCGCCGGTCAGGATCGCGCGCTTGATCGCCTCGAGCACTGCCACCGTCCGGGACGGCAGCGCGCCGGCCGAGGCCGTCAGGAATGCCGGCCGGCCTACGGTTTCTGAGGTGTACATCATGTATCGCATCTCATATATGACCTGTTTCAAGTCTAGACTTGCTGAAGCCTGGTGTCAAAGCGCGGATGAGGAGCCCCGTTGAACCCGTCGGCTAGCCTCTCGCTGAGCGTCACCCTCGCGGTCCTCGCCGCCGCGGTCACGCATGCGACCTGGAACGCCATCGCGCACAGCATCAAGGACCAGACTCTCGCCTTCGCCCTGATCGGCGTGGGCGGCATCGTGGTCGCGATCCCGCTCATCATCGTGACCGCTACGCCTAAGGCCGACTGCTGGCCGTACCTGACCGGGTCAGTCGTGATTCACGTCTTCTACAACCTGCTGCTGATGCGGTGCTACCGGCTCGGGGAGTTCGGCCAGGTCTACCCGCTGGCCCGGGGCACCTCACCGCTGGTGGTGACGATCCTGGCCGCGATCTTCGTGCACGAGCACCTGGCGCCGCCCCAGATCGCCGGAGTGCTCATCGTCTCGGCCGGGCTGGCCACCCTCGTGCTGGCCGGCCGACGGCCTGGCCGCGCGGCTTTCCTGGCCGCGGTGGGTACTGGCCTGACCATCGCCGGCTACACCACGGTCGACGGCGTGGGCGTGCGGCTGTCGGGCAGCCCGGTGGGCTACATCGGCTGGCTGATGCTGCTGGAGAGCCTGTGCGTCCCGATGTTCGCGCTGACCCGGCGGCGCGACGTGCTGCTGAAGCAGCCACCGCGGATCCTGCTAGCCGGCCTGGCCGCCGGAGGGCTGAGCGTGCTCGCCTACGGCCTGGTGCTGTGGGCCCAGACCCGGGGCGCGCTAGCCCCGATCGCGGCGCTCCGCGAGACCAGCGTGATCTTCGGGGCGATCATCGGCACGCTGATCTTCCGCGAACCGTTCGGCCGGACCCGCATCGCGGCCTCCGTCCTGGTCGTGTCCGGCATCGTCCTGCTCAGCGTGGGCTTAACCCCGGCGGGTCCCTGAACCCGGATATGGGGGTGCCCGGCGGTGCAGGGTTCCGCCGGGCACCGGGTCGAGTGGCCACCGACCTGTTCCTACCCTCTGAAACGACCCGGATGCGGATACGGATCAAAAAAGCTTGTCTACGTCATTATTTCGTCACATATAGACATCATGAACGTACTCAAAGCCGATGTTTATCATCAGCATCTTCAGCACCGGGGCCGGCCATCAAGAGCACTGCTCAACGGCCGATGTAGCTCATGACGTGCTTGATGCGGGTGTAGTCCTCGAAGCCGTACATCGACAGGTCCTTGCCGTAGCCGGAGTGCTTGAAGCCTCCGTGCGGCATCTCGGCGACGATCGGGATGTGGGTGTTGATCCATACCGCGCCGAAGTCCAGGCGCTTGGCCATCCGCATCGCGCGGCCGTGGTCCTTGGTCCACACGCTGGAGGCCAGCCCGTACTTGACCCCGTTGGCCCAGCGGATCGCCTCGTCCTCGTCGGTGAACCGCTGGACGGTGATGACCGGGCCGAAGACCTCGTCCTGGATCATCTCGTCGTCTTGCCGGAGGCCGGAGACGACGGTGGGGGCGTACAGGTACCCGCGCTCCCCCACCCGGTGACCGCCGGCCACCACCTCGGCGTGGCCGGGCGTGCGCTCGATGAAACCCTGGACCCGGGCGAGCTGGTTCGGGTTGTTCAACGGGCCGAAGTAAGCGTCCGGTACGTCCAGGCCGCCGGTGGTGGTGTTGTTGGCCTGCTCGGCCAGCGCCGCCGTCAGGTCGGCGGCGATGCCGGGCCCGGCCAGCACCCGGGTCGCCGCGGTGCAGTCCTGGCCCGCGTTGAAGTAGCCCGCGCCGGCGATGCCTTCTGCCGTCGCCGCGATGTCGGCGTCGTCGAAGACCACGACCGGGGCCTTGCCGCCTAGCTCGAGGTGGACCTTCTTAATGTCCTCGGCGGCCGAGCGGGCGACCTCCAGGCCGGCCCGGACCGAACCGGTGATCGACACCATGCTCGGGGTCGGGTGCGAGATCAGCTCCCGGCCCGTGTCGCGGTTACCGCAGATCACGTTGAACACGCCGGGCGGCAGGAACTCGGCCGCGATCTCGGCCATCAGCAGCGTGGACACCGGGGTGGTATCGGACGGCTTGAGCACGACGGTGTTGCCGGCCGCGATGGCAGGCGCGAACTTCCAGACCGCCATCATCATCGGGTAGTTCCACGGGGTGACCTGCGCGCACACCCCAATCGGCTCGCGCCGGATCATCGAGGTGTGGTCCCGCAGGTACTCACCGGCGCTGCGGCCCTCCAGGACCCGTGCGGCGCCGGCGAAGAACCTGATCTGGTCCACCGCGGGCGGGACTTCCTCCGACGCCGTCAGCGCGACCGGCTTGCCCGTGTTGCGGGTCTCGGCCTCGATGATGTCGTCGGCGCGCTGCTCCATCGCGTCAGCAAACCTGAGCAGGGCCAGGCTGCGCTCGGACGGCGTACTGTCCCGCCACCCTTCGAACGCGTTCGCCGCGGCCTGCATCGCGGCGTCGACGTCCGGCCGGCTTGATACCGGCGCCTGGGCGTAGACCTCGCCGGTACTCGGGTCGACGACATCGCTAGTGCGCCCGTCGCTGGCGTCGGTGAACTTGCCGTTCACGAAGTTCTGCAGCGTGCGGTCCGTCATGCCGAGCCTCCATCCGCCGGAGTGTCCTGTCCCACGGAGTCACAATCGTTCCCGTGCGACGAGCTTCGCAGAGATGGACTATCTCCACAAGTGATTCAGTTGCTATCTTTACATATACCTACGAAATCAGTTGACAAGGCAGCGGACATGAAGTCATGCCAGCTTGGTCATGCCAGGAGGGGACCGGATGGCACGTAGCCCGAGAACGCTCCCGGCCAATGGCCCTGGCGGCGCCGTACTCGACGACATCTCCAAGCTCATCATCGAGCAGCTGCAGCAGGACGGCCGGCGTTCCTATGCCGCGATCGGCAAGGCCATTGGCCTCTCCGAGGCCGCCGTCCGGCAGCGCGTGCAGCGTCTGCAGGACGCCGGCATCATGCAGATCGTCGCGGTCACCGACCCGCTGACTCTGGGTTTCCGGCGTCAGGCCATGATCGCGATCAAGGCTGACGGCGACCTGGAGAAGGTAGCCGTCCAGCTCACTGACATGGAGGAAATCGACTACGTCGTCATCACCGCCGGCTCTTATGACGTGCTCGCGGAAGCGGTCTGCGAGGACGACGACCACCTGCTCGAGATCCTGGGCCGGGTGCGGGCCGTCCCGTGCGTCACGAGCACCGAGACCTTTGTCTACCTCAAGCTCCGCAAGCAAACCTACTCATGGGGAACCAGATGACATCCTCCCTCGACGCTACCGAACCAGCAGAAATCGACAGAGCGCAGGAAGCGGCCAAGCGCAATCTGTGGCTGCACTTCACCCGGATGTCCGCCTACGCGGACAGCGACGTGCCCGTGATCGTGCGCGGCTCGGGACCCTATGTCTTTGACCAGCGCGGCAAGCGGTACCTGGACGGGCTGTCCGGCCTGTTCGTCAGCCAGGTCGGCCACGGGCGCAAGGAGATCGCCGAGGCAGGCGCGCGGCAGGCCGAGGAGCTCGCGTACTTCCCGCTGTGGTCCTATGCCCACCCGAAGGCCATCGAGCTGGCCACCCGGCTGGCCAACCTGGCCCCAGGCGACCTGAACCGGGTGTTCTTCACCACCAGCGGCTCGGAGGCGGTCGAGTCAGCGTGGAAGCTCGCCAAGCAGTACTTCAAGCTGATCGGCCAGCCGGAGCGTTACAAGGTCATCAGCCGCGAGATCGCCTACCACGGCACGTCCATGGGCGCGCTCGCGATCACCGGCCTGGCCGACATCAAGTACCCGTTCGAGCCGCTGCCGCCAGGCGGGGTCCGGGTCCCGAACACCAACTTCTACCGGGCCCCCGAGTTCGTCCGCGACGACCTGGAGGGCTTCGGCCGGTGGGCGGCGGATGAGATCGAGCGGGCGATCCTGCGGGAAGGCCCGCAGTCGGTCGCCGCCGTCTACCTGGAGCCGGTGCAAAATTCCGGCGGCTGCTTCCCGCCCCCTCCCGGCTACTTCCAGCGGGTCAGGGAGATCTGCGACCGGTACGGCGTGCTCCTCGTCTCCGACGAGGTAATCTGCGCGTTCGGCCGGCTGGGTTACTACTTCGGCTCCGAGCGGTACGGATACCAGCCGGACATCATCACTTTCGCCAAGGGCCTGACTTCCGGCTACTCGCCGATGGGCGGGATGGTCGTCCGCGACGCGCTGATGGAACCGTTCACCGCGGGCACCGCCACGTTCCTGCACGGCGTCACGTTCGCCGGCCATCCGGTCTCCGCCGCGGTGGCGCTGGCCAACCTGGACATCTTCGAGTCCGAAGACCTGCTCGGGAACGTCCGCGGCCACGAGGCCGCGTTCCGCTCCACCCTGGAGAAACTTTCTGACCTGCCGATCGTCGGGGACGTCCGCGGGGCCGGGTACTTCTACGGCATCGAGCTGGTCAAGGACAAGGCGACCCGCGAGACGTTCAGCGACGAGGAGTCGGAGCGGCTGCTGCGCGGGTTCCTGTCGCACGCCCTGTTCGACGCCGGGCTGGTGTGCCGGACCGACGACCGCGGCGACCCGGTGATCCAGCTCTCCCCGCCGCTCATCTGCGGCCAGGAGCACTTCGACGAGATCGAGAGCATCCTGCGCAAGGTGCTGACCGAAGCCTGGACCCGCCGGTAAGCATGGACGTTCTGGTGATCGGGGCCGGGGTCAGCGGCCTGACGACGGGGATTTGCCTGGCCGAGGCCGGGCTCGGCGTGAGGATCAAGACGGCCGCACCGCCCGGGCAGACCACGTCAGTGGCGGCCGGGGCGGTCTGGGGGCTGGTCCGGGTCGGTCCACCCGACCGGACCGTAGCCTGGGGACGGACCGGACTCGAGGTCCTGTCCAAGCTGGCCGCCGAGCCCGGCACCGGCGTGCGGATGGTCGGCGGCCGGGAGATCTCCCGCTCGCCCCTGGAGCCGCACGGCTCGACCGAGCTCACCGGCGACCTGCGGCCGTGTGAGCCAGCCGAACTGCCCAGCGGTTTCGGGTACGGCTGGCACTACACCGCCCCGCTGGCCACGATGCCCGTCTACCTCAGCTACCTGCGGGACCGGTTCGAGCGAGCGGGCGGCACCCTGGAGATCTCGGCGGTCGGCTCGCTGGCCGGGCTGGCCGGCGCGGCTCCGGTGGTGGTCAACTGCTCCGGCGCCGGCGCGCACGACCTGGTGCCCGACCCCGCGGTGGTGCCGGTGCGCGGACAGGTGGTGATCGCCGCCAACCCCGGCATCGAGGAGTTCGTCATCAGCCGGGACCAGCAGCCGCCCTGGATCACCTACATGTTCCCGCACGGTGACACCATCTTGCTCGGTGGCACCAACGACGAAGGTAACTGGGATCAGGACCCGCACGACCACGTTGCCGAACGGATAATGGCCGGGTGCGCCGAGCTCGACCCTCGCCTGCGCGGGGCGCAGATCCTCGGGCACCGCGTCGGCCTGCGTCCTTGCCGCCCCGAGGTGCGGCTCGAATCCGAGCCGCTGGCGGGCACCGTGCTATGGCACAACTACGGCCACGGCGGCGCCGGCGTCTCGCTGTCCTGGGGCTGCGCCGTCGAGATCGCGACCGCAGTCTGCGGTTAACCGCCGCCCGCGTGCGGTTCTGAGCTGACGGCCCGGAGCCGGCCGCGGTGTGGCCACAGGCACGTCCCTCACCCCGCGGGGCGCTGGGCCATAGCGGCGATGTGCGGGGGCAGCGGGATCGCCGCGGGGAGCACCGGGTCGGGGTCGGGCGGCTGCCAGACGGCGGCCAGCGGCAGCACGCCCGCCCAGACCGGCAGGGC
>JALYVS010000214.1 GCA_030853115.1 Actinomycetota bacterium
GGCCGGCCCGGGTTGGCGGCGCCCAAGCCCCGGACCCGGAGGCGGCCCCCGCCGCCGGCTGACCCGGTGGCGGATCGGGACATGCCGTCACATCGCGCTTAGCCGGGAACCTCTATCCGCCGGCGGCTGCTCCCACCCGAGCAGCTTCATGGCGGCGACGTTCTCAGGCTGGGACCAGAAGAACTGGTGCAATTCGCCGGGCAGTTCGTCGCGATAGGTGCCGGTGAAGCCTCTGCGGAAGAAGCGGGCGTCAACGCGTTGAAGCTCGGTAAACGACGGGACAGCGGCGTTGCCTGGCGGCCTCAGCTCAGGAAGCAATGCGGTCATGACCTGATCGACAGCGGCTCCGGGGTCACGGGCGAGGTCCTCGTACCTCAGCACTGCCCGCTGGGGGACTTGCGGCTGCAGCCAGCTCAGAACATTTCGCCCCCACTGGCCCGCTCCGCGCTCGTCCGGCCGGATGATCATCGCGCGCAGCTCGTCCTCGTATCGCCGGCCGTCCTTCTCGCTGACCTGGCGAGCCCAGGAGACGAGTGCGTCCCGGCCGTCCCGGACCAGGCAGATGGCCTTGTCTACCTCGTCGACCTGACCGTCGCGCGGCCGGTGCGTCTTGACGAAGTGCACCTCTTGCGCTTCGCGCAGCGCCTCGACGGCGGCCGGGCGTTTCCTGGACCCGATCAGGTCCGCTCCCAGCCGGACGGCCACCCCGTCCACGTCATACACACTGGACGTCCGCACGCCGTACCGCCGGTGCAACACAATGCGCAAAAACGTATTGCCCGAACGCGGGAACGAGGAGACCCAGATAATCACCCGCAGACATTAGCGCCAGCCCAGGTGCCTCACCCCGCGCCACCCCGCCTGCCATCCGCCGGCCGCTCAGCAAAGACGGCCGGCCGCCTGCCTCCCGATCTTGAACGGCCGCGATGGGACCGAACTGCGGAACATGATCATGCCTTATCCGCCGGACTGCGCTCCGAGCCAGGCCGCGGCCCTGGTGGCCGAGGCCCGACAGAGCCAGGCGTCGGCGATGACCTCGGCCAGCTCCTGCCGGGTGAGCTCGCCGACCCGGCTTCCCCGCAGCAGCACCGACGGGTGGCCGTCGAAGTGCGGCGTGGTGAAGAACGGCGACGCCTGATCCTGGATCAGCGCCTGCTTGTCGGCCTCCGACGGCACCCAGAACACGATGACGTCCGGGTAGCGCTCGCCCGTGGCAGGATCGGTGGCGTCCGGCCGGGGATTACGGAAAAACACGAAGGACTTACCGCCGACCTGGTACACGGCGTTGCCGGACGGCCCGTGCCCGACCGTGACATGAGGCATGCACCTAGCCAGCTCGTGAACATCCTCGATCCGCGCCCGGCGCGACCTCGTCGCCATGACAGCATGGTAGGACGGGCTAAGGACAGCTGCGGCCGGGGATCACATGACCAGCGACGCCGGGTCAGGCCGTCGCTGCGACCGGAAACCGCGCAGCTACCTGGTCGGCGACCAGGCTGGCCGTCTCGGCGCAGGCGGTGGTGCCGCCGTTGGCGTACTCCTTGACCCCGTCGCCCACGTTCCACAGGTTCGCGATGGGCGTGTCGTGCGGCAGGTCGAAGCCGGCCACGGCCCGCTGGGGTGGCCAGTCGTCTTTGGTCACCACCGTGGACAAGATGCGCGCCTGACCGAAGCCGGGAACCTCGTCACGCAGGTCGGCCAGCAGCAGCCCGGTCTCGGCCGCGGTGTCGAAATCCCCGATCGCGGGCCTGGGCACGGCCGTGCCCACGTAGAGATGCCAGCCGTCCGGGGCCATCTCCGGGCAGGTGGCGGTGAAGTTCGCGACGTAGCAAAGCCTGCGCGTGCTCGCGAAGCTGAGCAGCCCCGGCGCCTGCAGCAGCGGTTCACGGCTGGCGAAGTTCACTGAGATCATCGCGCAGGGCCGGTCGGCGCGCTTGACCGCATCGATGTAGCTGGGCGGCAGGTCAGGCTCGCCGACCAGCCGGACCGTTGCCGCCGGGCCGGCGTCGCTGATCACCACCTTGGCCGTGACCTGCTCGGAGCCCGGGGCCGGTCCGCCGCGCTCAATCACGGCCCCGCTGGCCAGCCCGTTCTCCAGCGTGATCGACCGCACCTCGCTGCGCAGCCAGACCTGGCCGCCCGCCGCGACGATGGTTTTCGCCAGCGATTCCCAGATGCCGATGGTGCCTTGCGGGCAGAAGCCGAAGGTCTTGAACGCGCTCTTGCGGGTGAAGTAGGTCAGGAAGACCCGAGCCGGGAGCTCGTCCGGACCGACGGCGAACACCGACCCGCACATGCTGCGGAAGATGCCGTGCACGGACTCGTTCTTGGTGAACCTCGACAGCCAGTCAGCCGTCGAGAGCCCGGCGTCCGGCAGCCCCTCGTCGCGGCGCGCGTCGGCTAGGCCGCTGAGCAGCCTGGCCCCGTGCCGGGTGAGCCTGGAGAGCAGGAAGCCCCACCCTCCGCCGGTCACATCGACGTCCTTTCCGCCGATCCGGTAAAGCACCGGCGGGTCCGGCACCCGGACATCGAAGACGGCGCCGACCTCGGCGAACGTCTGCTGGGTGGCGCCGCCGGTCTCGATGACGATGGCGCCGTTGTTGACCTTGAAGCCATCGATGTCACGGGTCGAGGCACGTCCGCCGACGTAGCCGAGCCGCTCGGCGACCAGCGTGCGGTAACCGAGGTGAGCCAGCCGGGCCGCGGTCAGCAGGCCCCCGGCCCCGGCGCCGACGACGATCACGTCGAATGCGGTGTCCATCCCTCAGTTGTCCCTTCTGGTGTCACGGTCAGTACGAGGGCGGCAGGCCCAGGCTGTGGCTCGCCACGAAGTTGAGCACCATTTCCCGGCTGACCGGGGCCGTGCGCATCAGCCGGGTGACGAACCACAGGTCGGCCAGGCCGTACTCCAGGGCCAGGCCGTTGCCGCCATGGGTCTGGATCGCCTGATCCAGGGCGGTCAGCGCGGCGTCGGCGGCGGCGAGCTTAGCGATGTTGGCGGCCTCGGCCGCGTCCTGCCCGCGGTCGAAAAGTTCCGCGGCCCGCGCGGTGGCGAGCCGGGCCAGCTCGACGTTCACGTGCGACTGGGCCAGCGGATGCGCGATGCCCTGGTGGGCGCCGATCGGCTCGGACCAGACTTTGCGCTGGCGGGCGTAGTCGGCGGCCTTGGCGATGGCGTACCGGCCCACGCCGTTGCACAGCGCCGCGGCCAGGATCCGCTCCGGGTTCAGGCCGGCGAAGAGCTGTCGGAGGCCTTCTCCGGCGGTCCCGATGAGGGCGTCCTCACCGACCATGACGTCATCGAGGAAGACGCTGAACTGGCGGTCGGGTGAGACGAGCGCGGTCGGGATGGGCGCCAGGGTGAGCCCAGGTGCGTCCGCGGGCACGATGAACAACGAGAGCCGGCTCCGGCCGTTCGAGGTCACGCTGTCGTCACGGGCCACCAGCAGCAGCGCTTCGCATTCGTCCACGGCCGAGATGTAGTACTTACCGCCGGTGATGGCCCAGCCCGCGCCGGTCCGGCGCGCGGTGGTGCTGACGTTGTGGCTATTGGACCCAGCGTCCGGCTCGGTCAGCCCGAACGCCATCCGCCGCGTGCCGTCCGCCAGGCCGGGCAGCCAGGCGGCCTTTATGTCCGGGGACCCGTGCGCGGCCAGGATCGAGCCGCAGATGGTGGGCGAGATGACCGCGATCAGCAGCGGCAGGCCGTGCGCCGCGAGCTCCTCGGTCACGATGACCAGCTCGGTCAGCCCGGCGCCGCCGCCACCGTACTCGGCCGGCAGGTGCATGCCGAGCAGCCCAGCGCGGCCGAGCTCAGCCCACAGCTCGGCGATGTTGCCGCCGTCGCGGGACCGTTCAGCGTAGTAGGCATGACCATAGCGGGCCGCGATCGCCGCGGCGCTCTGCCTGATCAGGCGGTGCTCGCCGGTATCTTCGATCAGGCCGCTCATACTCGCTCCTTAGCGCCGGTCAATCTCAGCATCCGAGGAATTCAGGCCTGGATTGAGTCATGAACCTGTCGATGGCGTGCGCGGCGTCCCGCGTCCCGGCCGTCCGGGACAGCGCCGCGGTCTCGGCCTGCAGCTGGTCTCCCAGGCTCGCCTCGTGGGTACGCCGCAGCAAGGTCCTGATCTCACCGAACGCGCGGGTCGGGCCGGCGGCCAGCGACCGGGCGGTTCGCTCCGCCTCCGCCGCCAGGTCCGCCGCCGGCACCACCCGGGAGACCAGGCCCCAGGCCGCGGCCTCGTCGGCGTCGAGCACCCGCTGGCCGAAGTACAGTTCCGCGGCGCGGCGCATGCCCACCAGGCGGGGCAGGAACCAGGTGCCGCCGCCGTCCCCGGACAGGCCCAGCCCGCTGAACCCGGTGGCGAACCGGGTTCCCGCCGCGGCGATCACGATGTCGGCGACGAAGGTGAGGCCCAGCCCGCCGCCCGCCACGGCCCCGTGCACGGCCGCCACCACCGGCACCTCGAGGCGATCCAGGATCTGCAAGGTCGCATGGTAGCTGGCGGTCATCCGGCGCAGCTCAGCCGGCAGCTCACCAGGTCCGGCTGCGGCGAGCATGGCGATGTCGCCGCCGACGGTGAAGGACGGGCCGCTGGCGCAGATCAGCAGGGCCCGTACGGCCGCGTCGGCGGCACAGCGCTGGACCGCCTCCCGCAAGTCGTCCACCAGAGCCTGGTCGATGGCGTTGCGGGCCCCAGGGCGGTTCAGCCGGATGACGCCGAGCCCGTCGGTGACGGAGAACTCGACCGTAGCGGGTTCGCGTGGGTGCGGCTGGCCCGCCTCGGTTCCGGTGTCAGCCGCAGTTCCGGGGCCAGCTGCGGCTCCGGCCGCCAGCGCTTGCGCCCACTGAACGCTGTCGGTGAGCTGGACCAGGCCCGCGATCCGGCCGTCGGCAAAGCTCAGGAAGTGCACGAACTCCGCGCTCAGCGGGCCGCCTTCGCGGGCCGTCCCCTCGTACCGGCCGGTGACCATCAGGCGGCCGTCCGGCAGCGGGCAGAACTCCGCGGGTACCGCCCGGATCGCGAAGCTCAGGCCGATCCGGCCCCAGAAGCCGCGGCGCATGGCCTCCGGTCCGTGGTACTCCCCGCCCAGCCCGAGCGGCAGCCCCTCGGTCACCCGGCCTTCGAAGCCGGGATGCAGAAGCTCGGCCAGGCGGCCCCTGTCGCCGGCCTCCAGGGCCTGGTACAGGTCCGATGCGAGGGAGGCCAGGCCGTTCCCCGGCCCCGTCCCGCCCGCCGTGCTATCCGTCACGCCACAGACCAGCCCACCCTGACTTGTTCACGCTCAGCCAGATTAATCTAGATTAAATAATAATATAGTCTGGCCTGGGTGCTGGCAACCGGCGGTCAACGGGTCACATCCTCCAGCTCGGCCAGCCGGTTCTTCTGCACCTTGCCGCTGGCCGTGGTGGGAATGGCGGCGACGACGTGCCACTGCACCGGGATCTTCTGCCGGGCGAGCTTCCGCTGCTCGAGGTGCTCGATGATCGGCGCCGGCCCGGCCCACACGGCACCGTGGCGCAGCACCAGCCAGGCTCCGGCCGCCTCGCCGAGCCGCGCGTCGGGGACGGCGGTGACGGAGACGTCGGCCACGTCCGGATGCGCCGCGATGGCGGCCTCGATGTCCATGGCGGAGAATTTCTCGCCTCCCCGGTTGATGATGTCCTTGCTGCGGCCCGACATCCGCACCCAGCCCTGCGCGTCGACCACGCCGATGTCGCCGGGGTAGAACCAGCCGTCGGCGTCGATCTGCGCCTGGGTCAGCCCGGGGTCGGTGTACCCGGTCAGCAGCTGAGGGCCACGGATGCGCAGCTCACCCTCCTCCCCCGGCGCAAGCCGGCGGCGCTCCCGGTCGGCGGCTTCGATCTCCATGCCCGGGATCAGGTGCCCGTCCCAGCGGGACCGGCGTTCGACCGGATCCTCCGCCGAGGCCATGGTGCACACTCCCGCGGTCTCGGTCATCCCGTAGACGCGCACTGCGGTCACCCCGACGGCCTGGGCTCGTTCGATCGTCGCGGGATGAATGGCCGCGCCCGCGCACATGAACAGCGACAGCCGGTGAGCCGGAGCCGCCCCGGCCTCGTAACGCTGGACCAAGTCGGACAGGAACACCGGCGCGCCCATCATCAGGGACACCTGTTCCCGTTCGATCAGCGGGACTGCCTCGTCCGGCTGCCAGGACCTCATGATGACCGAACGGGCGCCGAGGAAGGCCGGGAAGATGACGCCGGAGATGAAGCCGCCCAGGTGGGACAGAGGGGTGCCGGCCAGGAGCACGGTCTCGTCGCTGGCCCCGAGCGCCTGCTGGTAGTTCCTCAGGTGGGCCAGCAGGGCCCGGCTGGTGAGCAAGACCCCCTTAGGCGCCGACGTCGTTCCCGAGGTGTACAAGAGCAGGGCCGGCTGATCGGCAGCTAGCGGCTCGGGCAGCTCGCGCACCCGGACCGTCCCGCTCGCGGGGACGGCCCGCCAGCCCGGGCGGGGGGCTCCCACGATGTAGCGCACCGCGGGCTGCTGGCCGAGCTCGGCCAGCAGGGTGTCGAGCTCGGCGGCCGGGCGGCGGGACCCTAGTTCGGCGCCGACCGCGACCGCGGCGGGCCGGGAGTCAGCCAGGATCTGCCGGATCTCGTGCTCGCGGTAGATCGGGATCACCGGCATGTCCACGGCACCGATGCGGAACGCCGCCACCTGCAGGACGAGCGCCTCTAGGCAGTTCGGCATCATGACCATGACCCGGTCGCCGCGCCGCACGCCCGCGCCCGCCAGGTCCGCGGCCACGGTGCTCACCCAGGCGTCGAAATCGCCGTAGCTGACGCGGCGGTCTTCGAAGCTGAATAGTTCCCGGTCAGGCCAGCGCCCGGCCTGTGACGACACGAGGTTGCCGATCGGATCGTCGGTCCACAACCCGGTCCGCCGGTATCCGGCTTCCCGTTCTTCCCTGGTCGTGGCCCGTTCTTCCGTCGTCATGGCCTGCTCTTTCGTCGTCATGGCCCGGGCCGCTCGGTGGCCCGGCTCTGGCCTGACCTGAGCCGGTCCAGGCCGTCCGCGAGCTGGCGGGTGAACAGGCCGCGCTGAACCAGATCAGCCGTTACCCGCAGCTCATAGGCGGTCGCGCTGATGTGGTCCATCGTTCCGGCCCGCAGCGCTACCTCCTTCAGCACAGTGGTCAGCTCCGCGCCGTTCTCGGCGATCTGCCGGGCCAGCCGCAGACCGCTTTCCCGGACCGTGCCGGCCGGCACGAGCTCGTCTACCAGCCCGACGCGGTAGGCCTCCCGGGCGCTGATCGGATCGCCGGTGAACAGCATCCGCCGTGCCCGCTGGCTGCCGGCCTTCCGGAGCAGACCGTGGTAGAAGCCGTTCATCGCGTACTTGACCTGGGTGCTACCAAAGGCCGCGTTCTCCGAGGCCACGGTGATGTCGCACATGTTGGCCAGATCCATTCCGTAGCCCGGCGCCACTCCGGCCACGGCGGCGACCGTCGGCTTGCGGTAGTCATAGATCGTCACCATGAGCTTGTGGGCCAGGTCGACGAACCGTGTCAGCTCCTGGCCGCTGATGCCCTGCAGCACGTCCAGGGCCCAGCCGGCGCAGAAGTAGTCCTCGTTGCCGACCAGCAGGACGGCGGCGACAGCATCGTCCTGCGTCCACGCCTCGAAGGCGACGATGATCTCGTGGTGCAGCTCCCACCCCAGGGCGTTGCGCTTCTCGGGATGATTGAGCTGGATGATGCCGACCTGATCCTCGACGGAGGTGATCAGGTACCGGTATCCGGTCATAAGGTACTCCCGGTGATGGTCAGCTTGGCTGGCGAGCGCTGCATGCCTACCTCCTTGAGCGGTGCCGCGCAGGCTACCGGTGATGACCCGCCGACGGGCCGGCGCGCAGCAGCGAGAGCAGGTAGGCCCCGCCGATCTGCCCCTGACGCGGGGGCAGCATCTTCAGCTGGCGCATCATCTCGCTGAGCTCGTATTCGGCCTGGTAATGCGAGAGCAGCCCATCGCGGAACTCCAGGAAGATGTCACAGCCCTCGATCTCGAACCGCTCGCCGGCGGCCGGGCCGGGCGGTCCGCTGCCGCGCTGCCGGAACAGGACGATCGCCTTGGTGCCGTCGGGGGCGAAGAACCGCTGATGCTCGGCGAATTCCACGTCGGGCATGACAGCCCAGATTTTGTCCAGGTAGGCGGCGAGCTCGGCGTGCCCGTGGCACGGCTGAGGCCAGAACACCTGATCGTCCCACAGCACGTCCCCGGTCGTCAGGGCCAGGACCGCCGCGGTCTGCCTGGTATTGAAGGCGGCCAGCCACCGGTCGCAGAAACCGTCCAGGAAGCCGCGTCGCTGCTCCAGCTCACTGACGGGCGTCATGACCGGGTCCGGATACGCCCGAACGCCTCGGTGATCCGCTCGATCACGTCGGGATGCCAGATGACCTCGCGGTAGGCCTGGGTCTCGAACGACAGGGCGCTGATGGGATCCATGGCCGGCGATCGCAGCATGAGCTCCTTGTTGATCATGGCGGACATGGTGGTGGTCTCCGCGATGGACCGCGCCAGCGCGGTGGCCGCCGCGACGGCTTCCCCGGCCGCCGCCATCCGGTCGATGAGGCCGATCCGGAGCGCCTCACGGGCGTCGATCTTCTCACCGGACAAGGTCAGGAGCTTGGCCTGGCTCAGCCCGACAATCTTCCACAACGGCGAGAAGTACGGGGTCAACCCAAACTTGACCTGCGGGAACCCGAAGGTGGCTCGTTCCGAGCCAATCCGGATATCGCAGAACACGGCGATGTCGCAGCCGCCGCCAAGCGCCGGGCCGCCACAGGCGGCAATGGTCGGTTTCGGGTAGTCAAGCAGCGCGCCGTAGACCCGCAGGCAGGCGGCCGAGTAAGCGGCCCGGCTCTGCACGGTAAAACCGGACTGCAGGTCCAGGTCCAGGCCGGCCGAGAAGACATCCTCACCGCCAGTGACCACGATGGCCGCGACCTCGTCCGCGTCGCGCCAGGCGTCCAGGCAGTCCCCCAGGTCACCGAGCAGCTCCAGGCTGAGCGCGTTGCGTCGCCCGGGAACGGCGAAGGTGATCGTCCCGACGCCTTCCGACACGCTGGTCCTGATCGTCTTGTCCCGGTCCACCCGACCATCCTCTGTTAGCTTCTGATAGGTGATTGTGTTCTCATACAAGCACCCTGTCAAGGTCAGCGAGGGCGCGATATCATGCCATTGAGCTGCTAGTACGATTTCCTGAGGCTGAGGCAGAAGACCACATAAGTTAGCAGCTGATAGGCCAATCGAGGTGACAATGCCGACCATGGGCAGACAGCGGGCACGCCCGGCCGACCGCAGGCAGCAGATAGCCCGCGCGGCGGCTAGGCTGTTCCGCGACAAGGGCTACGACATGGTCCGCGTCGCTGACATCGCAGCCGCGGTGGGCGTCACGACACCTGCGCTCTACCGGCACTACCCGACGAAGCAGGCCCTGCTCGATGAGGCCATCCAGACCGCGCTTGACCAGGTCGACGAGGCGTTGGCGGCACCTGGCGGCCCAGCGCCGGAGGTCTTGCGGCGCACGCTGGCCGCCTGCGCGCGGCTCGCCCTGGTCCGCCGGGATGTCTGGACGCTCCTGCAGCGAGAGCTGCGGCATCTGCCTGACGACAGGCGCGCTACGGTCATCGCCAGATACGGGCGTATCGCCGGCCGGCTCGCCGAGTCCGTCGCGGCTACCCGCCCTGGATTGGCCGCGGACGACGCCGCCCTGATCAGCCACGCCGTCCTGGCCGCGTTCGGATCGGTCTCCCAGTACCGGCCGGCGGTCCCCCGTGTCCGCGCCGAGCAGCTGCTC
>JALYVS010000215.1 GCA_030853115.1 Actinomycetota bacterium
ATGCCGCCCTCCGCCAGCTCGCCAACCGGCTCGTCGGCATCCTGCACGGCTGCCTCAAGACCGGCACCAGCTACGACGAGGCAACCGCCTGGTCACACCGGACCCAGCCAACCGCAGCTTGACAAAAATTCGACATGGGATGTCTGTCAACTAACGGTGAGGATAGGTTTTGCTTCCCCCCCGGTGTGTATAACGTTGTCCCGATTTTGGCACGTCTACCCAGATCAGCGCCGGGCGACCGGTGATGGTCGCCAGCCGCCGGAGTCTGCTCCCGCCTCTCCGGAGCTTAATAAAGCGGCTTGATCGTCACGGGTCGGTGATAATCGGACTGCAGGGCAAGATCCGGCGCTCTCAGCGTGACTTCGTCCTCGCCCGGAGCGCCTCGAGGGCAGCGAGGGAGGTTCTATGGCTAAGCGCCACGGCCGTCCGTCCGTACAGTACCGCTACGAGCATTACGACCCCAGGATGTAGCGGCGATGGTTGCGCTGCCGAGCACCGGGCCTTCGGCGTTGACGCTGCCGCCTGACCTCTCACACCACGCCACGGGTCAGGTCATGCAGGCGGAGGCACGACACCTCTCCGTCCACGCGGTGAGGCGGGCAGCCTCCCGTGCGCGCAGTTGCACGAGGGACCTACGCGAGATCGCCGGGGCGGGCAGCCCGTCCGACGGGACGATCTGCGGTGATCTCGCGGTCGTCCGGCCCTCGGCTGTACCTTGAACGCGGTCCGCCACCCGGCCTGCTAGATCCGTCCCAGGGAAGAACTTGGAGATGCCGCAGAGGTTTCGCTGGACGACGTTCGACTTGTCTCAGCGGCTCTGTAGAAATTGGCAGCAGGACGTCGCTACCGTGGCAGCTGACGCGGATTTTCACGAGTTTCCCCGCACACCTATATTGTCTCGTGAATCACCGCAGGTGCGGCATATAACGCGCGGCCGGGTCCACGCAAACCAGGTCCGGGAAGGCCTGCCCTGGCTTTACAAATGTTACCGTGGCTATTTTCTTGACCTAGCCAGCACGATCTGCGCGGAACGGGTCCGGGCGGCCCGGGATGATCGATACGGCATCGTGCTCAACGTGCAGCGCGGAGCCATGATGCGGTTCGAATGCCACGTTGATTCCAATCCGCTGACCGGTCTCCTCTTTTGCACCGATCAGCGCGCGGACGCGGGTGGCGAGCTTGTTTTCGCGCATGATCCAGCCGCGGCTGACATTGACTCGGTCGACCGGGACTGCACCGTCATCCGGCCGCACGCCGGGCACCTGATCTTCTTCGACGGCAGGCAGCACCCGCACTACGCCCGTCCGCTCGCGTCCGATTCGGCCCTGCGGATTGTCGCGGTCATGAACTTCTACACCGCCTCCTGCCCCGAGTCGACCCGGCCGCAGGAACTGAACCACCACCTGTTCGGGGAGCGCTAGGGGCGTGGGTCACGCCCGTTGAGAACGTGAGCCGGAGGCGGATATGGCCGACGTGCGGCTGATGGTGGCGCTGCCGAGGACGGTGCCGCCGTCGTAGAGGACGGCGGCCTGGCCCTTGGCCACGCCACGCGCCGGGCGGTGCAGCCGGATCCGCAGTACGTCGTCCGCGAGCCAGGCGGTGCAGGCGTGCACGTCGCCGTGGGCGCGGAGCTGGACCAGGCAGTCGCGCGGGGGCCGGGGCGGGGCGCAGCCGGTCCAGACCGGGCGGTCCGCGGTGATCTCACTGATGTCCAGGCCCTCGGCGGGTCCCACCGTCACCGTCCGGGTCACCGGCTCGATGTCGAGCACGTAGCGCGGCTTGCCGTCATCGGCGGGCGTGCCGACCCGCAGGCCCTTGCGCTGGCCCACGGTGAAGGCGTACGCGCCGTCGTGGTCGCCCAGGACGGTGCCGGAGGTGTCCACGATCTGGCCGGGGGCCTGGCCTAGGTGCCTGGTCAGGAAGCCTTTGGTGTCGCCGTCGGCGATGAAGCAGACGTCGTGGCTGTCAGGCTTGTCCGCGACCGCGAGACCCCGGCGGGCCGCCTCGGCGCGGACCTGGACCTTGAGGGTGTCGCCGAGCGGGAAGATGGCGTGGCTGAGCTGGTCGGAGGTCAGCACCGCCAGCACGTAGGACTGGTCCTTGCCGGGATCCGCGGCCCGGTGCAAGATCCCGTCGCGGACCCGCGCGTAGTGGCCGGTGCAGACCGCGTCGAAGCCGAGCGCCCGCGCGCGGTCGAGCACCGCCTCGAACTTGATCTTCTCGTTGCAGCGCAGGCACGGATTCGGGGTCCGGCCCGCGGCGTACTCGGCGACGAAATCCTCGACGACGTCGCGGTGAAACCGCTCGGCCATGTCCCAGACGTAGAACGGGATGCCGATCACGTCGGCGGCCCGCCGGGCATCGCGCGCGTCCTCCAGCGTGCAGCAGCCGCGGGCCCCGGTCCGGTACGACGACGGGTTGGACGACAGCGCCAGATGGACGCCGGTCACCTCGTGACCCGCGTCCACCGCACGAGCCGCGGCCATCGCGGAGTCCACCCCGCCCGACATCGCCGCCAGCACCCTCAGCCCACTCATCGCCCGAAAGCCTACGCGCCGCCCGCCACCACTCCGGCCGGCGGCGCCCGTGAGGAGCCGGTGGCCCCTGGAGCAGGCCGGCGCGGGAAGGGCCAGGCGCGAGAGGGCGGGGGCAGAGCTGCGGGAGCAGAGCTGGGGGAGCAGAGTTGCGGGGCTAGTTAACGGGCGGCGGCGCGGCGGGCGCGGTCTACGGCTTCGCCGATCACCAGGGCCAGGCCGTCGACGTCATGCTTGGTCGAGGTGTAGCCCAGGGAGAAACGCAGCGAGCCGCGGGCCTGGGAGTCGTCGGCGCCCATGGCCAGCAGGACGTGGCTGGGCTCGGCGACGCCCGCGGTGCACGCTGAGCCGGTGGAGCAGGCGATTCCGTTCGCGTCCAGCAGCATGAGCAGCGCGTCGCCCTCGCAGCCGGGGAAGGAGAAGTGCGCGTTCCCGGGCAGCCGGTCAGGGCCGGGCGGCGCACCGTTGAGCACCGCGTCGGGCACGGCGGCCAGGACCGCCGCGATCAGGTCGTCGCGCAGCTCGGCCAGTCGTACGGCTTCGTCCGCCCGCCAGCGCGCGCACTGTCCGGCGGCCACGGCGAAGGCCCGGATAGCTGGCGTGTCGAGCGTTCCGGAACGGATATCGCGTTCCTGCCCGCCGCCGTGCAGCACCGGCACCGGGGCCATCCCGCGCCCCAGGATGAGAGCGCCGACGCCGACCGGGCCGCCGAGCTTGTGACCAGTGATCGTCAGCGCGTCCGCGCCGCTGGCCGCGAAGTCCACCGGCAGCTGGGCGGCCGCCTGGACCGCGTCGGTGTGGAACGGCACCCCGTACTCGTGCGCTACCGCCGCCAGCTCGCGGACCGGGTTCACGGTGCCGACTTCGTTGTTCGCCCACATCACGCTGACCAGGGCCACCTGCTCGCTGGCCTGGTCGATGGCGGCACGAAGCACTTCGGGCCGCACCGCGCCGCCGCGGTCGACCCCAAGCCAGATGGCCTCGGCGCCCTGGGCCTGGGCAAGCCAGCGGACCGAGTCCAGCACCGCGTGATGTTCCACCGAGGTGGTCAGTACCCGGCGGCGAGAACCCTCGTGCCGGGCCCAGTACAGTCCTTTGACCGCCAGGTTGTCCGCCTCGGTCCCGCCGCTGGTGAAGACGATCTCACTGGGCCGGGCCCCGAACACCTCGGCGAGCTGTTCCCTGGACTCCTCCACCACCCGGCGGGCGCGCCGGCCCGCGGCGTGCAGCGACGAAGGGTTGCCGAGCAGGGCCAGCTCCTCGGTCATCGCCGCGATCGCCTCGGGCCGCATCGGCGTTGTCGCCGCGTGATCCAGGTACACGGGACTTATGCGGTGTGAACTCATGACTGACTACAGCCTAGCCGTCGCGAAGATCGGGACGATACAGATGTAACGGGCCAGCCCGGAGCTACTTGCGCTTGTCGATCTCCTCGAGGAGCTGCGGAACGACCTTGAACAGATCACCGACCACCCCGAAGTCGGCCAGCTCGAAGATCGGGGCCTCCGGGTCCTTGTTAACCGCGATAATCGTCTTGGAGGTCTGCATGCCGGCCCGGTGCTGGATCGCCCCGGAGATGCCGACCGCCAGGTAAAGCTGCGGCGAGACCGTCTTGCCGGTCTGGCCGACCTGGAATTGATGCGGGTACCACCCGGCGTCGGTCACCGCGCGGGACGCCCCGACGGCCGCGTTCAGCGAGTCTGCCAGCGTCTCGATGATCTGGAATCCCTCGGTCCCGCCGGTACCGCGCCCGCCGGAGACCACGATCGACGCCTCGGTCAGGTCGGGGCGCTCGCCGCGCTCGGCGACCACCCGGTTGGCGACCTTGGCCCCGGTGGCCTCCGCGGCCAGCGACACGGAGGAGATTTCAGCCGCTCCGGTCTCCGGCTCGGGCGCCACCGCGTTGGGCCGCATGGCCACGATCGGCGTGCCGCGCCGGACCCGGGCATGGACGATCGTCGCCCCGCCGAAGATCGACTGCTCGGCGACCGGCCCGTCGTCACCGGGCTGCAGGTCCACCGCGTCGGTGAGCACGCCGGAGTCGATTTTGACCGCGAGCCGGCCCGCGACCTCTTTGCCCTGAGCCGTACCGGCCAGCAGCACGAGCGCAGGGGACTTCTCCTTGACCAGCTGGGCCAGCAACTCCGCGGCGGGTGCGACGACGTAGTCGTCGAAAGCTGAGTCGTCGGCCACGTAGATCTTGGCCGCCCCGTACTCGGCGCAACGCGCCTGGGCCTGCTCCGCGCCCGGTCCGGTCCATACCACCGACGGTTCGCCGAACCGGCGGGCCAGCGTGATCAGCTCGAGCGTGACCTTCTTCACGTCGTCGTCGACGTGCTCCGCGAGCACCAGGATCTCAGCCATGCCGTTTCCCCTCCGGGCCGTTAGATGAACTTGCGCGCGGCGAGGAACTCGGCGACCTTGGTGCCGCCGTCGCCTTCGTCCTTGACGATGGTGCCGGCCTGCCGCGGCGGCCGCTGGGTGTGATCGACCACCTCGGTGGCTGATCCGGCGAGGCCCACCGCGGCGGCATCGATGCCCGCGTCGGCCAGGGTCATCGTCTGCACCGGCTTCTTCTTCGCGGCCATGATGCCCTTGAACGACGGGTAACGCGGCTCGTTGATCTTCTCGACCACGCTGACCACAGCGGGCAAAGTGGACTCGACCTCGAAGTACCCGTCTTCGGAGACCCGGCGGATGCGGATCGTCGAGCCGTCGATCTCCACCTTGCTGGCCAGCGAGACCTGCGGCACGCCGAGCCGCTCGGCCAGCATCGCGGCCATCACGCCCATCCGGGCGTCGGTGGACTCCGATCCGCAGATCACCAGGTCGAAGCCGGTGCCGGTGAGCACCTTGGCCAGCGCGTAGGAAGTCGAGAGCCCGTCGGAGCCGGCCAGCCCGTCATCCAGCAGGTGCACCGCCTTGTCCGCGCCCATGGACAGCGCCTTGCGAATCGACTCGGCGGCCCGGTCCGGGCCCATGGTCAAGATGGTGACCTCGGCCTCGTGACCCGCCGCGCGCTGGGCTTCGGCAATCTGCAGGCCCTCTTCGATGGCGTACTCGTCAAGCTCGTTGATGAGGCCGTCCACCGACGCGCGGTCCAAGGTGCCGTCCGCGGGCTTGAGCTTGCGTTCGGCCCAGGTATCTGGCACCTGCTTGACGCACACGACGATGTTCATGGGCTCCATCGACCTCCTTGATTGCTCAGGCCCAGCCTGCCAAACCGCGCCGCGCCGCTCGTCACCGGGTCCTTGGGCCCAATGTTACTTGCCGGTACGGCAACGCGGGAACGCGGTCCGGCGGGAAGTGCGGCCGGGTTGTCCGCCACGCCCGCCCCGGCGAAGCGGGGGTGTGTCCGCCCCGCCCGCCCGGCGAGGCGAGGCACTGCGGGCAGGATCGTGGGCGCGATTCCCCGTGACGATGCCGGACTTGTAGGCATTAAACGTTCTTGTGGTGATATGGTCGGTCGGTTGCATTGGGGCGGATGCTAACTAACGTGACATCGGTTAATTCTAGGTAAATTTTTACAGATAGTGCGCGGCGTTACATATGAGTGACTTTGTTACTCATGTTTCTCAGGCAGCAATAACTAACCGGCGTCGGCCTTCTGTCTCTCTTTTCGCCTCGATGCTTTCATGCCGGATATAGCCGTATAAGGGTGGCGTTCTGGATGGCCGGACGTCACCACCGGCCAGGCGGCATCTGTCCGGCTGGCGCAGCCGGACGGAGAAGCGGTAAGGGAGGAACGCTGTGCAGCTGGCTGTTCAGGCCGCCGCCGGGGGGACGCTGGGCACGAGCCTGGGCTGGTGGCACCATCTGCACCACTACGTGCCCATCGGGCTGGTCGGCCTGATCTCGTGGACGGTCTGGCTGACCCGTTTTACGCTCTCGCGCATGTACCGGCCGGTCCCGCCGGGCTTCTCGGCGACGACTTCGGTGGTGGTGCCGTCTTACCGGGAAGACCCGGACATCCTCGACCGGTGCGTCACCTCCTGGCTGGACGAGAATCCGACCGAGATAATCATCGTCCCCGACGTCGGGGACACCGAGGTCATCGCGCGGCTGGAAGCCCGGGCCGCCGCCGATCCGCGGCTGAAGGTGGTCCCGTTCGTCCACCACGGCAAGCGCTCGGCGCTCGGGGTCGCCATCCGCCGGGCGAGCCAGGAGATCCTGGTGCTGTGCGACTCGGACACGAGCTGGGAGCCGGGCTTGCTGGCGGCCGTGCTGGCGCCGTTCGCCGATCCCGCGGTCGGCGGCGTGGGCACCCGGCAGAACGCCTACCAGGCCAGGACCAGCGTGTGGCGGCGGATGGCCGACTGGATGATCGACGTGCGCTACCTCGACTACGTGCGCGCCCAGTCCCGGGCCGGCGCGGTCGCCTGCCTGTCCGGCCGGACCGCCGCCTACCGGCGCCAGGCCGTCCTCCCGGTGCTGGAGAACCTGGAAGATGAGTTCTTCCTCGGGCGGCGATGCGTCTCCGGTGACGACGGACGGCTGACCTGGCTGGTCCTGGCGTCCGGGTACAAGACCGTCTACCAGTCGACGGCCCGGGCCGTGTCCATGTTCCCGGACCGGGGCCGCGCTTTCTTCAAGCAGCGGCTCCGGTGGAGCCGCAACTCCTACCGGTGCTACCTGACCGCGATATGGAAGGGATGGCTCTGGCACCAGCCCTTCATCTGCCAGCTCAGCGTCCTGCAGGTCATGCTGACCCCGGTGACCATGGGCTTTGCCGTCACGTACCTGGTCATCTGGGTGTTCCACCCGCAGGCCCTGGTCGCCGTGGCCGCGGTCGCCTGGCTGCTCGTCGGCCGCGGCCTGCGCGGCCTCTCGCACCTGCGCGAGAGGCCTTCCGACATCTGGCTGCTGCCCCTCGTCGCCATCACGACCGTCGCGGTCGCGCTGCCGGTCAAGCTGTACGCGTTCGCCACCATGAACGTGCACGGCTGGCTGACCCGCAGCGCCGACCGGGTAGGCGGCGAGGCGCAAAGCGCCTCGTCGCTGCACTAGGAGGCTCACGTGCCCAGGAACGAGCAGATCGACGACCCGGCCGCCCGCACGAGCCGCGGATGGCAGCTGATCCTGGCGGCGGTGGCCGCCTTCGGCTTGCTGGCCGCGATGCCGGTGATCTTGCCCCTGATCCATCTGCAGCTTCACGCCACGGCCGCGACGTCGAGCCATGGCATCAAGCTGCTGCCCGCGCCGCGGGCGCCCCGGCCGGTGACCCTGTCGCCAGTTGCGCAGCCGATCGATCCCGGCGGGGGCACGGCGTCACTGCCAGGTAGCAACACGACCACGGAAGTGGCGGCCGTCAGCGCCGAAGACAACCGCATCCGGACCGTGCTGCACGACGCGGGCCACATCTTCCAGCCAGAAGTGATCCCGACCCGGGGTGCGTTGCCGACCCTGGTGCTGACCGCCGGGCAGAGCCAGTACAGCTCGGCTGATCTCGTCAAGTACGGCGCGATGGTCAGGCTGCCGGATCACGCCGCGCTGCTGCTGGACAACGTATTCGTCTCGGCCCATGCCCACCTGTCCCTGGGCAGTTCCCAGCTGCGCACCCTCTACCTGGACAACGGCAGCGGGGGTTTCGCGACCATCGTCGCCTGGGGAGGCAACCTCGCCTTCCACGGGTCCTCCGCCGGGCCGATCACCATCAGGGGATGGAACCGGGCCGCCAACGGGCCGGCCGGCGACACGGGGACAGGACGGTCTTACATCCGTGAGGTCGGCGGACAGATGACGCTGTCCGACGTCCGGGTGTCCTCCCTGGGCTTCTGGAGCGGGCGGACCGGCGGGGTGGCGTGGACCGGCCTGACCGGAAACCCGAGCACCGGCGGCGCGACCAGCTCGACGTTCACCGATAACACCTACGGCTCGTTTGTCTCCCGCGGCTCCGGCGTCGCCTTCCGTGATGACCTGTTCGAGTTCAACGAACTCGACGGATTGCACATCCACCGCTATTCGGTCAACACCTCGGTCGTGGGCAGCTCGGCCTCCCGCAACGGCGGCAGCGGATTCATCGTCAGCCCGGCGACCCGGAGCACCCTGCTGACCGACGACGTATCCGAGCACAACGCGAGGAACGGCTATTTCGTCAACGGCAAGCCCCTGGCGACCGGTGCGTCGGCGTCCGGAGGCGCGGTCACGCCAGGTGCCGGAACAGTGGTCAAAGACAGCGCGGCACTGAACAACGGCCAGATCGGCATCCTGGTCGAGGGCGGCACAGGCACCGTGATCGAGTCAGATCAGGTGTGCGCGAGCGTCACCGCGGTCGCGATCAGGTACGACGTCACCGACGCGGTGGTGACCGGGAACGACATCCGCTGCTCGCCCAGGTCAGGCCTGTCGATCGGCCCGGTCACCCCCGGACTGGTCATTTCCGGCAACACCATCGTCGGTCCGCGGACCGGAGTTCTCGTCTCCAGCTCGGGCCCGGTCCGGCTCGACAACAACAACATCACCGGGGCCACCGTCTTCGGGGTCAGCGCCCGCGGGGCCGCCTCCAAGGTAACCGGCGTGGGCAACCAGATCTCCGGGACCGGGTTCAGGTCGGTCGACGCCCGGGCCGACGCGACCATGCCGGCCCTGTCGGCCACCGACGCCTCGGCCTGGGTTACCCACACCCACGTCACTTTCTGGTCCTACCTGCGTTTTCACCCGCTAGCCGCGCTCTGGCTCGGCATCGCGATCCTGGTCATGCTCGGCTGGGCCTGGGCTCACCGTCATCGGATGCCAGCCCACCCGTACTCGGCTACCACGCGCTGGCCGGACCAGGCGGCAGGCCGCGGGCCGGCCGACGCCGAGCCTGAGGCACCCGTGCTAGCGCCCGTACCAGCGCTCAGCCGCGGCCCCGCCCTCGTACCCGCATTCACGCCCGCACCCGCCCCCGCACCCGAATTCACGCCCGCACCCGCACCTGAATTCACGCCCGCACCCGCGCCCGCACCTGAATTCACGCCCGCACTCGCATCCACGTTCGCGGAATCGACGATGCCTTTCCGCGTGACCAGGTCGGCGCATAACGCCGATGACGGGCGACGGCGGCCGGGCGCCGCCGCGGCCAGCGGCCAGGAAAGACGGCCGGCGGAGCGCGAAAGGGGGGGCCGGCATCATGGCGACAGCCGGCTGGTGTCCAGCGCGGGCTACGGGACGCTCAGCCGGCACCGGCGTCAGGAGGCCGACCACACAGACGGCTGGCCAGATGCAGGCACCTGGCCAGCCGCCGCGGGCCGGGGGACGGAAGCGGGCCACGGCGCTGGGCCGGACAGCGAGCAGCAGCCGAGGCGGTCGCCGCC
>JALYVS010000668.1 GCA_030853115.1 Actinomycetota bacterium
CGCCAGTTGTCTATTGCTTCCATTTCTCATTCGCCACTTCCATAATCCGATCGCGGGACTGGTCGCACGGCAGGGCATGACGCCGTACCCGCTCGAAGACTACCGTCGCACGCCGGACAAGCTCTCTAGATTCGGTAGTATGACCCTCCGGTACGGCGTCCGTTTGCAGTACGTCAGGCGAACCGTCACCGCTGGCGAGGCTGATATCACCCGACTACAGCACGGCCGGCAACAGGTTCGGACGGATGCTGGAATACCGCGGGATCAGCGGAGTTCACACCCACAGCCTGCACCAGTGGCGGCGACGATCACCACCACGGCGATAACCGGGAAACGACCCCGGACACGCCGAAGGGGCACCTCAAAACACGAGAGTGCCCCTACAGGATCGGCAGCGGATCAGCTAACGAGGCTTTTACCTTTGCCGTGAACGCCCTCCACGAAGCCGTGGTGATGGCGAGCTTCGCGCCTTCGGGGTTCTTGGAGTCGCGCACGAGCACCAGGTTGGCGGTAGTCGCCACTTCGGTGCAGTTACCGCCGCCGTTGCCGCTGTAGCTGGACTTATGCCAGTTCATGCCTGCGCCTTCCATGATTCCGTTTGTGCCTTCCATGATCCTTCCGCCGTTCGTACGAGGGTTAGTGAGTCCGAGCGCGGGAGAGCCGCGCCGAGTATCCGTTCAAAGGCCAGCGCCACCTTGGATACCAGATCGGGTGCGGTGCTGGTTATGTCCTCGACTGTCTCAAGGCGCACCGTGACCGTACCGTACGATGTCGCGATGTCGAACGCGCCGTAGGACCCCATGCTAGTGCTGTCCGGGAGCACGTGTAGCGCAACCCCGGCGTGTTCCGCGATGGTCACCAGGTGGGCGCACTGCTCAGCCATCACCGCAGGCGTCCCCACCGGTCGGGACAGCACTGCCTGACCGACGACCAGCGTTACCGGGGTCCTGCCGATCACCTGCTGCTGCCGTTCCAGCCTCGCGGCAATCAGCTCGTCTACCTGGTCGAGGTAGTGACCCTCGTCCTGGAACAACGCCCTCATGTAGCCCCGCGTCTGCCCGATGCCCGGTACCACGAACGGTGACCAGCACCGCAGGATCGTTGCTTCCGCTTCTGCCTGCCGGTACGGCATAAACCAGTCAGGTGTGCCCGACCGGGCGCGCTCCGCCAGGTCGGTGAGCACGTCCAGCCCCATCCCCGTGGTACCAGCCCACGCAGCGAGGATCGCATCGGACGGAACGGGGTGCGCTGGGTTCTCCGCCTTGCTGACCACCGGACGTGACACGTTCAGCCTTTTGGCGAGCACCCCGTGGGACTCGAACCCAGCTTCCAGCCTGGACTGCTTGAGCACTTCGGCCAGCTGTTCTCTTGCTGTCGCCATCCGTGCACACCTCGCGTAACGGGGTTCGGCGCTGGTCAGGATTCGGGTTACTACTTCCTGATTGTGTCACTGACCTGACAAGTTGGGTAGCGAGATCACACCCCAGCGCCGAGGGATCACCCTATGCCTACCGAACCGCAGACCGCAGAGCCGAAGTATCCCGTCCACCAGCTCACGACATCGGAGCTAACCCGCTACCGGCGCGCGCTTGAACACGCGGTCGCGGGCATCTCACCCGGTGCCCCGGTACAAACCGAGCTACGCCGCAGGCTCGACGTCGTGCTAGCCGAGCAGAGCGAACGTGAGAAGATCGCCGGCCGTGGGTGAGAGTGACGCTGGCTACATGGCGACCCTGACCGACCGGGAGCTAAACGATTACCGCGAGACCCTGGAATGGACGCTAGCGCAAGCGCAGCTGCCCAAGCTCAGCCTTCCGCGTGAGGAGCTGCAAGCGCAGCTAGCGCCCGTCCTAGCGGAGCTAGCTAGGCGTACCGGGAGCGGCGATGCGCAACCATAACGTCGCCGGCCTGACAGACGCCGAGCTAGACCGCGCGAGGCGAGAGCTAGCGGCAAGCCTCGCGCTCGCCCGGCCGGACTCACCGGTCCGCGTGCCGATCCTCTCGCACATGAGCGCCATCGACACCGAGCTGACCTGCCGTGGTGTCCGGATGTGCAGGTGCGGCGTGGCCACCGATGACCCTGCCATGATGGACGGCCATCTGTTCGAGTACCCAGGTCACGAAGAACGAGATCTCGGCCGCTATAAGGTCAATGGCCGGTAGATCCCCGCTGACTGGAACAGCAGGACGGGGCAACCCGGCCCCGCTAGCCCGGTTACCTGCTGTCGGGCCGCTGGCCGGCGATTTTCCGTTTGCTCTGCCAGCTCCGCAGCGCGCCAGGGGTCCAGCAGGGCCGGCCGTCGTCGGTCTTTGTCTCGCCGGGGATCGGGTGGCGGGTACGGGCACGGCGGAAGCTGTCGGGCTTGGCGTAGCCAAGGTAGCGGGCGGCGGCCGCGATCCCCACGACGACCTTGTCGTCGTCGGTGGGGGCGGTCGTGGCGGTGCCGTCGCCGGCGGGGCCGGCGGCGTGCCGCGCGTGCCGCTTGACCGTGCCCGTGCTCCGGACCGGTTCATGGCCGGTCTGGGG
>JALYVS010000216.1 GCA_030853115.1 Actinomycetota bacterium
CGCTGGCGGTCAGCGGACACGGACCTGGCACGGCGGGGCCGACGGCAAGCCCGGGCAAAACGTCCGCGGTGGCCTCCCCTACGGCCGCACCCGGGACGGCCCCGGCCACCTCGGCCGGGAAAACCCGGCCGTCCGGCCCGGCCGCAGCCAAAAGCCCCGCGCGGACCGCACCGGGCAGTCCCACAGTGGACGGCAAGTGGACCGGAACGTACGACTGCAGCCAGGGCCTGACCGGCGTGCAGCTGACGATCACCGGTTCAACTGTCGACAACCTCATGGCTACCGTTGACTTCTACCCAGTCGCGGGCAACCCCGGCGCCGCGGATGGGAGCTATGAGCTAGTCGGTAGCTATTCCGCCGCCAGGGGGCTAGTCCTCAACCCGGACTACTGGATCAACGAGCCGGCAGGCTACGAAATGGTCGGCTTCAGCGCGCCGCCGCCGCAGGCAAACTTGATGCGCGGCTCCGTCCACGGCATGAGCTGCTCGACCTTCTCGGTAACTAAGTAGCTGCCAGTTGTAGCCTGTTCCGCTGCCCACGCGTTAGCCTCGGGCTTTCTCCTGGGATGGTTACGAGCCGGTCTTTTACATGAGAAAAGTGCCCTGAGCTGGGACAATTGGGCTTGTCTAAGGTCCTGATCGTCACCAGCAGAAGGCACTTTTCAGATGCAGAATAGCGCACGCGGTACGAGGGTCGCGGTGTCAGCTGACAGCAAGGGCCTGGTCTCTCAGGCCGGCGCGGTCCTGCTGTGGGAGACGATCCGGGTGACCGGCCTGGGCCGTGGCCTGTCCGAGGTCTGGCCCGGTGGCGGGCGCCCCGGGCGGTGCACGACCCCGGGAAGATCATCGCGGACCTGGCCGCCGCGGTCGCGCTCGGCGGGGACTGCTGGACCAGGCGCTGGCCGCGGTCCGGGCCGGCGACACGCTGGTCGTCCCGAAACTGGACCGCCTGGCGCGGTCGATCCCCGACGCCCGCAACATCGGCGACACCCTGGCCGGCCACGGGATCCGCCTGTCGCTGGGCGGGGCCATCTACGACCCGGCCGATCCGATGGGCAAGATGTTCTTCCACATCCTGGCCACCTTCGCCGAGTTCGAGGTGGACCTGCTGCGGATGCGCACCCGTGAAGGCATGGCCGTGGCCCGCGCCCGGGGCAAGCTGCGCGGCGAGCCCCCCAAGCTCTCTGTCCGCCAGCAGGCTCACCTGGTCCAGCTGCACACGGCTGGAGAACATTCGATCTCCGACCTGGCCGAGATGTTCTCCGTCTCCCGGGCCACCGTCTACCGATCTCTCGAGCGCGCCCGGGCGGTTTCAGTGCACGCGGGCGCGGGGTGAGCAGGCGGTGACCGAACCGGCCGGGCATCCCTCCGCCGGTGACGTTCAGCCGGCCAGTTCAGCGGCCGCTCTGAGCGACGCAGGCCTGGATCAGGCGATAGCTCGCTGGCAGGTTCTGCGTCTTCACGTGGAAGACGGTGTCCCGCTCCTGCGGCCGCCCGCGGCCGGGTACCCGGGCGACCGCGCAACGCTGGCTGGCCCGTTACCGGCACGGCGTCGCTGCCGCCGGAACGCTTGTAACGGTGAGCGCTGTGGGTGATCTGGGGTACTCGCGGGCTACGCTGAGGTTTATACCGCTGGAGTTCTTGACGGATGATGAGGCGGCGTACGGCCGGCACGCGGGCGACCCCAGGTTAGCGGCGCGTTCCGGGCCGGCTGCTGGACGTCCCGCCGGGGGCGTGGTGTCGGAACTGGAGCGGTGGCGCAAGGGCCCGGCGTCGCACGGAGCCGTCGTTCATTTGAGGCCAGGCTGACGGCTGACCCCTACCGTTTGGAGCACTTGGGAAGGTTGCTCGCATGCGGCTCAGGTGGTTTGGTGGCGCGAAGGTCGTGGCCGATGGTGATCGCGGCGGCAGCAAGGGCTGCCAGGGCACAAGACAGCGCGAGCGGCCCTGCGTTGAGTGCGGTCTGCATGGTGGCAGCGAGACTCTGGCCGGCCGCGAGGGCGAACCCGGCGCCTATGAGAAGCAGGGCTGAGCGCAGGCGGCGGATGCCTGGCATAATGGCGACCCGGCTGATGCGGGCCATGAGGGCGCAGAGGCAAGTCCCAGTGAAGCACAGGGTCCCCCAGTAGTAGCAGGGCAGCAGGAGGCGGACCGCGCGAACAGGGTGATCGACCAGGCCGCTGTGGGCGACCGTGTACAGGGCGAGGAGCGCGAGAACCGGGGCGGCCAGGCTGCGGACGGACACGGCGGCCAGCCTCCGGAGCGCATCCCATCCCGGCGGCGGGAGAGGTGCTGAAAGCATGGCGCCGACGAGGGTCAGCATCAGCCATGCGCTCGCGGCCGGGTGGCCCGGGTCCTCGGTGAGGAAGGCCGACGATCCGGCCGCGCGCAGGAGCAGCGCCGCGGCGGTCATCACCGCGAAGAGCGTGACGGCGAGGACGCGGCGGGTCTGCCCGCTGGACGTCTCTGGCCAGTCGCCCGGGTGCGCCCAGAGCCGCACGGCTCCGGCCGCGGTGTCAGGCCACGAGCGAGGGCCGGAGGCGGCTACCTCACGCGCCATCTCGCTTCCCCAGCGCTGACGGACGCCCGGCGGGTAGAGCCCGACGATCAGGGCGGGGACATTCATGCCGGAGCCACTCCGAGCGCGCGAAGCCCCGCACGGGAGACGCGGGCCATCTGCTCGAGCTCAGCGCGCAGGGTATCGCGCCCGGTTGCGGTGATCTCCATGGTGCGGTTCCTGCCCTGCGCGCCGGACGGCTCACGGGCGGGCTCGATCAGGGCCCGTGCCTCCAGACGAGCCAGGGCGCCGTAGAGGCTGCCGGGACCGAGCCTCGTCCCGGCCAGTTCCTCGATGGCGGTGTTGATGGCATACCCGTGCAGCGGGCCGTTCGCGAGAACGGTGAGGACCAGCATCTGCGCGTCGTTGCTGTGCATCGCTTCTCCTTCGGCGGCCATCACATCATAGTACGCGCGGCGATAGGACGCACCACGTAGTACGTGCCGTGTAGTATCTGGTGCATGCAGCGCACCCTGCCGGATGATCACGCACCACGTCGCAGCCTCAGGGCCGTCGTCACGAGCCTGGGCGCCGTAGTGCTGTTCGAGGCGCTCACGGTGCTGGAAACCCAGGACAAGACGATCCGCGCGGCCAGCCCGTGGCAGGACGACCCGTACGACACGGTGGTATCGCTCGCCCAGTTCATCGTGCCGGTGCTGGTTCTGCTGATCGGGCTGCGGCTGCTGGCCTGGCGGCAACCGGGCGGATCCGACCGCGCCCGGCAGACAGTGCGCGCTGCCGCCGTGATGACCGCGCTGGCCGGGCTGACAGCGGCGTGCGAGTGGGCCGCCGTCGCCGCTCTCGCTCACCACCCGTCGTGGAACGGCTATACCGGGCTGCTGATCACCGGGCTGACCACGGATTCCCTGCTCGTAGCCGTTGCCGTGATGCTGCTGGCGCGCTGCCGGTACCCACGCGGCTGCCCCGGAGCCTGGCAGCACGACTGGCTGGACGATGTCGTCGGAGCCTGCGGCCGGCTACCGGTCGTGCGGACCTGGGCAACTCAGCGGGCAGCGGCCTGGATACGCGGGCACGCGATGCGGGTGTTCACCGCAGCGAGCATGGTCGCTGCCGCAGGCGTGACCGGGGCGCTGGCCGCAGCCGAGCGGTGGACCAGCCCGCTGCTGATTGGCTGGGCCGCCGTAGCCCAGACCACAGCGTTTCTCGCGTTCTGCGTGATCAGCAACGCGATCGCCGGCTTCATCGCCCGCCCGGCCCGCGCCCGGGTGTGGCGGGTAGCCGAGGCAGCGGCGGTTTCAGGGGGCGTCGCGATCCAGGTCACGATCGCCTTCCGTGACGCAATGTGGCACCTGATTCGCGGCGGGCCGCTCACCTCGGTCCCGGAGCTGGCCGGCCTTACTCTCGGCGCCGGCGTCGGCGCCGCTGCTGCCTCGGTCGCCGCGGCCGGCCTGCTGTGGCGGCTAGGGCGCCAGCGGGGTGCACCGGGGCGCCAGCGCTGCCCTCCCGACGACCGGATCGAGCATCAGGCGCTATGTGTCCGTCCCATGTCCGAGGAAAGGTTGCCATGCATCCATCCACTGCCAGCGCCCCGGCCGGGCCCCTCGTCCAAGCCGACGGGTTGTGCAAGCGATACGGGCGCAGGGAGGCCGTCACCCGGCTCAGCCTGACCGTGCATGCCGGCCAGGTGTGCGCGCTGCTCGGCCCGAACGGCGCGGGAAAGACTTCCGCGATGCGGATGCTGGCCGGGCTGTCCCGCCCCGATGAGGGCAGCGTGCATCTCCTCGGCGAGCCGGTCAGCCTCGGCGCTCACGTGCTGCGCCACGTCGGTGTCCTCATTGACGGGCCCGCGTTCGTGCCCCACATGACCGGGCTGCGGAACCTGCGCCTGCTGTGGTCGGCCGCCCGGCGCGACTGGCCGCCGCCCGCCCTCGACGACGCACTTGACCTGGCAGGCCTGGGAGACGCCATCGACCAGCGGGTCAGAGGCTACTCGATGGGCATGAAGCAGCGGCTGACGCTAGCCCAGGCCGTGATGCGCGCCCCCTCGGTGCTGATCCTCGACGAACCGGCGAATGGACTGGACCCTGCCGAGGTCCGCGCCCTGCGGCAGCGGCTCCGCGCACTGGCAAAGGACGGGGCGGCGGTCCTGGTCTCCAGCCATCAACTGGCCGAGGTCCAGCAACTGGCCACCCACGCCGTCATCATGAACCGCGGAAGGCTGATTGCCGCCGGGCCGCTCGACGGGCTCCTCGGCGACAACGGCGCTTACCGCCTTGAGGTGGACGACCCGGCAGCGGCGGCCGGGGTGCTGCGCGGCCTCCCCGGCGTCACCGCGGTCAGTATCGGGGGCGCCGGCGTGACCGCCACCGCCCCCGGTATCCCGTCCCGTGACCTGGTGCACGCCCTGGTCACCGCAGGCGTCGGGATTACCACGGTGCAGCAGGCGAACTCGTCCCTAGAGGAGACATTCCTGGCGATGACGGAAGGGAACGACGAGCATGACGCGCGTTGAACTGGCCACCCAACTGCTACGCATCCGCACCTTGATCACCCTGGCCTGCCTGGCCGCCGTCCCCGTCATCGGCGGGCTGGCGACCGCCTCGCACGCCGGGCACCGCGACGGGATCCAGGACGGCCTGTTCGGGGCGGCTACCTACTCCGCGCTCAACCACACCATGGCCGGCCTGTACTTCACCGTTCCCTTGCTCCTGCCGCTGGCGGTGGCGCTGCTGGCCAGCGCGGTCGGGTCCGCCGACAGGGCCTGGGGCACCTTGCGCTACCTGTACGTTCAGCCCGTGAACAGGTCACGCCTCCTGGCCGGCAAGCTCGCCGCCGTCCTGGTCATCACCACCGCGGCCACCGTGTGCGTACTGACGGCCGGACTGCTCGCCGGGCTCGCCCTTTTCGGCTGGCACGCATTCCACGTCATCGGCGCGCCCAGCCTAACCTCGGGCGACGCGGTCATGCGCGCGATCATCGCCAGTGGCTACACCCTGCTGTGCATGCTCAGCGTCGCCGCTATCGCCCTTGCCCTCGGCCTGCTCCTGCCGCACGGGGCCGAGGCCCTCGGGGGCAGCATCGCGTTCGTGATAGTCGGCAGCATCTTCAGCGCTCACCAGCACACACTGGCCATGATCCTGCCCATGCATTACTGGCAGGACTGGACCAGCCTGTTCGGACCCGCCGGAACCGCCCACCTCGGCGCTGGCGTCACCAGCCAGGCCGCCGCCATCGCGGTCGCCATCACGGCGTCCGGCCTCGTGCTGCTGCGACGAGACCCCGCAGCATGAGGAGGTCGCCCCGCAGGGCTACTTAACGCCAACCATCGTTCCGTTGTCGCTCAACCCCCTATACGCGCGCTGCGTTGCTACGCACAGCTAATTTGGGGCTGGCGACACGGACCCGAGCTGAGGGCCGTATCGGGGCTGATTACCGCATCGGAACGGCGGCGGGCGGTAACACACCCGGATTCAGCCCGCTATCGCCCGTGGCCGTTCCACCGTGGGCGCACCCCCGACGCCGACGGCCGCCCGGCACGCCCGTGGCTGACCGTGGTCCTCGACGACTATTCCCGCGCGGTCGCCGGGTACAGCCTCTTCCTCGGCGCACCATCGGCCCTGAACCTGTCTCTGGCACTGCGCCAAGCGATCTGGCCGCAAGAGCGACCCGGCAGTGACCGCCAAGCCGGCGATCAGGGGCAATGCTGCCGCCTACACGACCAGCACTTCAGCCCTGATCTGGGTGACTTCCCCGGCGAGGCGTACTGCAGCCGACGAACCACACGCCCACCGGTCGTTCGGTCCAAGGATTGATCCTGGCCCGGGTCTGTATGGGACACGAGCTGGCTTGATTCCTGGACCCCGCCGACCGCGACCCGCTGTGACAGCCTTCATATGAACCTGGGGTTGCCCCGGTGGGCTTGATGCCGGCCAGGCTGCCTGTTCAGGCGGGACGAGCCGAGGCGCAAGCCGGGCAGGCTGGTGCGGATCAGGTCTTCCTGAATAAGTTCGGCCATGTGCGCCTGCTGGTCTTGATCAACGATGTTCAGCGCACGTGAGGCGGCGTTCAATGTATTGTCGATAAGTCCCAGGACCAAGAAGCCCAGCTGCAGCGGGGTTTCCCGGTAGTCCTGCGACAACTGCCACGCCCGCTGGAATGCCAGGTCGCAGGCTCCGGTCAGCGCCACGTTGTCCCGCCGGCAGGTCGGCTCCTGCGGGTCCTGGTAGCCAGCGCGCTCGATAGCCTCCCGGCTGCGGCTATTCAGCCAGATCCGGTGCCATTCTCCGGCCGGGTCGGCATCCATGAGCGCGACCAGGAGGGTCTTGGTGTCGACGGGCCGGCCGCGGCGGTGAGCCTCGGCATCGGCCGCGTGCAGTGCGGACGCCACGGTCTCCGTCAGCGGCATCCCCGCCAGCTGCGGGCCGGCCAGTCCCGGGCTGGCCAAGCTCCCGTGGGTCTGCAGCTGGCCAGCCGGCGGTTCCTCGGGAGGCGGCGGGATCAGCTTCGCGGGTGTTCGGGCCCATGCTTGTTTGGAGTAGGTCATGGCCGCGTCGATGGCGGCCGTGTACGTCCAGGCGGTCCGGCGCTCGGCACCCCAGCCAATCCAGCTGCCCCAGCCGTCCGCCGGGACATGCACCAAGACAAGCGCACCGTCGCTTATCCAGCCCGAGGCCAGATCACTGAATAGCGGATAGGAGCGGACTGCGTTTATGAAGGCACCGAAACGACGATGCAGCTCCTCCTTTTTCCCGGTTCCGAACACGAGGATGATGTGGCCGTGCTCGGCGCGCTCTGCCAGCATGCGGAGTTCCTCGTTGAATCCCTTTCCTCGTCCCTCCCGGCTGATTTGCGCGGGAGTGGCCGATACGACGACCGCGTGAGCCATTATCGCCTGCTCGGTTACCCGATCGAACCATGTGCTATCGGGCAGGGTAGTCTTGGCCGCGCCCAGGGTAGGAGCAACGGCCGAGAAAAGCGGGCGCATTTTTCCGCTGCGGGCGACGGCGACTACCGGTCCGCTGTGGGCTAGGGCCCGCGTCAGGACCTCCTCGAAGCGCGCGTTGCTGATCGGGTTCAGCCACCAGGTGGAGCGCTGCCAGATCCCTCTGCGGTTGAAGCGGCTGGTCGGGATCTTTTGGTCATCGTCGCCGAAATTGCGGAGATACAACATGCCGTGGTCCGGGTCGCGTCGCATGGCTGCCTGGAGGTGGCGGGCGCGGAGCCGTTGAGCGGCGCGGTCGATGAAATAGCCGGCCATGACCGCGACGATAACCAGGACGACCAGGATCGAGGAGAGATCCTGCTCGGCCGAGGACAGCCCAGCCAGAACCCAGCCAGCCAGCACTACCATCGGTATCAGCACAGACAGCAAGCCCAGGAACAGCGTAAACCCGGCCGACAAGAGCCCGCGGATGACCGGCAAGAGCCCACGGAGGGCCAGCGGGCGCCCGTCGGTCTGGTCGGACGCAGGGATCTTCTCGCGCTGGTGATAGCGCTCGCGAGCGAGCATCGGGTGACGGTAGCGACGCAGCATGGCCACGCCTGCGGCGCCCAGGAGAACGCCGATCACGACGTCGCCGACCGCCTGAGTCTGGAGCCGGCGGACGACGCCGCCCAGGCCGGCGGCCAGCAATGCTGCGCCCGCGATGACGAACAGCCTCGCCCACCATCGCTGACGGCTTACCTTCCGAAGCTTCTCGGCCTCCTGGTCGACACTGCGAAGTTTCCGGCTGCCGGGAACCATGTGGAATTTCTCCAGGCTGGCGCGCTTCCTCATCCGGCCCCCGCCCACAATTATGAGCAAGAACAGGGCGAACGCGCCGAGCAGACCCGACGTGGGCGGGAGTATCGAGGTCACCTTGGTGACGATGGGCTGGCCCGGTAGGCGCGCGGCCAGATACCGAGCGGCGGGCGCGGTGAGACCGGCGCACGGCCCGGCGGCCTGGTGGGGGCAGATGGAGACCAGGGCCATGCTGAGATTCCCCTGAAGCCAGAACCGCCAGACCGGGCCGCTTGCGTCGGCTCGCACCAGATCGACATTCGGGCCCAGGGTGCTCATACTGGGCCAGGAAGCGGGAATGCGGGTACGCGTGGCGGCATAGGTCGCGCTGAGCAGATTGATTTCCTGTGCATCGCAGACAGCCCAGAGCAGCCTGACCTGAGTGCCGTCCCGGCGCTGCCAGCTGGCTCCGGCGCTCTGACAGCCTGCCATCAGCCCGGAATTTAGGTAAAGCAGGCCGGCTCTCCGGACGAGATGCCAGTGGCCTGGCACCACACCGTTCGGGCTAAAGGCGCCGAGCACGGGGGGATAGACAGGACTAGCGGCCGCCGAGGCCGACCCGGTCCCCAGAATCAGAGCGGCGGCCATGAGGCTGGCAACGATTAAGGCTCTCCGGCTACGCAACAATCCCCCCAAACCCGAACTCCTGCCCCACCCCTGCTTGAAACACCCAAGCGGAACATGTCATGCTCATGCTTGGACAGCGCAACAGGACAATAGCCATATTGACGGTACCTGCGCGACGCGTTTGTGACGAGCGTTACCGAATATCTGAGAATTGTCGCGCAACCCGGGCAGATCTCCAGTGCTTTCTACAGCACCAAGGAAGCTGGCTGAACGGATCACCAGAGGTCCAGGACGCGCTCATGGCGTTCGTGCCGAATGGCGGAGCAGGAACGCCAGCGCCGATCCCGATCGTATCGGGGCAGGACTCGTACGGCGCGACGCCCCGGCGGCAGGCCAGTTGTAGGCCTTCACACGACAACCAGTCGGCCGCCAGCCCCGGCAGCACCGACAAGAAATCACACGCAAGCGGGCTGGATACCTTGCGTCCCGGGAAGGTGGCCGGCACCGCGCCGACGCCGGCAAGGGCACCGAGCCAGACGCCATCCATGCTCCAACGCGCCGATCTAACCTTGGCCGACAATCCCAGCTGGCCTGCTCCAGTCTGGCGAAGTAGATGCCGTTCAGAACGCCGGTTCCCGCGTCCGAGTGGGCAGGTTGGGTGCGCCTGCGGTCAGGTGGATTTGCGGATTCACGGATGTTCCTCGTCGGCCAGGTGCAACGCCAGGGCCTGACCGGGGCACGCGTGCCGCCCGGCGCCGAACGGCACCGTGGCCAGGTCGACAAGGATCTCATGCCCGTCCGGGGCGACACGGCGCGTTACCGGAACCGCCGGTTCGCCGTCTCCCGCCCGGAGCCGGGCGATCAGCGCCAGCGTGGCGG
>JALYVS010000217.1 GCA_030853115.1 Actinomycetota bacterium
GGCAGCGGGCGCGGCGCGACGAAGATCGCCTGCGCCCAGGTCTGCCGGACCGCGAGCACGGTCAGGCCGGCCGCCGCGGCGCCGAGCAGCAGCACCAGCGCGAACTCCCTGCGCAGCACGGACATCTGGCTCACTGGATCTTTCCTGGTCCCAGGCCGACGGGTATTAACTGGCGGCCTGCTTCGCCGGGGCGGCTTCGCCGGTCACCGCGTCGAGCGAGCCGGCGTCAAAGCACGTGCGGTCGCCGGTGTGGCAAGCCGCTCCGACCTGGTCGACCTTGACGACCAAGGCGTCCCCGTCGCAGTCGAGCGCCACCGATTTCACCCACTGCTGATGGCCGGAGGTGGCACCTTTCACCCAGTATTCCTGGCGGCTGCGGGACCAGTAGGTGCACCGTCCGGTGGTCAGGGTGCGATGCAGCGCCTCCTCGTCCATCCAGCCGAGCATCAGCACTTCGCCGGTGTCGTACTGCTGGGCGATCGCCGCGATCAGGCCGGACCCATCTCGCTTCAGTCGTGCCGCGATGGCCGGGTCGAGCATCGTTCCTCATTTCCGCGGGGCTCCAGGGTCGCCCCCGGGCCAGCACTGCCTGGTGACTTTAGCCAGAGTAGCAATCACCCCTACGATCAGCGGGTGAGCTACTCCCGAGAAGAGCGTCTCGCGCTTTGCGCGCTGCTCGATGAGACAGGCCCAGAGGCCCCGACGCTATGCCAGGGCTGGAGCACCGGCGATCTGGCCGCGCACCTGGTGCTGCGCGAGCGCAGGCCCGACGCGGCCGGCGGAGTCGTCGGCGGCCCGCTGGCCCGATGCACGGCCCGGGTCCAGAGCCGGATCAAGGCGCGGGCGCCCTTTCCTGACTTGGTGCAAAACATCAGGTCGGGTCCGCCGCGGATATCGGTGCTGGCCCTCCCCCGGGTCGACGAGCGCGTCAACGCGGTGGAGTTCTTCGTGCACCACGAAGACGTCCGGCGCGCCGCGGCCGACTGGGAGCCCAGGACGATCAGCAGCGGGGAATCCGACATGCTCTGGCAGCGGCTGCGGATGGCCCGGCTCATGCTCCGCAAGGCCCCGGTCGGTGTCGAACTGGCCCGGGACGACATGACCAGCGGCGAGGTGAGCCAGGACGGCCCGGCGTATCGCATCACGGCTAAGAACGCGACCCCCGCGGTCACCGTGATCGGCAGCCCGGCCGAGCTCACCTTGTGGGTGATGGGCCGGGCGGTCGCGGCCAGGGTGCGTTTCGACGGCATCGAAGCGGCCGTGACTAAGCTGACCGCGCCGAACTGGCGTAGGGCTCGCTAAGGCGTCAAGCGCGTCAAGCGCGTCAGGCGCCCATCTCGCGCTTAAGCCGGGCCAGCTCATCGTCGATGTCCTGCGAGCTGTCCCGGGGTGAGGGCGCCGGGTACGACGTGGCGCGCTCGACGTCGGCCCGGGGCAGCGGCGTGCTGTCCTCGGGCTCGCGCCGGACCTCACGGTCGGGGCGCTTGCGCGACACCTGCTTGCCTGAGCGTGCGACCTTGATGGCGACGACGATCGCGCCGACCACCAGGGCGGCGATGACCAGCTCAACCACCGCGTGCAGCACGAACCCGATCACCGACCCGACGACCAGGAACGCGATCAGTATGCCGACCGCGAGGGCGGCCACCTTAAACCAGCGCATCTGCCGCTTCCTCTCTCGACAAGGAGCCGTAGCAGACCCCTAGTCTCCCCTGGCACCAGCACCTGAGGATCCATCTCCTCTCGCGATATTACCTGACTGCCGCCCGCGCGCCGAGCGGGCTGAGGGCGTGGCGGCGGGCGAGCGGCGGGTGAGGCGGGCCACTACGCTAGGGCCATGCACGCACTCGGCATTGACATTGGCGGCTCTGGCATCAAGGCAGCACCCGTCGACGTGACCACGGGCAAGTTTCTCGCCGACCGGCAGAAGATCGCCACGCCGCGCCCGGCCGTACCCGACGCGGTCGCGGACGTGGTGAAGCAGCTCACGACCTCGTTCAAGTGGTCAGGGCCCGTCGGCATCACGTTCCCCGGGGTGGTCATCGACGGCATGATCAGGACGGCCGCCAACCTCGATCCGGCCTGGATCGGGGTCGACGCGGGCGCACTGTTCGGCCAGGCCGCCGGCAACCCGGTCCGGGTGCTCAACGACGCGGACGCGGCCGGAGTGGCCGAGATGACGTTCGGCGCGGGGGTCGGCGAGAAGGGCACCGTGCTGATGCTCACCTTCGGCACCGGGATCGGCAGCGCCCTGTTCATCAACGGCGTGCTCGTGCCGAACACTGAGCTCGGGCACATCGAGATCGACGGTCACGACGCCGAGACGCGCGCCTCCGAGCACGCCAAGGAACTGCACGACCTGAGCTGGGGCAAGTGGGCAGGCCGGGTCGATGAGTATCTGCAGCACGTCGAGGGGCTGCTCTCCCCGCACCTGTTCATCGTCGGCGGCGGGATCAGCAGGCAGGCGGACAAGTGGGTGCCCCGGCTGACCGGCATCAGCGCCCGCATCGTGCCCGCGGCCCTGCTCAACGACGCCGGCATCGTGGGCGCGGCGATGGCGACCGCCAGCACCGCGGTCCCCGACACCTCCGGCGCCAGCGGCCACTAGCCGCGGGCTAGCGGACGGGGTGACCGGCGCCGCGCAGGGCGGTCTTGACCTGGCCGATGCGCAGGGTGCCGAAGTGAAACACGCTCGCGGCCAGCACCGCGTCGGCTCCGGCGTCGACGGCGGGAGCAAAGTGCGCTAGCGTGCCGGCGCCGCCGCTCGCGATCACCGGGACGGTGACCACGTCGCGCACGGCCCTGATGAGCTCGGTGTCGAAGCCGGCGGTGGTGCCGTCCGCGTCCATCGAGTTCAGCAGGATCTCGCCCGCGCCCAGCTCGGTCGCCCGCCGGGCCCAGCCGATCGCGTCGATGCCGGTGCCGACCCGGCCGCCGTGCGTGGTTACCTCGAAACCGCTCGGCGGGGCCGCCGCCCGGCGCGCGTCCACCGACAGCACCACGCACTGCGACCCGAACCGCTCCGCCGCCTCGGCCAGCAGTTCCGGCCGGGCGATCGCCGCGGTGTTGAGCGAGACCTTATCCGCGCCGGCCCGCAGCAGCCGGTCCACGTCCGCTACGCTGCGCACGCCGCCGCCCACGGTCAGCGGGATGAACACCTGCTCGGCGGTGCGCCGCACCACCTCGTACATGGTGTCCCGGCCGCCGCTGGAGGCGGTGATATCGAGGAAGGTCAGCTCGTCGGCGCCTTCGGCGTCATAGAAGGCGGCCAGTTCCACCGGGTCTCCCGCGTCCCGCAGGCCGCGGAAGTTCACCCCCTTGACCACCCGGCCGCCGTCGACATCCAGGCACGGGATAACTCGTACCGCTACGGTCATGCCGGCCCGACCTCGGCCAGGGCTTCCTCCAGGGTGAAGGCGCCCTCGTACAGGGCGGTGCCGACGATCGCGCCCTCCACGCCCAGCGGGACGAGAGACGCGATCGCGCGCAGATCGGCCAGCGCAGAGACTCCCCCGCTGGCCACCACCGGCGCGGCGGTGCGGGCGCACACGTCACGGAGCAGGCCTAGGTTAGGCCCGCGCAGCATGCCGTCCTTGAGCACGTCGGTCACCACGTACCTGGCGCAGCCTTCGGCGTTCAGCCGGTCAAGGGTCTCGAAGAGCTCGCCTCCTTCGGCGGTCCAGCCGCGGGCCGCCAGCCTGGTCCCCCGGACGTCGAGGCCCACCGCGACCTGCTCTCCGTGGCGGGCGATCACCGAGCGGACCCAGTCCGGGTGCTCCAGCGCCGCGGTACCGATGTTGACCCTGGTGCACCCGGTGCCGAGCGCGCGGGCCAGCGACTCGTCGTCCCTGATGCCGCCGGACAGCTCGACATTGACCTCCACCCCACGTACCACCTGCGCGAGCAGGTCCGCGTTCGACCCGCGGCCGAACGCCGCATCCAGGTCCACCAGGTGGATCCAGGACGCGCCGGCCCGCTGCCAGGCCAGCGCCGCCTCCATCGGGTCGCCGTAACTGCTCCCGCTGCCCGCTACGCCCTGGACCAGCTGGACCGCGTGCCCGTCGGTGACGTCGACGGCCGGCAGCAAGGTCAGCGGATGAAGATCGGTCACCAGGGCACCGTCCAGGTCATAGGGCATAGGGCCTGCAGCCAGGTCATAGGGCCTGCAGCCAGTTGGCAAGCAGCTCGGCGCCGGCGTCGCCGGACTTCTCCGGATGGAACTGAGTCGCGGCCAGCAGGCCGCCGGCCTCTCCTGCCGTCTGCTCTACCGCGGCGGCGAACGGCTCGCCGTGATCAGTCCAGGAGATGCGGGCGCCGGTCGCGGCGAGCTCTCCGGCTCCCTGCGAGCGCAGCGCGTAGGAGTGCACGAAGTAGAACCGGGTCCCCGGCGAGATCCCCGCGAACAGCACCGAACCTGCCGCCGGTGTCACTGTGTTCCAGCCCATGTGCGGCAGCACGTCGGCGTCGAGCCGCTCGATTATCCCCGGCCACGCCCCGCAGCCCGGGGTCCAGACCTCGTGCTCCGCCCCGGCGGCGAACAAGACCTGCATGCCCACGCAGATACCGAGCACCGGGCGGCCGAGCTCGATCCGCCGGGCGATCAGCTTGTCGCCGCCGACGGCCCGCAGCCCGGCCATGCACGCCGCGAACGCGCCCACACCGGGCACGGCGAGCCCGTCGCAGTCCAGCGCGGCGTCCGGGTCGGCGGTCACCTCGACGTCGGCGCCGACCCGTTCGAGCGCGCGCTGCGCGGAGCGCAGGTTCCCCGACCCGTAGTCGAGCACCACCACCCGGGAGGTCACGAAAGGACGCCCTTGGTGCTCGGGATGCCGCCGCCCCGCGGGTCGGCGGCCGCCGCCGTGCGCAGTGCTCGGGCGACCGCCTTGAACTGGGCCTCCACGATGTGGTGCGGGTTCCGGCCCTCGATCACCCGGACGTGCAGGCATATCCCGGCGGCGAACGCCATCGACTCGAAGATGTGCCTGGTCAGCGACGTGTCATAGGTACCGATCAGCGGGGCCATGCCGTCCGGCTCGTGGTGCACCACATAAGGCCGGCCCGACAGGTCCACGGCCGCCTGGACCAGCGTCTCATCCAGCGGGATCAGGGCATCACCGAACCGGGCGATGCCGCTCTTGTCGCCCAGCGCTTGCCGCAGCGCCTGGCCGAGCGTGATGGAGGTGTCCTCCACGGTGTGATGAGCGTCGATCTCGGTGTCGCCCTGGGCCCGGACGGTCAGGTCGAGGCCCCCGTGCTTGCCCAGCTGGGCCAGCATATGGTCAAAGAACGGAACGCCGGTGCTGACCTCGACGATTCCGGCGCCGTCCAGGTCCAGTTCCACCATGATCTGCGTTTCCTGGGTGAGCCGCTCCACCCGCGCCACCCGGTTCATGCTGTGAGCACCTCGTCCAGGGCCGAACGGAACGCCGCCATTTCCGGCGGCGTTCCCACCGTGACCCGCAGCCAGCGCGGCGGGCCGACTTCGCGAACCAGCACGCCGCGGTCGAGCAGACCCTGCCAGATGTCCCGGCGCGAGTCGAACTGGCCGAAGAGGACGAAGTTGGCGTCGGAATCGGCCACCTCCAGGCCCCGCTGCCTGAGCCAGCCGACCAGCGCGTCCCGTTCGGCGCGCAGCACGCCCACCGTGGCCAGCGGCTCACTAGCCAGGGCGAGCGCAGCGCGCGCGACCGCCTGGGTCACGGCGGACAGGTGATAGGGCAGCCGCACGATCAGGAGTTGTTCTACCAGGTCGGGCGCGGCGGCCAGGTACCCGATCCTGGCGCCTGCCATGGCGAACGCTTTGGACATCGTGCGGGTGACTACCAGCTGCGGATAGTGCGGCAGCAGGCTCAGCGCGCTGCGGGTGCCCTCGCGGGCGAACTCCGCGTAGGCCTCATCGATCACCACGATACCGGGCGCCGCGTCGCACACGGCCTCGATCACGTCCAGCGGGGCGGCCGTGCCCGTCGGGTTGTTCGGCGAGGTCAGGAAGACCAGGTGAGGCCGGGCGCCGGCGACGGCACGGGCCGCCCGGGCCGGATCCAGGGCGAACCCCTCATCGCGCGGCACGCTCACCCAGCTGGTGCAGGTCACCCGGGCAATCAGGGAATGCATGGAGTAGCCGGGATCAAAGCCGAACGCCTGGCGCCCCGGCCCGCCGAACGCCTGCAGCAGCTGCTGGATCACCTCGTTCGACCCGTTGGCGGCCCACAGATGGCGGGCGGTCAGGTCGTGCCCGAGGTAGTCGGCCAGGTCCTTGCGCAGTTCCACCGCGTCCCGGTCCGGGTACCTGTTCAAGGTCAGGGCCGCCTGCGCGACCGCATCGGCGACCGCCCTGACCATGCGGGGACTCGGCGGATAGGGATTCTCGTTGGTGTTCAGCCGCACGGGTACGTCGATCTGCGGCGCACCGTACGGATGCAGGCCGGCCAGGTCATCCCGAACGGACAGTGGCGCGGTATCCATCAGGGCGCTCCGCCCGGTACCCGGACGCGGACGGCCGCCACGTGAGCGGCCAGGTCTTCCGCGCCGCCCAGCGCGTCGATCAGCGGGGCGGTCGCGGCCAGCGCCTCGCGGTCGCACTCCACCACGTTGATCAGCCGCAAGAAAGGGAACACCGAGAGCCCGCTGGTGTGCCGGGCGGTCCCCCCGGTCGGCAGCACGTGATTGGAGCCGGCCAGGTAGTCCCCGAGCGATACCGGCGAGTAAGGCCCGGCGAAGATCGCGCCCGCGTTGGTGACCCGGGCCGCTAGCTTGCCCGCGTCACGGGCCTGGATTTCCAGGTGCTCGGGAGCCCACGCGTCGCTCACAGCGAGCGCGGCGTCCATGTCGTCGACGATGACGCACGCGGACTGACCCGCGAGGGCCTTGCCCACGCGCTCGGTGTGCCTGGTCGCCGGTACCTGCCGGGCCAGCTCGCCGTCGACGCGCTCGGCCAGGCCGGCGTCTGAGGTAATGAGCAGGCAGGCCGCGAGCTCGTCGTGCTCGGCCTGCGCGACCAGGTCCGCGGCGACATGAGCCGGGTTCGCGCTGTCGTCGGCGATGATGGCCACCTCGGTCGGGCCAGCCTCGCCGTCGGTGCCCACGACGCCGCGCAGCACGCGCTTGGCCGCGGCCACGTAGACGTTGCCAGGCCCGGTGACGACATCGACAGGCGGGCAGTCCGCAGTGCCGTAGGCGAGCATCGCCAGCGCCTGCGCACCGCCTGCCGCGTGGACTTCGGTCACCCCGAGCAGCGCGCACGCGGCCAGCACCGAGGGGTGCGGCAGGCCGCCGTAGCGGGCCTGCGGCGGTGAGGCGACCGCGATCGAGCTGACGCCCGCGACCTGGGCCGGGACGATGTTCATCACGACGGAGGACGGGTAAGCCACCAGCCCGCCCGGCACGTACACCCCGGCCCGCTCGACCGGAACGAAGCGGCCCGTGACGGTCAGCCCATCGGTGACCCGGGTGGTGATCTCGGCCGGGATCTGCGCGCTATGCACCTGCCTGGTGCGGCGGACGGCTTCGGCCAGCGCAGCCCTGACGTCCGGGTCGAGCCGGGCCAGGGCCGCCTCCAGGGCCGCCGGCGGCACCGGGGTCGCGGCCAGGTCCACACCGTCGAAGCGCGCGGTGTATTCGCGGACAGCCTCAGCGCCGCGGCGCCTGACGTCCTCGCAGACGGGCCGGATCTGAGCGACGGCGGCCTCGACATCGGTGGCGGCACGCGGCAAGACCGCGGCCAGGGTAGTCCGGCTGAGGCTAGCTGGAGCACGACCGCGCAGGTCGATACGGGAAATCACCCGCACAGTCTACGGAGAGTGCCCTCCGGCTGGTCCGCTTGTCCACATGCCGGACACACTGGGCTGGTCAGCTCCGGCGTCGGAACGCCGGGCGCCACTTTCGGCCAGTAGGAGCACGGCGGAGGTGAGCATCGGCCAGAACGCGAGCGTGCTCTTGGCCCCGAGCCCGAGCGAGGCGTGGAACGAGGCCCCGGCCTGGCTCGTGGCGAGCAGGTGGTTATAGGTCCCCAGCCCGGTGTTCTCCCCGATCCACAGCGCGAGCAACGCGGCCGCCACCGCGCCGAGCACGAGCCCGGCGGCCGCGATCCAGCCGGCCCGGCGGACCAGGAAGCGGTAGCCGAGGAAGCCGGTGATCAGTCCCCCCGCCACGGTGATCGCGCAGAACCAGACGTCGGCGACGATATATGCGCTGCTCTCCGCGTTAACTAGCCCGGCTTCGCCGCGCGCCACCTCCTGCAGCACCGCCCGCGGCGCCGCCGCCGCCCAGATGAGCCCGGCCGCCAGGCCGAGCAGCGCGCTGCCCGCGAGTGCCGCCACGAACGCGGCGAGTCGCTGCTTCGTCGGTCCTCCCTCATCGCCGGATCGCTCCCGCACGATGGTACCGGTCAGGGCCGGAAGCTGTCGTCGCGACCGCGACAGCCAACCGCGCCGGGCGACCCGGCCGAAATCCCCGGCGCGATAAGGACTCTCGTCGTTTAGGCTCGCCCATCGGGGGGAGTCAGAAGTGCGGTTCCGACACCTCACGGAGGTCACAATGTCGACCGGAATAGTTATTGGGATCATTATCGCCGTCATCGTCGTGGTGGCAGTAGTAGTGGTCGCCTCGGGAGAACTAAAGCGGGCACGGATGCGCCGCCAGTTCGGTCCCGAATACGATCGCCTGGCCCACGAGCTAGGCAGCAAGAAGAAGGCTGACGCCGCGCTGACCGCTCGGCAGCGGCGGGTCGAGGCGCTCCGCATTCACGAGCTTTCCGCCGACCAGCAGGCGAGCTACAGCGGCGACTGGACCGCGGTGCAAGAACGGTTCGTCGACACCCCGGCCGAGGCGGTATCCACGGCGGGCACGCTGATCTGGAACGTTATGCGAGATCGCGGGTACCCCGCCGACGACAAGAACGCCAGCCTGGAGGCACTGTCCGTGTACCACGCCGGGCCGCTCGACGGCTACCGGCGGACCCAGGACATCCGGATTGACACCGCGACCACTGAGGAACTCAGGGAAGCCATGATCCGCTACCGGGCCATGTTCGAGGATCTGACCGGCCTGCGGAACAACGCACCGGAGCACGACCGCGTCGCGGAAATCCGCGAACGTTCCATAGAGAACAGCGAAGTGACCACCGGGAACCGCGATCTCCTCGAAGAGGACCGCGGCGTGTCCGAGCAGAGCAGCGACCAGACCGCGGAAACGCCGCGATAGCCCCGAACAGAAATAGCCCCGAGCAGAAATAGCCCGGAGCAGATAGCACCGAGCAGGAAGGTGATTCCTATGACGCAGGATCAGTTCGGCCAGGCGCGGGGAGCCGGCTATGGCGACGCGGTCGAAGACGAGACCGACGAATACTCGGCGGAGGGGTCCAAGCCGATGACCCGCTTTCAGAAGGTGGCCTCGGCCCTTCGCGGTGACCGGCCCGACCGGGACGAGGCAGACGACGAGGCCGGCCAGGAGGCCACGGACCCAGGCCTGACCGCAGGGTCGGGTACGGCCGTGGATTCCGGCCCCGCAACAGGAACAGACGTGATGGCTGGCCCGGACGCGGCGGGGCCAGACACGGCCAGGTCCGACGCGATAAGGTCCGACGCGACAAGGTCCGACGTGATGGCCGACCCAGGCCTGGCCGCGGGCACCGACATGGCGGCAGAATCGACGGTCAGGCCGGACGGCCAGGCGAGCCCGCCGTGGACGACCGGGTCGCGGCCGACCGGGTCGCGGCCGACCGGGTCGCGGCCGACC
>JALYVS010000669.1 GCA_030853115.1 Actinomycetota bacterium
GGCCGCGGCCAGCATCGCCAAGCTGCTGGCGCTGAGCGCCGCCGACCGCAGGACGATCGACGCCGCCGCCGCCGACGTTGCCCGGTGCCGTCCCAGCCTGGCCGCCGACCAGAATGCGTTCACCGACGTAGCGAGCTCGCGCAAGGCGCTCCTGGCCGCGCTTGCCGTTCTGCCGGGCCGCGGCGAGCTACCAGCGCCAATGCTCAGCGACCTGACCGAGGCCTGGCAGGCCTCGGTCAGCGCGGATCAGCCCTACGCCCAGTGGACAGCCGACGAGCTTGCCCAGGGCTGCGTGGCCGGTGACGCCGGCGACCGGGGGTACCAGGCCGCAGTGGCGGCGGACGGCACCGCGACTGCCCACAAGGCGGCGTTCACCGCCGCCTGGAATCCCTTGGCCGCCCGCTACGGCCTTACCCAGTACCAGCCGGGGCAGCTGTAGCCGGTCCATGCTCAGCGCAGCGCCGAACAGCCCAGGCAGGGCAGCAACCCCGCTGATCGTGTCCATGCCGTCCTGCTCGGCCGGGCTGCTAGCGGCAACAAGCCCACGGCACCATCGCACAGACTGCTGCCCTAACTGTCTACGGCCGACAGGAGCTCGGGGAGGACTCACCGCAGGGCTGGTCGCGGCACTGGTATTCCACGGGCGGCCAAATGAGTGAACCGGCTACTGCAACGCGCACCGTCCGCCCGGGCGCTGCAGACCTCTCCAGTGCCGCCCTCACCCACCCCGGGTGCGCGATCCGGGTTCCGCGCCAGAACCGGCTCACGAACCTAATTTACGCATATCGCCAGATTATATATGTTATCGTGATCCTTGGCGTCTACCGGTCGCGAGGCTGCGGTGGCGTAGGAATTATCTAAAGCGGACGAGATCGAGTTGGCCCTTGAGACATTAAACGGCATCGCCTTTCACCGGATAGCGGCAGAACGGAATATCGAATTGCACGCACACCGCCAGGGCCTGAGGCAGACGCTGGAAGGCGGAGGTTCAGCAGAGGGTCACGGGCTATAGGGCGCTGTAGCGAGGTATATGTGGCCAGTTGTACTCCTAGGCGCATCCTCATACCCGGGTGACTAATTGCGCGTTCGCGCCCAGTTGATAGTGAGTGATTCCTGCTGCTCCCACAGCCTATATTGTGCCGATAAGACGAGCGGTGCGGGCGGGCGGCGCCTGCGGTGCATTCCTCGCTACCCGGGAGCGTTAGGACGCGAGTTGCCCGGGTAGCCGCCATATCGACCGGAAGAAGGACGGGCGCGCGGAGGGCAGATGGTCCAGCTGATGTACAAGCCGGTGAGCCTACTGGCCAGCGTGCTTGACGGGGCACTCGCCGACATTATCTCCGAGCGGGCGCGGAAGCTCGCCGCAGGAAAAGACGAGGCACCAAAGGCGACCGCCATCCAGTGGGGAAATCGAGTTGTGCTAACCGTCACCACTGTCCAGGGTGCCATCTTCATCCTGGTCAGGACCGCCCTGGACCGGAGCGCTGCGGAGACGACTCGCCAGCTGATCGGCCGCTGGGCCGGGCGACTACCGCGTCGTCTGGCGCATTAAGGCTCGGCCGTGACGGAGGACTTGCTGCCCTCGGACCCGAAATCGGTCGGGCCGTACCGCCTGATCCGGCGGCTCGGCACGGGAGGCATGGGACAGGTCTACCTGGCCAGGTCACCGGGCCGCCGCCTGGTGGCAGTCAAGGTCATCCGGCCGGAACTCGCGGCCGACCGCGGCTTCCACGCCCGTTTCGCGCGCGAAGTGACCGCCGCGCGGACCGTAAACGGGATATTCACCGCACCCGTGGTGGACGCGGACCCCGACGGGCAGCCGCCATGGCTGGCCACGGCCTACGTGCCGGGGCCGTCACTCACGGACGCGGTCGCCGAACGCGGTCCGCTGCCGCCCGGTGTCGTGCTCACCCTGGCGGCGGGGCTCGCGGAGGCGCTCGTGGCGATCTGTGCGGCGGGCCTGGTACACCGAGACCTGAAGCCGTCTAACGTGCTGCTCGCCGGGGACGGGCCGCGGGTGATCGACTTCGGCATCTCCCGTGCCGTCGACGCTAGTGCGCTGACGCAGACCGGGATAATTATGGGCTCGCCCGGCTACCTCTCTCCCGAACAGGCCGAAGGCCGCCCGATCGGACCGCCGAGCGACGTGTTCAGCCTCGGCGCCGTACTGGCGTACGCAGCCAGCGGCAAGGGCCCGTTCGGGACCGGCACGGCCCTCGCGCTTGCCTTCCGGGTGGTGAATGCCGCGCCGGATCTGTCCGGGGTACCCGAGCAGCTCCGCCCGCTAATCGAACAGTGCCTGGCGAAGGACCCGGCCGCCCGGCCGACGGCAGGGGAACTGCTCGCCTCCCTCGCCGCCAGGCATTCGGAGCCGCGCTGGCTTGACCAGCCGCCAGCCCCGGGGGCCGAGCCAACCCCCGGGCTCACCGCCGCGTCTGGTCGGCCGGACGGCGAGATCACGTCGGCCCGGGGCCCGGCCCCCCCGACCAGGCCAGGAGCCGAGC
>JALYVS010000670.1 GCA_030853115.1 Actinomycetota bacterium
GATCTACAGTGTGGGCTCCGGTAGGAACCGGCGAGCGTAGTTCAGAGGCAGAACATCAGCTTCCCAAGCTGAGAACGCGGGTTCGATTCCCGTCGCTCGCTCTCAGAAACTCCCTGGTCAGACGCCGTTTCCAGGGTGATAGGGCGAGGGGTACGATCGCCCGGAAGGCCTCTGCCCCGCCAGTGCCCCGCAGCAGCGGGATGCGAGCTGCGGCGCTGAGCTCCTGATGCTGAGCCAGGATCTCCTCCAAGGCAACGGCGATGAGGGTGTCGCGGCGGGTAGCGGCGTGCTGGTACCGCTGGGCTGCGGCGGGGGTGGCGTGTCCGAGGCGGGCCTGCAATTCACGAAGCGTCGCCCCGGTCTGGGCGGCGAGCGTCCCCGCCGCGTGGCGCAGATCGTGGAGGTGGATCGCGTCCAGCCCGGTCGCCTGCCTGGCCCTGTCCCACTCCTTGTAGAACGTCCCCCGTCGCAGGCTGTCGGACCTCGGCCCGGTGAAGACCAAGGTGGCCGGATCAGTCGGGCAATACCGGCCGAGATGGACGGCGACAGCAGCGGTTACCGACGCCGGTAGGTATACGACCCGCCGGCCGGCATCGGTCTTGGGCGGAGTGGTAATCCGCTGGCCACGCCTGAGTTCGACGGTTTGCACCTCGACGGTCACGGTCTGGCCGTCCAGGTCTATATCACCTCGCCGCAGGCCGAGGAGTTCGCCGAGGCGCAACCCACCGAAGCCGGCTAGGTGCGGCAGCAGGTACCCGCGGAGTTCTCCGCGTCGCGCCAGCGGTGGGACGGCAGCACGCTGTCTGCGTGGCCGTGCGTGTACGTGTCAGACCTGCGCGTCATGCCCTCCAACGTACGACCGTGTCTACCCTTTGAAAGAGCGTCTTACGAACCGAGACGCGCTGCCGGTCGCATCTGCGTCCGGTGGCGCTGGTTTATGGCCGGCGTCTCTCTGGGAGGCGGGTCGGCGCGCAGGCGGGGCCACCCCCCTGTTCGCCAGCCGGATCCGCCCTGGACCCCGTGTAGCCCGCTACGGCAACGGTATATGCGCGCCAAGCCGCCTCGCCGGCGCAAAGGGACCGTTGTGCCGCAGGGGATCCGCTTCCGGTGATCGTTTCGGGTTCTCCCTGGTGGCCCCGTCCGTCGCCCAAGATGCTAACTGCGAATCTCCTATAGTGGTTAAGGGATGGCCCCGCCCCGTCCAACCAGTCCTCCGGGCGCCGGCAGGGCGACCCGAGCGGCTAGCCCTGCCCCCATGGGGTGGGCCGCTCGGGTCGCCCAGGCCAAGGCTGGACGCAGACAAGGGGTCCACCACGCCGTAAGGTTGAGACCTCGACGTCACGATCCACGACCCCGTTCTCCTGGCCCCCCGATGAGCTCGGCCCGTTGGCTGTGGGACACAGCGGGCGGCCACCTCGCCGAGGAGCCAGCGAACGGCGGGGTCGGAGGAACGCTGGACCTGCCCATCACGGTCGTCGCTGAAGCGATGGTCCTCGCAGTGCACCGCACGCTCGGTGCCGAGTGGGGTGGTCTTGTGGCACCGGCGGCTGCCCGGCTGCGCCGGCCCGGTCACAGTCATCGCCGGCCCGGGTGGGGTGGGCGCTGGCCACGGTGTCGCCCGGTTCTTCAGCCGAGGCAGACGCCGTTCTCGGCCCTATGCAAAAGCTCCTGGGCGAACAAGTGCCCGCCTGGGCCCGGGTCGAGGTCCGGGTGGCCGGCACTCCCGGTACCGAACCCGCCAGCTGGCGGCCGCGCGCTCAGGTGCTGGCGGTGACGAGGCGGAAGGCGCCGTTGTACTCCGACTGCTCGCGCAGGTGTCCGTACGCCTCGTCCCACGCCCCGCTGGCCAGATCGTGCTTGAGCCGATCGAGGCCGCGCTGCACCGCGCCTGGGTCGGCGAGGACGAAGCCGGAGGTAGCGGCGCGGACCTCTGGACGCAGAAGGGCCTCGGGGCGGGCGTAGAACGCCTCCCCGAATCCGTCTGTGCAGTCGCGAGGGACCGGCACACCGTCGACGCGGACCTCGGCGCTGCCCTGGGCGAGGGCTTCCGTCACCCGGTCGAGCGGCGGGAACCGCGCCAGGTCGACGGCGATGACCTCCGGGAAGTACTCAGCCAGCCAGAACTGCCCCAGCGCGCGGCCATCGACGGTGAGTACGACGACTGACCCGCGGCTCACCCGGCGCATCTCGCGCAGCCCCTGCTCGACGTCGCCCCACTGGTGGACTGTCACCGTCGCCATCGCAGCATCGAAACTGTCCTCGTCAAATGGCAATCGCTCCCCAGTCGCATCTACGGCTGGCGCCGCCCCGACAGGACGCTGGGCGCGCATCACCGCCGACGGCTCGACCGCCAGCACGTACCGGTCAGCGGGCTCGTAGGAACCGGCCCCAGCGCCGACGTTGAGCACAGTTCGGCTGGCGCCGAGCGCCGCATGCACCCTGGCCGCGATCCTCGGGTCCGGCTGGCGTAGGACCGCGTAACCCCCGCCGTGCTGCTCATA
>JALYVS010000218.1 GCA_030853115.1 Actinomycetota bacterium
GATGCCGAGCGTGCCGCCGGGCGGGACCTCGGCCCGGGCCAGGGCCCGGTAGCCGATGATGCCCGCGCACAGCAGCGGGGCGAGCTCGGCGTCGGAATAGCCGGCCGGCAGGTGGTGGGCGTAAGCGGCGGGCACGGTCATGTACTCGGCGTAGCCGCCGTCTGCGTCCCAGCCGGTGTAGCGCGAGCGGGGGCAGAGGTTCTCCGCGCCGCGCTGGCAGTAGCGGCAGGTCTGGTCGGTCCAGCGGAGCCAGGCGGCACCGGCCCGGTCGCCGACGGCGAATTCGCCTTCCGGCCCCTCGCCTAGCGCCGTGACCTCGCCGACGACCTCGTGGCCCGGCGTCACGCCGGGGCGGTGCGGCGGCAGGTCGCCCTCGGTCACGTGCAGGTCGGTGCGGCAGACGCCGCAGGCCAGGACCCGCAGCAGCAGCTCGCCGGGTCCCGGCCGCGGGATAGCGTCCTCGCGGTGCAGGCGGAGCGGGCGACCGCTAACCGCCCCGGGTGCCGCAACATGCCACGCACGCATACCGGCACGTTACCCCGGCCCGCCGGCCGGGGACCAAAGGGCTGGCTCGGCCGGGCGCGGTCAAGCCGGGCGCAGTCAAGCCGGGCGCGTCAGGACTGGCGCGGTCAGGACTGGCACGGTCAGGACTGGCGCGGCTCGCCGCGGTAGGTGCCGAACGACCAGCGGTTCCCTTCGGGGTCTCGGGCGGAGAACTCCCGCGAGCCGTAGTCGGTCTCGTGCGGTTCGCGGATGACCTCGGCGCCAGCCGCCTTGGCCCGCTGGAACACCGCGTCGGGCTCGTCGGTAACGACATAGACGCCGAACGCACCTGGGTTCGTCGCGCCCACCTCGGTGCTGTCGCTGTCGCCGTCGCGGACCGAGCCGAGCATGATCCCGCCGCCCGGCGGCCAGGAGAGCTGCGCGTGATCCACCATCTCCCCCTCCCCGTACACCACCGTCTCCTCGAATCCGAACGCGTCGACCAGGAACCTGATCAGCGCCCGGGCGTCGTGCGCCCGCAGGCTAGGCCAGACCTGGGGTGCGGGCGTGGCTGGCGTCGTCATCGCGGTCACCCTCCTTCTCGATTGTCGTTTCCTGGCCGGCCCACGATCAGACCCAGGGTGGTAGCCCCGATGGTCCCGGGAGGTCCTGACGATCTGGTGACGGGAGCTGAACCTGAGCTGCCCCTCATACGTATTACTCAGCAGAATCCCGGTATCAGCCCAGAGTCCGGGGTTTTAGTCATTTGCACTGGTAGGGCACTTGCTGCCACAATCAGGACCGTCTCCCCAGTGTACGGGGCCCTGGGGGGCTGTCCCGGTTCGGCGATAGCAGGAACGTATGTCGGGCGACCGGCGTTATCGGGACAAGGGGTTGGAGGGGCACGTGGTCATTCGTCCACTGAACCGCCTGAGGGCCGGGGCGACCGGGGCCGGAAGTACCAGCGGGGAAAGTTCTAACGGGGAAAGTACCAACGGGGAAAGTGACGGACGGGGAGATAGAGCCGTGATAACCGCAGAACGCATCGAAGCTTTTCCGCTTCAGATCCAGGTGCAGGTCGAGCCACTGCAGATCCAGCCGGTCCACGGCGAGCCCGTGCAGCTGGGGCCGATCCGGCTGGAGCCGGTCCAGCTCGAGCTTTCCTGCCGGACCGGGCCGGACGGGTACCAGGTCATCGGCGTGACCGGTGAGCTCGACATCGCCACCGCGGACAAGGCTTACGCCTACATCAGCGAGGTGATCGACTCCTGGCAGGTGCCGGTCACCGTGGACCTGTCCGGGCTGACCTTCTGCGATGCCTCCGGTCTCGGGGTCCTGGCCAAGGTGGCGCGGCACGCCCGGCAGGCGGGTCGCCAGCTCAAGCTCACCGCGGCCCGGCCGCCGCTGCTGAAGATCATGCGGATGACCGGCATGGACCGCGCCTTCCCGGAGCTGCTTTCGCCCGCACCCGCGTACTCCGTGTTACCGGCTGGCGGCAACCTACAGATAGGTCGGCCGCCACCCTGACAGGATGCTGCCCGCTAGCGTTAAATTTGGAGTGCTTCCGGCGTTAACTCTGAAAATAATCGCATGCGGAGGGACTCCCAATGGCCGAAGAAGTTCAAGGGCAGACCGCCGAAGAAGAAACGGACTCGTCCGGATCTTCCGAGGCAACGATCGCGGTGCACTGGCGCGAGGAAGGCGTTTTCCTGCCGCCGCCAAAATTCATCGGCCAGGCCAACGCCTCCGATCCGGCGATCCTTGACCGGTTCGCGGAGGAGAACTTTCCCGAATGCTTCCGGGAATACGCCGACCTGCTGGACTGGGACGAGTACTGGCACACCACGCTGGACACTTCCAACCCGCCGTTCTGGCGCTGGTTCACCGGCGGCAAGCTGAACGCCAGTTACAACTGCGTTGACCGGCACCTGGCCAAGCACAAGAACAAGGCCGCGATTATCTTCGTCCCCGAGCCGGAGGACGAACCGCACGTCGCGATCACCTACCAGGAGCTCTACCGGCAGGTCAACGAGTTCGCGGCGGTACTGCAGGCGGCCGGGGTCAAGGCGGGCGACCGGATCACCCTGCACATGCCGATGGTGCCCGAACTGCCGGTCACGATGCTGGCCTGCGCCCGGCTCGGCGCGATCCACTCCCAGGTGTTCGGCGGGTTCAGCGGCGCGGCCTGCGGGCACCGCATCGCCGACTCGGGCAGCAAGATCCTGATCACGATGGACGCCTACTACCGCAGCGGCACCGTGCAGGACCACAAGGTCAAGGCCGACGAGGCGATCGCGGCGGCCCGCAAGGAGGACCAGGAGGTCGAGAAGGTACTGGTCTGGCGGCGCTTCCCCGGCCAGTACAGCTCCGAGACCCCGATGGTCGAGGGCCGCGACTTCTTCGTCGACGAACTCCTGGCTGAGCACCGCGGCGCGATCGTCGCGCCGGTCTCCATGGACGCCGAGGCGCCGCTGTTCCTGATGTACACCAGCGGCACCACCGGCCGCCCTAAGGGCTGCCAGCACTCCACCGGCGGCTACCTGTCCTACGTGACCGGCACGTCGAAGTACTACCAGGACATCCACCCGGACGACACGTACTGGTGCATGGCCGACATCGGCTGGATCACCGGCCACTCCTATATCGTCTACGGCCCGCTGTCGCTGGGCACCACCACCGTCATCTACGAGGGCACGCCGAACTACCCGGACGCCGGCCGCCCGTGGCGGATCGCCGAGCGGCTCGGGGTGAACATCTTCCACACCTCGCCCACCGCGATCCGGATGCTGCGCAAGGTGGGGCCGGACGAGCCGGCCAAGTACAACTTCAAGTTCAAGCACATGACCACGGTCGGCGAGCCGATCGAGCCGGAGGTCTACCGCTGGTTCTACAACTCGGTCGGCAAGGGCCAGGCGGTCGTCGTCGACACCTACTGGCAGACCGAGACCGGCGGCTTCATCGGGACCGGGCTGCCGGGCCTGAACCCGATGAAGCCGGGCAGCTGCGGCCCCGCCGCGCTCGGCATCTACTTCGACATCAAGGACGAGAACGCCGAGTCGATCCCGAAGGGCAGCGGCAAGGCGGGCAACATCTGCGTCCGCAACCCGTGGCCCGGCATCTTCGAGACGATCTGGGGCCAGCCTGACCGGTTCGTGTCCACGTACTTCGCCAAGTACAACACGAAGCCGGACAGCAAGGACTGGCGCGACTGGCCCTACTTCGCCGGTGACGGCGCGGTGCAGGCCGAGGACGGCTACTACCGGATCCTGGGCCGGGTCGACGACGTGATCAACGTGGCCGGGCACCGGCTCGGGACCAAGGAGCTCGAGTCGTCCGCGCTGGGGGTCGAGGAGGTCGCCGAGGCGGCCGCGGTCCCGGTCATCGACGACGTGCGCGGCCGGGCGGTCGAGATGTACATCGCGCTCAAGCCCGGCATCGAGCCGAGCCCGGAGATCGAGGCCAAGGTAAAGAAGGCGATCGAGACCGACATCGGCAAGATCGCGCGGCCACAGAACATCTGGATCGTGCCGGACATGCCGAAGACCAGGTCGGGCAAGATCATGCGCCGGGTGATCGCCGCCACGTCCAACTTCGCCGACGTCGGGGACATCACCACGCTGGCCAACCCGGAGATCGTCGAGCAGATCCGGCACCAGGTGCAGAACGCCAAGCACGCCCGCGGCGAGGTGCCACGCGAGCTCACCGAGGCCGAAGAGGCAGAGATCACGTCCTTCGGCACCGAGTAAGCCCGGAACGTCTGGTCGCGTGCGGCGGACCGCCTGACCTAGGCGGCCCGCCGCACGCGTCTGTCAGCCGGGCTCGCCGGGCTCGCCGACTTCGGTGAGCAGGTCGTCGTGCAGGAAACTCAGGTAGCCGCTCACCGCCGCGGAATCTCCTTCGGCCCGCGGGTAAGACCACACGGCATCGGCGAGCTTGCGGCCGTCCGCGTTGACCGACCAGTACGAGGCCGTGCCCTTGTAGGCGCAGACGGTGCGCGTGTCGCTGGGCTCGAGCAGGTCCTGCCGGACGTCGGTGACCGGCAGGTAGAAGCGGTTCGGCAGGCCGGTCTCGGACAGCAGCAGCGGCCGGCGGGTCTCGGCGAGCACGACGTCGCCGAGCCGTACGCGGACGTGCCGTGACGAGCGGCGCACGTCGACGCGGTGGTACGGGTCCCGGATGTGGCCTTCGACACGCTCGTCCTCGTCGTACCACTCATCCATGGCGTCCCAGTAAAAGCCGGCGTATCCCTGCAGCCACGGCGCCTCCGGGGTCGGCTCCGGGTAGGCCCAGACCGAGTTTTCCGCGACGTGATCGCCGACGGCCACCGACCAGTAGGACGCGGTGCCCTTGAACGGGCAGTAGGTGTGATGATCGGTGGGGCGCAGCAGGCCGGCCCGGATGTCGGTCTGCGGCACGTACACCTGGGGCAGAATTCCGGTCTCGTGCAGGAGCATCGCGCGGGTGGAATCAAACACGGCCTGGCCACCGAAGGTCGCCCGCACCCGACGCGGGAACTCCTGCATCAGCAGCCGATGCGCGGGACTGTCGATCCGGTAATTGACGGTCTCTGGGGCCCGACCGGAAAGCGGGCCAGGCGGAAATGTCAGGGACATCGCGACTCTCCTTGCAGGTTGATAACGGCAGTAGTAACCGGCGCGGGTAGCCCCGCCATTCCGCCCGCGTCCCGGAGGCGCTCCGTTCGGTCTGGCGGGCAGCCTCGCGAGCTTGTCGTACCAGTAAATCGGGAGTACCTTTGAACCGGGAGACGTCGCTCTGGTTTTACTGGGAAGGCGAGATCCTCATTCTTGCTGCCCTGGACCTCGGCGGTATCAAACGACTCCGGGGTGGCACGCCATGACTTTGTTGCGACAGCAAATCCCGTTCCAGGCGGTGTCGTCGTACGATCGCGGCGGCGTCACCGTGATCAGCCTGCGGGGTGAACTGGATGTCTGCCATTCGTCTGACCTGCAGGCATATTTCAGTGACATGAAGCTCCAGACCAGTCCCCGCTGCGTCGCCGACCTCACTGACCTGGCCTACATAGACTGCGCCTGCCTCACCGTGCTCGCCTGGCTAAGCCAGGACATCACATCGCAGGGGGGCAGTTTCGCGCTGGCCGGACCACACGGCGCCGTGCACCGGATCCTCACCGTCACCGGCATGCTGGCCTGGTTCGACGTGTACGCCAGCGTCGAGGAGGCCATCACCCGCACGGACCCGCGGCGATCCTCTCGTGCCCCCGCGCAAGGCCGCCCGGGCGGTATGCCCCGCGACGGCAGCCGTCCATCCCGACCGGGATGTTAGCGGGGAGTTTGGCGGGGTGGTGGGGGCGGGAAGCTGGTGGCGGGGTCGCCGACGAAGGTGCGGGCGACGTCGGTGAGGTGCTGGTTGCTGTTCCGGGCGTGGTCGCGGAGCATGGTGAAGGCGCGGTCCATGTCTATGCCGAGCCGCTCGGCGAGCTTGCCTTTGGCCTGCTCGATGGTGACCCGGCTGTTCAGGGCGCCCTGAAGCTGCTCGGCGTGGGTCTCGCGGCGGCGCACGTTCCGCTGGTGCAGCAGCCCGATGGTCGCGACGTCGGCGAGGGCCTGGCCGACCCGCAGCTCGGCCGGGCCGAACGGGCCCGGCTCGGCGCGGAACAGGTTCAGCGTGCCGATGACCTGGTCCCGGAGCCGCATCGGCAGGGCCTGCACGGCCCGGAACCCGTGCCGGGCGGCGGTGTCCGCGAACTGGGGCCAGGGCAGCCCCGCGGCGGTCAGGTCAGCGGCGGTAACGGGCCGCCCGCCGCGGAAGCGGTCCAGGCAGGGACCCTGGTCGTTCTGCAGCTGGAACAGCTCCAGCAGCCCGGCTTCCTCGCTGGAGGCAGCCGCGAGCCGCAGCTCACCGCCCGGGCCGGCCAGCATCACCCCGGCGGCCGAGGCGGACAGCAGCCGGACGCTGCGGTCCGTCAGCACGTGCAGGAAGTCGATGACGTCGAAATCAGCGACCATCGTGTCGGCCAGGCCGACGAAAGTATCAGAGAGCAGCTCGGTGTCCATCCCAGGTCACCTTCCACCGGCGCCAGCACCGCCACCGGAAACGCCGCGGCCGGGGGCATCTCACGGGCCGCCGTCTTGACCCCGGACCCGGCGCCACCGCCGCCGCCGGGCCACCAGCCCGGCCCGCCACCAGCCACCGGACCCACTCTGATTCTAAGCCAGGAACCGGGCCAGTACGTCCACGGCCGAGACGACAAGCTGTACCGTCAGCACGCCGGTGGCCTGGCCGATCTCGCGCTCACCTGAGCATCTCCCGGGCCACCGTGTCCAGGGCGCTCACGTGCGGGCTGTTGACGAGGATGGCCACGCCTGCAGGCCCGCGCGGGCGGTCCGTCAGGGCGAGGATCGCGCTGAAGCCGCCGGTGCCGCCGTTATGCCAGGCTAGCTTGGCGCCGTCGGCCCGGTCGAGCATCCAGCCGAGTCCGACCGGCCGCACGGCCCGGCCCTCGGTATGGGACACGCGGCTGAGCCGGATCGCGGCGTCCAGCTCAGTGCTGGCCGGATCGAGCTGAGCGCGGAGGAATGTCTCCAGGTCGGCCGGGCTGGACAGGAGCGCGCCCGCGCCCGGCAGCAGAGCCGAGTCCCAGTACGGCACCGGCAGCCCGGCCCGGTCATGGCCACGTGCGGTACTGCGATCAGGCCCGATGCCGGTAGCGGTCAGGCCCAGGGGCCGGCCGATACGCTGCCAGATCAGATCGGGCCAGGTGGTACCGGCCGCCGCGGCGACCGCGGCGCCGAGCAGCTGGTAGCCGAGGTTCGAGTAGCGGAAGGCACCGGGCGCGGCGGGCGGATTGCGGGTCAGCGCCGCGATCACGTGCGCCAGGCCGATGTCCCGGTAGGGATCGGGATCAGCGGTCAGGGCGCGGGTCTTCATCCGAAGGCTGGGCGCCAGCCGCGGCAAGCCGGAGGTGTGGGTGGCGAGGGACCGGAGGGTGATCAGGCCGCCGGCCCTCGCGGGCAAGCCGATCAGGATGCCCAGCGTGGCGTCGAGCTCCGTCTGACCCCGGACGACCATGTCCGCCAGGACGAGCCCGGTGAAGACTTTGGTGACCGAACCGATCTCGAAGCGCGTGTCCGGGGTGATCGCCAGGCCGGGCCGCCCGCTCTGGCCGCACGCCGAGTGCCCGGCGCGCAGATCCGCTGGCTCGTGGCACACCAGGACCGCGGCACACCCGACCGAACCCGTGACCGTCATCGCCCGGACGGCCAGCGGCAACCCAGGTCCGTGCGCACCCCGCTCACCTGGTGTCCCGAGCGCGCGGTACCGGCGCTGCCGGACGACGGGCCGCGCGCGTTCGTACAGCCAGACACCGGCTGCGGCGCAAGCGCTCGTGAGCAGGAGCACGCGGCCGAGGACGGTGGCCACCGCGTAGACCTGGTGACCGAGACCGGCCTGCCGCGCCAGCCATGCGGCCAGCCAGATGCCCAGCCCGGCGACCGAGACGACGATGCGCAGCCGGGCGAACGAGGTCTTGCGCATCCAGCCCCATTTCTACCTGCGGTTTGGACCGCATCGGCAAGGTCGTCAGTACCGGGCCGGTCAAGGCGCGGCACGACATCTGCAGTATCTGCCCGGCCGTAGTAAGACGCTGCGCGTCGTTCCGTTGTAAGACGCACGCGCGTCGTTCCGGATTATAGCGTGGTGGCAGAAAAATGTTTATTCTGTCATTTTTCCTCCCTTTGGCCGACCATTCGGACGCTCGGTTGGACGTTATCTATGATCACCGGCTAATCATCTGAAATCATCGCCAATCTCGTGGTGCACCCCCGAACTCGGGGAGCCGGGTGCTCGATGTGCGAGATGCCCCGATATCGCCAGTGGCGTGCGCTATGGTGACCCGAAAGATAACCAGGAACGGGACGCCAACATGAGGATGACGGTTATGGCGCTGGTCGCGCTGGTCGCGCTCTGCGCATGCGGGGGGGGCATCTCCCCAGCCGACTTCGCCGGCCGCCGGGCCGTCAAGGGCGGCCAACTCCAACTCCCGGGAGCTGACGTGCGGGACGGTGGTGAATACCGGCCAGCACCTGGCGGGTACGTGGACGGCCCAGAAGCTCGTCGCCCACCTGGGAGCACTGGTGATCGTGGGCGGGCCCGACCTCAGGAAGGGCACCATCACTAGCTCTGAGGGTGGCATGCTGACCGGCGCCTATCTTGGTCTTGGCGCTAACCGGGAACCTGGCAAGCTGGAATCGGACGCTCAGAACTACGCGGCGGCCGAGCAGAACTATGACCCGGCCGGTCCGGTGGAGACTGTATTCGCGGATGTCCTGAAGAAGGATATCGCTGCCCTTGAGAAGGACTGTCCGGGATCGATACCCGAGGCTAGAAAACTAGCAGGCGCCTCCTGATCGGTCCCGGAAATACCCGCCGCTAGCCAGCCAGCCCACTCGGTGTGCGCCGGCCCAGGCTAGCAAGGGATTACGAGGGGACGGTGAAGTCGAGTAGGCGCGTACGTCCGGCCGCCAGCTCAGGCCAGTCACCAGCGGCTTCCAGGACCGCTACGGCGGCGGTGGGGAACCTGATCAGCTGGGGCGGCAGCGCGTCGTCCTGCTCGGCCAGTCCGGTCACCTGGTCCGCCAGGCTGGTGGCCAGCTCGGAGATGGCCGGGTTATGCCCGATCAGCAGCGCGGCCCGGCATGAGCTGGGCAATTCCTGTACCAGGTACAGCAGGGTCAGGGCACTGGCGTCATAGGCCCGCGGCTCGAACCGCACCGACGGTGACCCGCCGAGTTCCGGTGCCATCAGCTCCCAGGTCTGCCGGGTCCGGCGCGCGGTCGAGCACACCACGACGTCCGGCTGGTAGCCGTGCGCTCGCAGCCAGCGGCCGACGGCGGGGGCATCCCGGCGCCCGCGCTTGGCCAGCGGCCGGGCATGGTCGCTGACGTCCGGCCAGTCCGACTTGGCGTGCCGCAGCAGCATCAGCCGCCGTGTCGTCTCACTGGTCACCAGCCCAGCCTGCCATGACCCGAACCCGTCCCAGGCCCAGCCGGCCAAACCCGTCCGAGCTAAGCCAGCCCAGCTAAAGCCAGCCCAGCTAAAGCCAGCCGACCCGGATGCTGACCGGCTGGCCGCCGGAGGCGCCGGAGACCGGCGCCCCGGCGCTCGAGGCCGGCGCCCCGGCGCTCGAGGCCGGCCGGGAC